>JANLSD010000263.1:0-2139 GCA_031362245.1 Acaryochloridaceae cyanobacterium OTE_25_metabat_464 | reverse complement strand
AGTTGAAGTTAGATCAACTTTTTGTCAAGGGAATTGAGCATGGTAGTAATGTGATTCAGATTGTGGACAGTCTGATTGAGTTTGGAAATCGACTCGGCCTAACGCTCATTGCTGAAGGCATAGAAACTGAGGCACAATACCAATACCTCAGGGATCGAGGTGTCCAGTATGGTCAGGGGTGGCTCTTTTCTAGACCCTTGCCGTTAGAAGACTTTGAGCAATTTCTTCAGTCATCAGGAACCTGAAAGATAACCTAGATTGGTAAGCCTGTGGAGTTTTGGCTTATGTCGTTGACCAGGCGGTCAACGTGCAATGGTTGAGCAGCAGTTCGGAGCGCCGAAGTGTCAGCGTAAGGCAAGCCCAAACGGACGAGGGCGAAGGCAGGAGGCTAGTAGTCTAAGCCCAAGTTTGGTGAAGACGCCACGAATGCTGCTGATATAGATGGGAATAGAGCATAAAGAGGTCATATAAGCACGTTTCTGCATTGCTTAACAGCAATTCTCATTATGAGGTCTGTCGCCTAAAAACAAGCCCTTGAAAGATTTTTGATCGGTAATAGCCTAACCAATTCTCGATGTTTCAGGCGATTGAACCCTCTGTAAGGTAAGGCTATTTTCCATAATGAGAATTGCTGATTGCTTAACCGACTAGAGTGCGTGGGAATAGTCATTCCTTTACGCAGCGGCTTTACAAACCAAAGCCCCTTCTTTGGGAGCCTCCGCGCTAGGTTTACTGCCCATTGATTGAATCGAAATGGAGGGTAAATAGCCAGGATAACAGCGTACTAAGACAGTATCTCCCGCACGAGTCATGTAAAGGACATGAACAGGTTTCCCAGCCAATTTGGCTGAAACCAGGTTTGGTGGAGTGGCAGCCGTAGCAATAATGGTAGGTGAGTCAACGGACACATCTGATATTGCTGACAATGCAGGACTTATAGAAATCGTCTGTAAACAAAGTACGAGCAATGCAGTGAGAGCCGCGATGGCTACAGAATAAATCAAAGATAGCTTTAGCATAGATCAAAGTTGAATGAGGATAGGACAATCATCCCGTACCGTTCATTTTAGCCGCATCCTTGCTAAAACAGACTTCCTTTTACAGCGGGTTTAAGTCACATTAGGTAGAGCCAATTGGGTCAGATTGTTGGGATAGGGGTCTGAGGTGCAGTGGAACGGAAAACAGGGTTAAGTAGACAATTAGAATAGCCAAATAGGTTATAGCCAAGTTACATCGGGATTCTTGTTCTTGGCTATGGCACTTAGAATGGGTCAATATGGGTATACCCAATTTGACCATCTCTCCGTAAAGATTTCCTCTCACCTACTTAGAGTATTTGAACCAAGACTTAATTTAGGAGAGGTAAGTCTTGAAAGCGTCTCTCTCCAAAGCTTTTAAGGCCGCTCTTAGGCATAAAAATCAATGCGCCAGATTGTCTGATTTTCATTTGGCTATTCAAAATAGCTACTTAACCCTACTTTCCGTTCCACTGCACCTCAGACCCCTAGTTCAGGTTGGCTCCATGGGTTTTTCAGAGAGATGAGAGCAGGGACTCTACGAACAAAGCACTGAGCAAGGTTTTACCTCTGCATTTTGTATTATGGTGACTACTCAGGCTAATTCTGAAAACTCTAAAGTCTTGCTCTATAAGCTTTTTAGCCGATTTCTTGAAAAAGCAATTCTCGATTAGGCTCCAAAATAGGTGTCTTGTTGAGAATTAACAAATTTTCAATCGAATAGAGAAAACAGGAAACGCTGCCAGTAGCGTTTTCAGGATATTAAGATCTAAATGTAGAGCCTGAGTAGTAACGCCTCCCCCATCGCCTGCCAAAACTGAGCTTCAGCTTGCTTCTGTAGCGATCGCCCTTCTTACCTCCATCAATAACCTCGCTCCAGCATTTGCTCAAGCGACACAGGCTTGCGCTCCTTAATCCCCCGTGACACGAAGAATGCTGCTCGTGCGGCCTCATACCGCACCGCATCAGAATAGACCTTGTATGCCTTCACCGACTTCTGCCGCGTCAACGCCATCGTCAGATAAGCGTCCATTTTCCTTCTGACTGTCGCCCTAATCCAAACTGATTTGGCAGTATTTCAATAAGAGATCAAGACTTTATGAGCCAGCTTGCACGTATCTCG
>JANLSD010000070.1:0-2468 GCA_031362245.1 Acaryochloridaceae cyanobacterium OTE_25_metabat_464 | reverse complement strand
ATTCCTTTACCGTCTCTCCGTTTAGAGACCTCAATGGCTTTTCCTATCACAACCATTGGCTCAGAAATCTTCTCATTGCTTCATCCCTTAATGGACGAGGTATGGGTCTTCCGCGTCAACACAAACTAACTTAGAACCAGCGACGACCTTTAAGAATCCAGCGCTCAACAAAGGTCTTGAACCTGATCAATGCTTTTATATTCAGATTTAAGGCAATTGAGTGGTGCTAGAGGTTGAAAACCCTTGAATCCACTTCCGAAAGGCTCTAATTGCTACATTTCTCCCCACTGCTTTACTTTGAGTCAAATATTGAGGAATGGCTTCAGGCAAGGGCAAGCCTGGAAAATTAGGGCTTTCAGAAGCAAGCGTATATTCCCCATTTTCTAGGACATTAATTTGTAAAACGCCACGGTCAAAACGCCATAATTCCGGCACTTTTAGAGCTGTGTAAATATCAGGATAGGTGCGTGAGGTAATATCAATCTCGATTGCTAAGTCGGGAGGTGGATCTACCGTTAAATCTAATCGTTTCTTCCCTCTAACCCGTGCTTCATTCTGAATATAAAAGCATTGATCAGGTTCAAGACCTTTGTTGAGCGCTGGATTCTTAAAGGTCGTTGAACCCAGTGTCAAAAACTCGATGTCTAACTCCTCCAATAAAGCCTTGAGGAGATCGCCTACAATTTCTTTGTCATACTCATGCTCAGGCAGGGGCATTGCAATTTCTAACACACGATTGTAATAGGCCAACCGCGAACTTCGATGGTCTCCTAACTCTTCTAAAATAGATTCAAACGCCTCCCAACTCACGTCATGGAGCAATACCCGCTGACCCAAGGGTACATCAATATGTTGAACCGAAATTTGCACAGCCATGATTTCACCGTTTGAGTGAATCGATAGTGTGTTCGTCATTGAACAACACTCAGTCTTCACTTAATATTCTTACTGGTTTTGCAAATGCAGGCAAATACTGTATTAGTGAATGCTCAAGCTTAGAACGAAATTTGACTGAATCTAAGCCTCAATATCCTGAAAGTTATTGGATAGCCGTCTGTAGGTCAACACCGCCAACTGTGCGCCCAAAATAGGCGCAACCCAATACAACCAATGATGCTGCCAAACTCCACCCACGATCGCAGGCCCAAACGATCGCACTGGGTTCATGCTAGCCCCCGTGATGGGACCCATAAATGCCGCCTCCAATCCCACCGTCAACCCAATGGCTAACCCCGCAGATCCCACCGGAGAACGGCGATCAAGGCCAGAACCCAAAATCACGAACATTAAGATAAAGGACAACACGGTTTCTAGAACGAAAGCCTGTCCCCAATTGTCTTTGAGGGGCAGGGTTGCCCCCAGTTGCGCCACGTTACCCAGGGAAAGCCGCAGCAGTGCAGAGGCGGTCACTGCCCCCAAAGCCTGAGCCAGGATATAAGCCACCACCTTCTGTCGCGGGAAAAATCCACTTGCCCAGAACCCCAGCGTCACCGCCGGATTAAAGTGAGCCTCGCTGATATGTCCCAGGCTATAAATCAACGCCGCTACTACAGCGCCAAACACAAAGCTAATGCCCAGGTGAGTGATAGCGCCGCCACTGATGTGGTTGACCATCACCGCACCCGTCCCCGCGAACACCAAAATGAACGTGCCGATGGCTTCGGCGATCGCCGCTGCTGAAAACAGCCCAAGCCGCCTTGACCACAATTGACTAAGATTCTTCATCGGTGAGCGTTTGAATCAAAGTTTTGACCCGTGCTTGGACTTCATCGCGCACTCTCGGGAAAATTTCGGGTTGCTCGGCAGGGTCATCCAGTTGCCAGTCTTCAAATATTTCCTGTGTTACCCAATCCGGCGGCAAGTTAACACCACACCCACACAGAGAAATCACCACATCAAAGTCTTCCGCCTTAAAGTCACTGAGGGGGTCAGAGGATTGGTGGCGGATATCAATGCCGATCGCATCCATCGCGGCGATCGCCCCTGGATTCACCTGACTTGCTTCTAGCCCAGAACTGACAATCTCAAGGGTTCCAGGATTAAGGGCTTTGGCAAACCCCTCCGCCATCTGAGATCGAGCCGAGTTTTTCTTGCAAACAAACATAATGCGTTTCATGGGTTGAAGTCTCGTTAGGGTTGTTTAGCCGCTTGGGCTTTGCGTTCACTATGGCGATCGCACAAGTAGTCCGTCTTATCCCGCAGCAGTAAGGTGAACTTGTAGAGTTCTTCCATTACATCAATGATGCGATCGCGGTAATCGGAATTCTTCATGGTGCCGTCTTCGTTGAATTCTTGATAGGCTTTCGCCACCGAAGACTGATTGGGAATCGTAAACATCCGCATCCAGCGCCCCAGCAGCCGCAGGGTATTCACCGCATTAAAGGACTGCGAACCGCCGCTCACCTGCATCACCGCCAGCGTCCGTCCTTGAGTGGGTCGAACCGCGCCAATGCTCAGCGGAATCCAGT
>JANLSD010000069.1:0-11608 GCA_031362245.1 Acaryochloridaceae cyanobacterium OTE_25_metabat_464 | reverse complement strand
AGAATAATTTAGACAGCATCCTTTCGTAACCCGTACTCTAAGGAGTTCTCCTGCATGTTCACTCACGTCAAGTCCGCCATCAGGCACGTTAGTCCCGAAGATCTCAAGGGACGCGCCTTAATGAAGGTGGTCTATGTCGTGTTAGAGCCTCAGTATCAAAGCTCTCTGACGGCTGCGGCAACCTCCATCAACCAAAACAACCCCAACCTAGCCATTGAACTTAACGGCTATCTCATCGAAGAACTGCGATCGCCCGAAAACTACGCCGCCTTTGAGCGCGACATCGCCCAGGCCAATATCTTCATCGGGTCGCTGATTTTTCTAGAAGATATGGCAGACAAGCTCGTCGCTGCCGTCGAACCCCACCGCGATCGCCTGGATGCCGCCGTGGTCTTCCCCTCCATGCCCCAGGTCATGCGCCTCAACAAAATGGGGAGTTTTTCCCTGTCTCAGATTGGGCAATCCAAGAGCGTGATTTCCCAGTTCATGAAGAAGCGCAAGGAAAACGCAGGCGCTGGCTTCCAAGACGCAATGCTGAAGCTGCTGCGGACGCTGCCCACAGTGCTGAAATACTTGCCAATGGATAAGGCACGGGATGCCCGTAACTTCATGCTAAGCTTTCAGTATTGGTTGGGTGGATCCCCAGAGAACCTCGAAAATTTCTTTTTAATGTTGGCGGATAAGTACGTCTTTAAAGATGACGGCATTCGCAAACTCTCCAATGGAGACGCGACGCTTGCTTACCAAGAGCCTGTCACCTACCCCGATATGGGCATCTGGCACCCTCTCGCCCCCGAAATGTTTGAAGACGTGCGGGAATATTTGAACTGGTTCAACTCCCGCCGCGATATTGATGCAGACCTCAAAGACCCTCTCGCGCCTACAATCGGTGTCATTCTTCAGCGCACTCACCTAGTGACTGGGGACGATGCCCACTATGTGGCAATGGTGCAAGAGCTAGAATCCCAAGGCGCACGGGTGATTCCTGTATTTGCAGGTGGCCTGGATTTCTCTAAACCTGTGGAAGCTTTCTTTTTTGACCCTGCGAAGGGCAACGGCAGCGAAGTTCCTATTATTGATGCAGCCGTTTCCTTGACTGGGTTTGCAATGGTGGGCGGCCCTGCACGGCAAGATCATCCCAAGGCGATCGAAACCCTCAAAAAGCTGAACCGTCCCTACATGGTGGCGCTGCCTCTGGTGTTTCAAACCACGGAAGAATGGGAAAACAGCGATCTGGGTCTGCATCCAATCCAAGTCGCGCTTCAGATTGCAATCCCTGAGCTAGATGGAGCGATTGAGCCGATTATTCTCTCCGGTCGGGATGGCAATACGGGTAAATCGATCGCCCTTCAAGACCGGATTGAAACGGTGGCACAGCGAGCCATCAAGTGGGCGAACCTGCGCCGCAAGCCCAAAATTAACAAAAAAGTCGCCATTACGGTCTTTAGCTTCCCGCCGGATAAGGGCAACATTGGGACTGCTGCTTACCTCGACGTGTTTGGCTCCATCTACAAGGTGCTAGAAGCCCTCAAACGCAACGGCTACGACCTGGGTGAACTCCCTGAAAGCCCTGAAGTGCTAATGCTGGATATCCTTCATGATGCCCAGGCGCAGTACAACAGCCCCGAACTCAACGTCGCTTACCGGATGCCTGTGCGGGAGTACGAAGCCCTCACACCTTACTCCAAGCGCCTCGAAGAAAACTGGGGACCACCTCCTGGGCAGCTCAACACCGATGGGCAAAACATGCTGGTGTTTGGGAAGCACTACGGCAACGTCTTCATTGGCGTACAGCCCACCTTCGGCTACGAAGGCGACCCCATGCGTCTGCTGTTCTCTCGCTCAGCCAGTCCGCACCACGGGTTTGCCGCCTACTACACCTACCTCAACCAAGTTTGGGGCGCAGACGCAGTGCTTCACTTCGGCACCCACGGCTCTTTGGAGTTTATGCCTGGGAAGCAAATGGGCATGTCCGGCGACTGCTACCCCGATAACCTAATCGGCAATATCCCCAACCTGTACTACTACGCCGCCAACAACCCCTCGGAAGCCACCATCGCCAAACGCCGTAGCTATGCCAGCACCATCAGCTACCTCACACCCCCTGCTGAAAATGCAGGCTTGTACAAGGGGCTGAAGGAACTGGGCGAACTGATTGCCTCTTACCAAACCCTCAAAGATACTGGGCGCGGGGCGGCGATCGCCAATTCCATCATCGACCAAGCCCGTATCGTCAACCTTGATAAGGACATTGACCTACCAGAAGGTGATGCCAAGGACATGTCCTCTGAGGATCGCGATAACCTCGTGGGCAAGGTCTATATCAAGATCATGGAAATTGAGGCGCGGCTGCTGCCCTGTGGTTTGCATGTGGTCGGGAAGCCCCCTACCGCAGATGAGGCGATCGCCACCTTGGTCAATATCGCCAGCCTCGACCGTGCGGAAGAAGGCGTGAAGAGTCTGCCCCGCATGTTAGCCGAGAGCATCGGGCGGGAGATGGATGAGATTTTCCAGAATAGCGACAACGGCATTTTGGAAGATGTACAGCTCCTCAATGACATCACGATGGCGACCCGTGCAGCGGTTTCAGCCTTAGTGCAAGAGCAAACCAACGCCGAAGGGCGAATTGAGCGGGTTTCGATCCTGAATTTCTTTAACATGGGGCGCAAAGAACCCTGGATTGAGGCGCTGCACGGGTTGGGCTACAAAGCCGTCACTGCTGAAACTCTCAAATCCTTAGTGGAATATCTAGAGTTCTGCCTCAAGCAAATTGTGGCAGACAACGAACTGGGTGCGCTGCTCCAAGCCCTTGAAGGTGAGTACGTCCTCCCTGGCCCTGGTGGAGACCCCATCCGTAACCCCGATGTATTGCCGACAGGGAAGAATATCCATGCACTGGATCCCCAGTCGATTCCGACTACGGCGGCGATCGCCTCTGCCAAGGTCGTCGTAGACCGTCTCTTGGCTCGTCAGCAGCGCGATAACGGTGGCGCTTGGCCCGAAACCATTTCGATGGTGCTGTGGGGTACGGACAACATCAAAACCTACGGTGAATCCCTGGCTCAAGTGATGTGGATGGTGGGCGCTCGTCCTAAACCCGATTCTTTGGGGCGGATCAACAAGGTTGAACTTATTTCTCTCGAAGAACTGGGTCGTCCCCGTATTGATGTGGTGGTGAACTGTTCTGGGGTATTCCGCGACTTGTTTATCAACCAGATGGCCTTGCTGGATCAAGCGGTCAAAATGGCAGCGGAAGCTAATGAACCCCTAGAGATGAACTTTGTCCGTAAGCACGCCCTTAAGCAAGCCGAGGACATGGGCATCGAACTTCGCCAAGCCGCCACCCGCGTTTTCTCTAATGCCTCGGGTTCTTACTCCTCTAACGTCAGCTTGGCGGTGGAAAACAGCACCTGGGAAAGTGAAGACGAACTCCAAGAGATGTACCTCACCCGTAAATCCTTCGCCTTCTCCGCCGATTCCCCTGGCACGATGGATCAGTCCCGCGCCATTTTTGAAACCACCCTCAAGACCGTGGAAGTCACGTTCCAAAACCTGGATTCCTCAGAAATCAGCCTTACGGACGTGAGCCACTACTTTGACTCAGACCCCACCAAGGTTGTCGCCAAGCTGCGGGGTGATGGCAAACAGCCCACCTCCTTCATTGCGGACACCACCACAGCCAACGCTCAGGTGCGGACGCTCTCAGAAACGGTACGTTTGGATGCCCGTACTAAAATGCTAAACCCCAAGTGGTATGAGGGTATGCTCAGCCACGGCTACGAAGGCGTGCGGGAACTGTCCAAGCGCTTGGTCAACACAAGCGGCTGGTCAGCCACAGCAGGCGCAGTAGACAACTGGGTCTATGAGGATGTTAATACCACCTTCATAGAAGATGAGGCCATGCGCGATCGGCTTAAAAACCTAAATCCACACTCTTTCCGTAAGATGGTGGCGACACTACTGGAAGTGAATGGTCGTGGCTACTGGGAAACCAGTGAAGAAAATCTTCAAATGCTGCGCGATCTCTATCAAGAAATCGAAGATCGCATTGAAGGTGTTGAGTAAGTAGACCTAAAACGGGTTGCGGCTTCGCTTACCCTCCCATCCTGTATTGGTGTGAGATGAGCGGAGTCGAAGCCCAATCCTATGCAGTCAGTTGAGTGATGATATCCTGGTTGACTGACAAAAGTCCTGAAACTTGTCTAGGAAGGTTTGGTAGGTATCGACATGCCAAAATTTTTGCATCTCGCTGATGTTCACTTAGGATTTACCAAATACGATTCTCCAGAGCGCACCAAAGACTTCTTTTATGCCCTTCAGGATGCTATCCAGAAATATGCCCTAGATGCAGAAGTCGATTTTGTCCTCATTGCTGGGGACTTATTTGAGCAGCGCCAAGTTCTTCCCTCCACCCTTAACCAAGCCCAGCTTTGTCTGGCACCCCTCAAAGAAGCAGGCATTCCAGTCCTGGCGATCGAAGGGAACCACGATTACAGACCCTACGGTACCCAAACCAGTTGGCTGCGCTACCTCTCCAGTTGGGGCGTACTCCAACTCCTAGAACCCAATGAAAACGAAGAACTCGAACCTTGGTCAGAAGAGCATCGCAGCGGCGGCTATATTGATTTACCCTGCGGCGTGCGAGTCATTGGCTCACGATGGTATGGGGCCGCTGCACCCCAAGCCATTCAGAAGCTAGCGGCTGCTATTCCTCAGCTCCCCCCTGGCCCTCAACATACGGTCATGATGTTTCACCACGGCTTAGAAGGCCAGATTGCCCGCTATGCAGGCGCATTACGCTACCAAGACTTTTTGCCCCTCAAGGAAGCAAAGGTAGATTACCTTGCATTAGGTCATATCCACCGCAACTACAGCGTAGACAATTGGATTTTTAACCCTGGTTCCATTGAAGCCAATAGCGTTGCCGAAAATCAAGTCCAAAGCCCACGCGGGGTCTACCTTGTAGAACTTTCCGATGCGGGTGTAAACGCAGAACTAAAGCAAGACTTTTTTCAGCGCAACATCGTGCGGCTGAGCCTTCAAGCTGACCCAGAGCAAACTGCGGCTGAGCTGGAGCAAGGGGCGATCGCCCTGGTCAAGCAAGCCATCCGCAAAGAAAAGACCGAAGGTGCGATCGTAGAACTGCGACTGCATGGCAGCATCGGGTTTGATCGGTCTGATTTGGATATACGTGCGCTGCGATCCACCCTGCACGAACTCAGCCAATCGCTCATTTTTCTGCTGAAGTATGACGTAACGGGCCGCGAATTTCAGACCTACATTAATGAAGATGAACTGCCCTCTCGCCTAGAGATTGAGCGCACCGTCTTTACAGACTTTTTGAGCGCCAACGTCAACTATAAACACTCCGCAGATATGCTTGTGCAAGGTTTGCTAGACCTCAAAACTAGGGTGCTCAATCATCAGCCAGAAGATGAACTCTATGGATTTATTGAAACCCTCTTAGCCCAGACGGTTGTTCAAGGAACCTTTGAAAAAGAGAGTGCCAACGCCAATAACCACGAACATTCTATAGATCTAATACACTAAACAAAAGCCTCAAATCGTTAACTAAGGTTCAGCGATGGTTGCCGTCAGAAACCGTGCAGATCGAGTGGTGCTCCATAACGTTAGCTGGGAGCAATACGAAACATTTCTGGAAGCGTCGGGCGATCGCCCCTCAGCTCGCATGGCCTATGACAACGGCACCCTAGAAATTATGACACCCTTACAAGAACACGAGTATTTCAAAGAAGCGATTAGCATTGCCGTACAGGATGCCGCAGAAGAACTAGAGATAGACTACGAAACCTACGGTTCAACCACCTGGCGCAAGCAAATAAAGTTAGCAGGTGCGGAACCAGACAATTGTTTTTATTTTCAAAATGAAGCGATTGTCAGAGGCAGGCTAGATTTAGATTTAAGCAAGGGCGATCCACCCCCTGACTTGGTTCTAGAAATTGACATGACCAGTAAATCCCTGGATCGTTTTCCCATCTATGCCCGATTGGGTGTGCCAGAAATCTGGAGTTACGACAGTGGAGCGCTAAAAATTTACCATCTACAGGATGGAGAGTATGTCAGCGCGCAGATCAGTCTAGCGTTGCCTCAACTCCCCATTCAAGAACTCCCTGAGTTGATTGAAGCCCATCGCAAAGCAGGACGACGCGCCATTCGTAAAGCAGTGCGGGAATGGGCTAGGCAATGGAAGTGACGAGATAGCCTTGTTTCTAATGCCCCTTACGCTCAAGACGCAGCTTGGAAGGCAGATTAGCTTTGGCGGGTAGACTAAGGGCAAATCCGTCGGGCGCAGGTTTCACAATCCATGAAGGCTTTTTCCCTTCAAACTTACTTTCAACGGTTGACTGGACACAAGGGTACTGAGGCTCCAAGTTCAAAGCGATCGCCCTCTCCCGCCCCATCCATTGAAGACTCTCTGTGGCTAAGGATTGCAGTACAAGCACTCGTAAGCGTTGGCATGGCCTCTACCGATGTTGCAGCCTCTGGTACCAATAGCCTGTGGGCCATTCCCCTCAGTATTGTAGGGGCAACCTGGAGCTGGTACAGTCGCCGCCGTCGTAACCTCGTGGCAAAGTTTGGCATTGCCATTGGCATGCTGGTGATGCTGGGCGTTATGCTGTCGCGGCTGTTGGGCAACGCAGGTGACTCGCGGCTGTTGCTTGCCGACCTGTTGATTCAGCTCCAGGTGCTACACACCTTTGACCTGCCCCGCCGCAAAGACTTGGGCTACTCTGTGGTGATTGGGCTGATTTTAATCGGAGTAGCTGCCACCATCAGCGAAACGATGGCCTTTGGTGGGTTTTTGGTGCTGTTTGTGGCGATCGCCCTCCCCGTCCTCCTGCTCGACTACCGTTCTCGCCTTGGATTAGGAACCATTCGGCTTCAGCAATTTTCAGTGCTACCACCTCGCCGGATTGCGGTGCTTTTTGGAGCCATTTTAGGTTTAGGGCTATTGATTTTTGCCATTACCCCACGCCTGCCAGGATATCAGTTCCGTACTTTGCCTGTAAGTGGTGAAGTGGCAATGCCCAAGGGCAAATTTGACCCTGCTCAGGTGTTTAATCCTGGATACGTCAAAACCGGAAAAGGCGGTAAGGCTGGGGCAGGCGGTCAAACGATGGGTTCCGGTCAAGGTCAGAGCTTTAGTGCCAAGTTTTACTATGGCTTCAATGAAGAAATGAACCAAAACCTGCGGGGGAGCCTAAAGCCAGAAGTCGTCATGCGGGTACGCGCTCAGTCTGAAGGTTTTTGGCGAGTGATGGCCTTTGACCGCTATACAGGCAAAGGCTGGAAAGTCTCACGCAATAAAGCTGCCAACATTGTGCGTCGATCACCGTGGTCTTACCGATTTATATTGCCGTCTCAGCAGCCCCAAGCCAATACCAAAGAAGTGGTTCAAACCTTTTCCATTCTGGCTGAATTTCCCAACCTACTACCCTCCCTCACCCAAGCCCGCGAAGTCTATTTCCCCACCCAAGAAATTGCCGTGGATGCCGAAGGTGGGATGCGATCGCCTGGGCCTCTAGAAGAAGGCTTGACCTACTCCGTTGTTTCCGATGTGCCCTACCGCGATCGCAGTCGTCTCAATCAAACCCGCACGATTTACCCCAAGACTATTCGAGAGCATTATTTGCAGGTGCCAACGGCGATCGCTCCTCAAATTCAGCGCATCACCCAAGAACTGCTGGCGAAATCACCGCGTCCACTCACCACACCCTACGAAAAAGCGTTGTACCTCACTCAAACTCTCAAACAACGCTACACCATCCAACCTAACCTTCCCGAACTCCAACCGCAGCAAGATTTAGTGACCGCCTTCCTAACAGATTGGAACGGGGGTTATCCCGATCACTTCGCTTCAGCACTCACCGTTATGCTGCGCTCCATTGGCATTCCCGCTCGATTAGCAACGGGTTTTGCCCCTGGGGAGTTCAATCCATTTACGGGGCTTTACGTGGTCAAAAACACCGATGCCTACGCCCTCAGCGAAGTGTACTTTCCCCGTCAGGGTTGGTTTGCCTTTGACGCCATCCCAGGGCATGAGCTTTATCCGCCCTCTGTGGAAGTAGACCAAACCTTCTCTGTGCTGCGGCAGTTTTGGAACTGGGTGGCGGGGTGGCTTCCTTCGCCAGTGGCGGGTTGGGTTAGTGGGGCGATCGCCCTTCTCAGTAGACTCTTTGGTAAAGTCCTAGGACTCTTTTCTGAGGGTTTTGTGGGTCTGATTAAGCTAGGGTTGCTCAGTTGTGGCTTTGGCATTGGCCTTTGGGGGCTTTGGCATGCGGGACAAGCCATTCAGACCTTCAATCAACTGCGGCGTTTGCCGCCGATGGCCCGCTTGTACCATCAAATGCTGCGCTTTATGGCAGACCAAGGACTCCAGAAACACCCCTCCGAAACCCCCTTAGAGTATGTCCAACAGGTGCGCTTAACTTATCCCGCTGCTAAGGCCGATATTGTGGCAGAACTATCCCAGGCTTACGTTGCTTGGCGCTATGGCGAAGCGATACCGGATCTTCAGCATCTCCAGCAGCGTTTGCACCTGTTAAAACGACAGCAAACTCGCCCATCGGCAATAGGCTAAACTGGCGACAGTCTTGTGTGGCAACCTAAACATGCGAACCAGACTGAAGCAAAAAGCCAAACGACTCTCTGGCCGGAGCCAGCTTCCCATTCGGATTGCGCGCCAAGAGGACGGTAAGTTTCAGGCCGAGGGGCTAGGAACTTGGTACACCTACTGGCGAGAACCCTACCATCTCATGCTGACTGTGCCTTGGTGGGGCTTTGTTTGCATGGTTTCGTCGGCGTATTTGGCGCTGAACGCCTTTTTTGCCATACTTTACTTGATGGGAGGCGACTGTCTCAATGGCGCTAACCCTGGTTCCTTTAAGGACGCATTTTTCTTTAGTGTCCAGACCCTTGGTTCCATTGGCTATGGTGTTGTTTCCCCCAAGACGTCCTACGCCAATGTCATTGTTACCTTAGAGGCCATCACCAGCTTATTAGTCATTGCTGTTGTAACCGGACTTTCCTTTGCGCGCTTCTCTAAGCCAACGGCTCGCATCATGTTTAGCCGGAATGCGATTATCGCGAACCATAATGGGGTGCAGACCTTAATGTTTCGGATGGCAAACCAGCGCAACAATCAAATCTTAGAGGCGCAGCTGCGAGTTTATCTGCTGCGCGATGAACGCACCGCAGAAGGAGAGTATCTTTATCGCATCCATACCCTTGACCTGATCCGAGATCGCTCTCCAAGCTTTTATATCTCTTGGACAGCCTACTCCCCTATTACTCCCGATAGCCCCCTTGATGGATGCACCTCCGAGGATTTAGTCCGCGATCATGTACAGCTTGTGGTGTCCCTCAGTGGATTAGATGAGACCGTCGCCTATACTGTCACAACGCGTTTTGCCTACGGCGCTGAACGCATTTTGTTTGACCATCGCTTTGTAGATGTGGTTCGCAGAGAGGAAAATGGCGATCGCTATTTCGACCGCACCTTTTTCCATGACGTTGAACCTATTGGATCCGCACCTTTCCAAAAAACAACCCCACTAGGAGAGTAGTAGGGTGTTAGATAGATATCGATGGCATTCCTTGCAGGAGTGGGCGAAAATCTTTTTTGTTAATTTATGTAAACAATCTTAACGAATCATTCACATAAAGTCAAGATGTCTTTCATTTATCACCGCACTGTCCGATTTCAAGATACTGATGCTGCTGGAGTGGTCTACTTTGCCAACACTTTGGCGATGTGTCACGAAGCCTATGAGGAGTCTCTGATTGCCGCTGGCATTGAGGTTTGGAAGTTTTTCAGCACCAGTGCGGATTCTGGGTGCAAAGCTATCGCCTTGCCCATTGTTCACGCGGAAGCAGATTACCGTCATCCGGCGTTTTGTGGCGATCGCCATGAAATTATCCTGACACCTGTGTCTACGTCCCATCATGGGTTTGAGATTCGCTATGAGATTTATGGAGAGGGCGATCGCGATCAGCTGATTAGTCAGGCGTTGACGCGCCATGTTTGTATTAATCCGGTCAGTCGTGAGCGTCAGCCTTTGCCTGAGCAGGTGCTGGACTGGCTCAAGCAATGGCGCGAGCCTTTGGCGGCAGGGTAATTTTTGGCTTGGATGTTGGTTTTGCCTAAGCCCTTGTGTATACTTAGTTAAGAATGCTGGTGTAGCTCAGTTGGTAGAGCAGCTGATTTGTAATCAGCCGGTCGCAAGTTCGAGTCTTGTCACCAGCTTTTAGATTATTTGACCCTTTGTTTTGATGCGTTTCATCATGACAATATGCTTGGGTAATGAGGTCAGTTGTGATGGCAGAACCTGCAACACCAGACAATGTTTTAACATCTGAAGAACTTCAGGAATGGCATCGCGGTATTGCTGAGGCCAATCGTAATAATGTGTTTTGTCACTGTCGTGGGTGCGAGGCAGAATGGGTTGCTTCAAGCCCCAAGCCTTGTCTGACTTGTGGAGGAAAGGATATTGAATTTATTCTTTGCTGGCAGTTTCCTGATGGTTGATTGGGGCGATCGTTGCCATTCTCTAAAATCTAATGTCTAGTATTTATGTCATAGGCGGTGCAAATGGCTCAGGCAAGACAACTTTAGCGATGACTTTGCTACCCCGTTTTTTACAAGTGTTTGAATATGTGAATGCGGATGCAATTGCATCTGGTTTATCTCCGCTGAATCCAGAGTCGATGGCGATGCAATCTGGACGGTTGATGCTGGAACGATTGCAGACGCTTGCTGAGGCGGGTGTTGACTTTGCGTTTGAGACAACTTTAGCGGCTCGGACGTTTGCTCCATTTCTGAATGGCTGTAAACTACGGGGCTACACGATAAACTTGATTTATCTGTGGCTACCCAGTGCCGATTTGGCGGTGGAACGAGTGGCAAAACGGGTTGCAAGCGGAGGACATAATATCCCTGTAGAGGTTGTGCGCAGGCGTTATGAGCGAGGACTCAAAAATTTAGTTGAGCTTTATCTCCCAATATCTGACGGATGGATGATTTTTGACAACTCAGTGGAAGAATTTCGGCTCATTGCTGAATGTATTCGTAATCAACCGCTTAATATTTACGACCAAACGATTTGGAACCGAATTTATAGGGTGATGCTATGACAGATGAGGAAATGAGGGCGATGCATCGAAAGATTGCAGAGGGAGGCAAGGTGGCTATTGCTGAAGCACTTGAACGCCATCGTAAGCTGGGGGAGGAAATTGCAGTTTGGAAGGATGGGAAGGTTCTGATTCTGAGTGCAGATCAGATTCCTCTGAGGGATGAGATGCATTAGTGCCTGGGATGGTTTTCTTGTTGGATATTGGGCGATCGCATCATCTATAGCCTTCGCGGAGATTGAGCAAAAGGCGATCGCCCCTACCTTTTATCTAAGTGTGTGGAATCTGAGATACTTCAAGTTATTACTTCAATGCACCTGGTTCTAAGTTAGTTTGTGTTGACGCGGAAGACCCATACCTCGTCCATTAAGGGATGAAGCAATGAGAAGATTTCTGAGCCAATGGTTGTGATAGGAAAAGCCATTGAGGTCTCTAAACGGAGAGACGGTAAAGGAAT
>JANLSD010000067.1:0-27591 GCA_031362245.1 Acaryochloridaceae cyanobacterium OTE_25_metabat_464 | reverse complement strand
ATTCCTTTACCGTCTCTCCGTTTAGAGACCTCAATGGCTTTTCCTATCACAACCATTGGCTCAGAAATCTTCTCATTGCTTCATCCCTTAATGGACGAGGTATGGGTCTTCCGCGTCAACACAAACTAACTTAGAACCAGTAATGTGTTAATCCATATTGAAGTCCTGCTTTTACACGTTGGCTCAAAAAAAGTTTTAAAAAATCTGGATGTGGCTCACAGCCCCCTATTTCCGATGGGACTCCAGTCCCCAGACTGAAAGAACCCAGCCCAATAGTGGGGATGGCTAAAACTTTGGGATTTCAGCATGGCTCTTTGGGTATTGATTAGCGCCTGGCTTCGTCCTTCACCCTGCGACAGCCGAGAATAGTAGCTACTCATCAGTGAATAAGTTGCCCCATCATCAACATCCCATAGACTTAAAAGTAGGCTTTTCGCCCCAGCAAGCATAAATGCCCGACGTAACCCATACACACCCTCGCCATTTTTAATTTCCCCCACACCTGTCTGGCAAGCTGAGAGCACAACCAATTCAGTCCCCCGCAAATCTAACTGACTCGCCTCTAGAGCAGTCAATGCCCCTCCAAAATTGCCAGACTTTGGATCAAATCCTGCTAAAGCCAGACCAGAACGCAAAAGCGGGTTTTCATAAGCGGTAGGGTTTCCCTTTAATGCAGCTTGAGCGTAGAGCGGAGGAATACGATCGCTCAAGAAAAAGCCATGGGTGGCAATATGTAAAATCTTGGGAGCCTTGGCTTGTTGAATCACCTCTTTTGTGGCGTTGCGTTGCGTCATAACTTTAGCCTGAGGCATGAGTTTTTGCAGCACTTCGGCCTCCTTTGCGGCTCCTTCAACGCGGCTGCAACACTTTAGGAACTTCAGGTCTGCCGAACGACTACTGCTCCCCTCTCCAGAACTTGAGCCGTTGGTGAAATCTGGATCAGCCACAATCAGCGTATTCTGACGTGGCTGGGCAGTTTGAAGCTGCTGCAATTGAAATAAGTCTCTTCCACTGGTCAAGTAACTGATTGAATAGTTTTCAGCCAAGTAACGATTGCTTTCATCCATCAGCGCACCAAAGGGCAGCAGATTTAGCTGAGCATCAGGAGAGAGCAGGAGCTTACGGGTGTTGCCTAACCCTGCTCGAATGGGGCGGGTAAGTTTTGCCTCTAACTGCTGAGCCACCGTATTAAGCTGGCGCAGGTCGGAACCCTTATCACCCAGTAGGCGGCGAAGCTGAACTACAAGATTATCAATTTCTTCCGTCGTACCTAGGTCAAAGCCCTGGGGTTCTCCTGTAGAAAGTAGTAAATAGGCTGCATATCGAGGCTGACCCCAGCGGTTATCTATTGCTGCACGAGGATTATATGGACGATACCGAGCAAACTCAATCAGTGCCATATCACTGGGTAAAGCCCGCTGCGACAATTGCCAGCTAATGATACCTGCCTTCGCCAGAACAGATGTGTTTGCAGTTGTTTGTTTTGAAAAGGTACCTAATCGCATACCTACTTGATTAAAAAAGGCAATATTTCGGTTTCTTTCTTCTAACTCAGTGTCTTGAAATTTTCCCTCATACATCCATTCTTTAGAGTAGCGCCAACTTAATACAGACCACGCTTTCCTTACGGCATCTTTTTGAACCTTCGATCTTTCTATAGCACTTGGTAAAGCCAAAGATGCTCTCTTATAAATATCCAAAATTCTTCCCTTGCGAGACAGAATAGCGTTGAGGGCCAGTTGGGTCGCATCTTTGGCTTTAGGGTTCACTTGGTTGTTATACGAAATCAGTGCACTGGTTGAATATTGGAAATTGTCAAAATAAGTCTGGTTCTCCTGCTCAGAGATATTACTAAACAAAGCCTGCCCAAGCATCGTCTCCTCAATGGCATACAAGGCATTCAAATCTTTAAACTGATAGCTACTAAGTGCCTTATTATAAAGAGTAGTTCGTACAGGAATAAATGTGCTAAAGAGAGCAGCTGCACCTAAACCTTTCTGACTCTGAATTTTTTGCTGCACATCTAAAGAAGCTTTTGGGAATGGGCTACCCTTAAAAGCATTTCCTAGTATATTTTGTATATTTTCTAATTGCTGAGGTGAAGTATAAATTGGAAGCTTAGAAGGCTCAAAGCCATAAGTATCAGTACGAATTCCCGACTTTTGAATTGCAGCTAGAGCCTGATCGATGTAACCCTGAAACTTGCCGCGTTCAGTCAAGAAATCGTGATCGATTAGAATAAGTGAAATAAGTGATTTTAATTCCAGCCAAGAATCTTTATTTTCTTTCCCGATCGCCAAAGAATTTTCGAGATAGTCTAATGCTTTGCTATAGTCCGCAGCCTGTCCACTCTCTATCCCTTTCTGGACATAGAGATTTCCCAATATCCACAAGGTTGAGCCAATCTCTAAACGATTTTTTGCTTTTGTATTTTGATACGACTCTAAAGCCTGTCGATAACGATTAATTTCGCTATCGTAGTCTATCTTATTTCCTATTTTCCGAGCTAACTTAAGTTGTTTTTGGGAGGAATGTAAAATCTCTTTGGATTGAACAGCCTTCACACCGAAAAATAAAAATGAACTTAATACGACCGCTAAAGAAATAGATAATTTCAAACTAAAAATTTTTGACTGATTGAGAAAAATGCTTGTCATTGCGATCCTGCTAAGTAGTTCTATTTACCGTAAGTGAAGCCAGATTAGAAAGAGTTTACTGCTAATTTCTCAAGGCCAATTTCTGCCAAAATATCCTGCCATACAGCTCGATAAATATTGGGTTCTTTCTTATATAGAGTGGCGAGCACAGTGAAGCCATCCAGCCAAAAGCCATTCTGAGTGTAGAGATCAACAACTTTATCTGAAGACGCCGAAAGCAACTGTTGTTGAACCTGCGACGGCAAAACCCGCATCTCAACCCAACCATCGATAGGGTTACTCGAAAAATTTTGAATAGTGAGTGACCAGCGGTACAACTTTTTACTCTCAAGTCCAGAGAAAGAAGTTGGTAATTTAATCGCCAGCAACCCAGCTTGGGAAACAAGAATAGATTGTCGATAGACTGTTACTGTCGATGTTTTCTCAATTCTAAAATCCAACGTCTTGCCAATGCTAGAGCGAGGGACGTAGAACCAAAACGTTGGATGGGGTGTTGAGGTGAGAACCCAAACCTGGGGAATTGGCAAGAAGTCAACGACTTTCTCAAACTCTGGGACTATCGCAATCACTTTCTCTGCCTCAGAGATAGTCCCAGGAGCACGACTTCCTGCGCTACTACGTCGCCCCGGAGCACTCAGCCCAGGAGGTAGTTGGGGAAGAACAAACTTTCTTTGTTTGTATGCTGCTGATTGAGTAGGCTTCTGTGCAAAATATGAAGTGGGTTCAGCTAATATGGGGTGGCTAGAACAAACTAGGCAAACCCCAAGTAAAATTGTGGCTGGCAGGAACATATCCTTTTATTTTATTGCTTAGAAGAAAATGTCAACCCCGCTGCCGTAGTATAGTAGCCTCTATTCGTAAAAGGCAAGTGCTTTTACGAATTAATAAATTATATATACTTCTTTTTAACTGATTATAGTCAGAGTGGGGCTTGAGACCAGCTAAAATGGCAATCCTGTCTCGGATGTTAGGAAAATGTTGGGAAAATACGGAAAGCACCAACTGTCTGATAAAAGAAATCAACGTGTAAAACTTGGCTGTGCTGATTGATTAGATCAGTAAGTGGCTCTGTTGTGGAAAACAATGCATGACAAACTTTGACCCAATTCAAGCGAGCGAAGCTATCCTGCGCTTTGATGCGCTTTACCGATTGCTTCAACGCTATAATACGCCTACGCTTTATCAAGAGATTTGCTACCTTGCCCAGCAGTATGTACGCTCACGTTTATTAGAACTTCTCTCGGAATCTTCTCCAATTCCCGAACGGTTTGCAGAACTCTCCGCAATTGTCCAGTCAGAAACATGGCGACAGATTTTACGCGAGGAACAACTCAAAGCATTAGCAATTCATGTGCAACAACAGCCATCAGAAAGCCTTAGCTTTCAAAAAGCGATTGATGTATTAATTAGAGCGCTACTGCTGAGTAATCGTCTTAAAAAGAGGCCGGAGTGGGTTTCCGAAGAAGCCTATCGTGAAGCCCAATGTCTACTTCAACTCTGGATTTATCAAAATATTCAGCGCTTCGATCCGAGCCGTGGATCCTTCATGGCCTGGATTAATTTCCACTTTGATAAAAGACATTTTGCTGAGGCAACTGAACTCAAGAGAAACAAACAGTTTGGTTTTACTACGAATGTGGACGACTTAGACCTGCCATCTGCCTCCTTTGACAATAGCTCCGAAAGTAATTTGCTAGTATGGCTTCAGGAAGACTATATATTTCGAATCCCCAACCGCGACAATCCAGAAGTTACCTTTATAGATCTTGTCTTGACCCGATCACTAAATCAATCGTGGCAGGATATCGCAGATCAGTTTGGTTTTAATTGGTTTACGACACCCCATAAATTTTTCAAGCAATGGCTAGACAGATTAACCACTCCCTTGATTGAGGCCCAAACAGGTTCAAGTCTGTATAAAATTCGACTTTCTCGCTTTGAAGGAGAATCTTGGACATACTTAGCTCGTAAATTCGAGGTTAATGAGGTAAGTCTTAAACAAATACATCAAGATCAGATTAAAAAATTTCGGAGTTACCAAGATGTAACTAAGTCCAACCGATACAAGATTTTGATTGTAGATAATCCTCCGATCACCTTTTCAAGCTTGACTCAAATTTTACTGGAGTCTGGACATCTGTGGCAAGAACCTACCCGTCAACTGAAGGCGGATCCAATGGAGCTAAAAACCTTATATCTCAAGAATCTGCAAACTCTATGGGGTAAGTCTCGATTTCTCGATCCTTCATAACTAACTAGATTTCTAAATACTAAATTGACTTTCACTGTATCTTTGCTGGCATTACCCTTCTATTCTGGAGCCATATGATCTTAACCATGACGAATTCAAACTATTTTGACGCTCAACTTTTACCCATTCCCAGCTTTCCAATTATTCTCAGTCCAATAGCCGAGCAGCAAGCCCAGCAACTTGCTCAGGGATGCCCTCTTCATAGACAAGCTCAAATCTATAAAAACGCTTTAGCTATCTTTGCGGTCAAGCACTACTTAAACTGCTTAGGTTGGGACGTAGATACTGTATCAACCGATTTTCAAGACCCACTCCGACGCAGCCTATTAGATGTAGCGGATATGAGACTGCCTGGTCTAGGCACAATTGAATGCTGCCCTGTTATGCCTGGGTGCGATCATGTTCGCATTCCAATGGAATCCTGGAGCGATCGACTAGCTTATATTGCCGTAGAGCTAGATCTCGAACAACACGAAGCAACACTGCTAGGATTTCTACATCGACTAAACATTAGTGCTATGGAGCAAACAAATTCTGAAGAGGTCTCACTATTAGTATTGCGGGGGATAGACGAGCTAGTAGAGTATCTCGTTGAAGTTAAACCCTTCAGCATAGACTTGCAGCAATGGGGAGATAATCTATTCCATTCTGGGTGGAAGTCTATTAAAGATTTACTCAACCCACCTCAGCTACAAGTGGCAGGACTCTATCGCAGTCATGAGAATGCTCTTTTAGCACAACGGGTTAGAGAGTACTTGGCACTTGATTCTGGTTATAGAGAGCAGCAAGGCATTGCTGGGTACAAAATCATTACATTTCCTTCTGAGTCTCCAGAACTATCACAACCCATTAAGCAACCAGAAATTGCATTAATTCTCCGTTCTATACCTAGCATCGAGAACGATCTTGAACTTTCACTTGAGGCAATCCCATCCGTGAATCAAGAGTACCTGCCGACCGATCTCAAACTTGCGTTACTCAATCAAGACCGGACCGAACTACTGATGGCTCGTACTCAGGATGAGAACCGTCATGTTCAATTAGACTTCATGGGATCTATAGGAGATAGCGTAATTATCCAGCTCAGCTTAGATAATATAAGAATCGAGGGCGAAATTTATCTTTAATGAGTTTATCTTTTTAGATAGGTAGTATGAATACCAAACTGGTAATACTTAGCTTTGATGGTTCAATAGAATCTAAATTAAAAGTCAGCATTCAGATTCGTGAGGAACAAGGAACTGCTTTTGTTCGAGAAACTGGATATTTGCCTTCGAATCCCCAGCTTATTGCTAAGTATAGTGAATGGCAGAGAACTTATTTGGCATTAGAAGTTCAAACTCGTGCTATTAAAGTAAAGTCTGCTCGCATTGATGATTCGACTGCCGTACTCAGAAGAAATTGTAGATTAATATCGGATGATCTCAAATATTTAATGAGCACTTGGTTAAATCATCCTGACTTCAATCCCATTCGTCGAGCATTTCATCAAGAAGTACTCAGACTGGATAATGCTCGTGTATTAATTCAATCGGACGAAATCCAAATTTGGCGTTTACCTTGGCACCTTTGGGATGAGCTAGAAGGGTATTCTAACTTAGAGTTTGGCTTCAGCAGGCTAAACTACCATAAGCCAGAAAAATATAATCAATCAAACACAGAAAAAGTTCAAATTCTAGCTGTTTTTGGTGATGATCAGGGAATTAATCTCAATCCTGACCAAATAGAGTTACAACAAACCTCTACTGTCGAAATTGATTTTTTGTATCAACCTTCTCGTCAGGAATTTTCAGATAAACTCTGGAACAATTCGTGAGACATACTATTTTTTGCTGGACATAGTCATACTACTGATACAAAGGGTTATATACAACTAAATGAAACTGATAGTTTGGATATTGCTGAATTAAAACATTCTCTCAGGCATGCAATTAATAATGGTTTACAACTTGCCATTTTTAATTCCTGTGATGGGCTGGGGCTAGCTTGGGAGCTTGGAGAGTTGAATATTCCTCAGATAATTCTGATGAGAGAAAAGGTTCCTGATGTTGTAGCTCAGACGTTTCTACGATATTTCTTACAGGGATACTCTACAGGTACTCCCCTCTATACCGCTGTACGTCAAGCTCGTGATCGCTTGGAATCGTTAGAGAAAACCTTTCCCTGTGCGACTTGGTTGCCTGTAATCTATCAACATCCAGCCTTATCGCCTACCTCTTGGAGCACACTACGGCAAACTGTCCCTCCATTACTCCCCCTACGGAAAAGGCTTTTACTTACTTTTGGCCTCAGTCTCAGTATCACTGCTGTTATCTTAAGCCTACGTTTTTTCGGTTTTTTTCAGTTCTTCGAGCTAAAACTCTATGATATTTTCGTTTCTCTAGCGCCTAGAAATCCTCAACCCGACCCCAGATTTTTACTCATTCAAATTACAGAGGAGGATCTAAATCTTCCAGAGCAACGCGATCGAATTGACTCCTTATCATCACAGGCATTGAATCGAGTAATGGTAATCCTGAATAAAGCAGGGGCTAAAGTGATTGGGCTAGATATTTACCGCGATCATCAACTCTCTCAAGAAGCAGCTAAAAACCTTTCTCAATGGGCAAATACTTCATCTCCCTTAGTAACAATATGTAGAGTTAAAGATACAGCAACATTAATGCCAGAAGTTAGTCCACCTCCTCATTTCCCAATTGATTCAGTTGGTTTTAGCGACCAAATTACCGATCCTGATGGTATAATCCGTCGAGCTTTATTGGTAATGAAGCCTGAAGTGGGTCGATGTATTGTGCCCTATGCATTCAGTGTTCAACTAGCCCTTCGTTATCTTACAAATCAGGATAATTCTTCAGCAAAGTCACTCCAGTTCATCCATAAGACCGGGGCTTGGCAATTGGGCCGCTCAACCTTTTATCCTCTTCAATTACATCAAGGCGCTTATAACAGTATTGACGATCGAGGAATACAAGTTCCTCTTGGATATAGACTTACCCAAGGCTCATCCTCTCTAAATAGTTTTGAAACAGTCACTTTATCTCAGGTGCTGAATGGTAACATTCCTGACAAAGCGATTAAAGACCGTATTATTTTGATTGGAACAACAGCCGAGAGCTATAAAGATTTTCATCAGACACCCATGGCTCAAAATATTTCTGGATTGATGTTACAAGCCCACATAACGAGTTATTTAGTTGATGTTTCGCTAGGGAATCGCTCTTTAATCTGGGTGTGGAATTTCTGGTCAGATAGCGCATGGATCGCAATTTGGATATTGGGTGGTGTCATTATTGTTTTTAGTAGCTCAACGAAAACTTTTCGTTATGCTTCACTGGGGTTCACTGTTTTATTATTAGGTGGATGTTCCTGGGGAATGTTCAGCATTATTGGGGTGTGGCTTCCTTTCTTCCCCAATTTTATTGGCCTAATAATTATTGGTATGTTGTTACCCAAGCTACCCTGAACACGAGCTGAAAGAGAGCATGATGCATCCCTTTGTATTTGTTTTCGGATCCGGACAACAAATCTTCAAATAGTTTTCACTCCAAGTCACTTAATCCTTCAGATCGTCCTGCTCTTGGTTTTGATTAATCATTTCACTCTCTATTCAACTATTGTGAGATGGGTTCATCGCTCCATCAAGGGAAGGGAGCATTCTCACCATGTATAGATCTCCTTCAGATGGAGGCTTCAGGATCTTGATACAATCTAGACAACCGAGCTAAAAAGTTGAGAAATCTGTGGCGGTGAAACCGGAATGGCTGCGTGTCAAGGCTCCCCAATGGGAACGGGTGGGCAATGTCAAAGATATTTTGAGAGATTTGCAGCTTAATACAGTGTGCGAAGAAGCCTCTTGCCCCAACATTGGTGAGTGCTTTAGCCACGGGACAGCCACGTTTTTGATTATGGGACCTGCCTGTACCCGTGCTTGTCCCTACTGTGATATCGACTTCGAGAAAAAGCCCACGGCCCTAGACCCCACTGAGCCTACTCGCCTCGCTGAAGCCGTACGCCGCATGAATTTGAACCATGTGGTCATTACTTCTGTTAATCGAGATGACTTGCCCGATGGTGGTGCGGATCAGTTTGTCCAGTGCATTCAAAATATCCGCATCCTGTCACCTCAAACCACCATTGAAGTCTTGATCCCAGACCTGTGCAGCAACTGGGATGCCTTGGCCCATATCCTCGCCGCCCAGCCCGATGTCCTCAACCACAACACCGAAACTGTGCCGAGCCTTTACCGTCGCGTGCGACCTCAGGGAGATTATGGGCGATCGCTAGAGTTACTGCGGCGATCACGGGAAATTGCGCCGTGGGTCTATACCAAATCTGGCGTGATGGCGGGCCTAGGGGAAACTCCGGCAGAAATGGAGCAGGTGTTGGCGGATTTACGACAGGTGGACTGCGATATTGTCACCCTCGGTCAATATCTTCAGCCCACGCCCAAACATCTGCCCGTCCAAGATTTTGTCACCCCCGCGCAGTTTGATGCGTGGCGCGTGGCTGGGGAAGCCCTCGGTTTCTTGCAAGTGGTTTCTTCCCCCCTCACGCGCAGTTCCTATCATGCCGAAGAAGTGCGGCGACTCATGGTGAAATATCCTCGTCCAAAGCCCTTGGCTACATCTACTGAAACTCCCATTGCTGTAGCTTAAATAGACTGAATGACTGCGTTGCCCCAGCCTCAAAAATACTCTCGATTTCAAAAGCTCATGCAGTATCTGCGTCCCCACAAGACGAGGGTTGCAGTGGGCGTGGTGACGCTGTTTGCCGTTAATGGCATCGGCGCGTATCTGCCGATTTTAATTAGCCATGTCATTGATGAACTGCAAACCAAATTTGAGCTGTCCCTGCTTTGGCAGGAAGTCGGACTGATTCTGGGTCTGGCCACTTTTATGCTGGTGATGCGGATGGTGTCGCGGATTGCCATCTTTGGCGTAGGTCGTCAGGTTGAGTTTGACCTTAAACAGCAGATTTTTGATCATGTACTGCGCTTAGAACCCGCCTACTTTGCCACCCGCACCATCGGGGATCTGATTAACCGCGCTACCAGCGATGTTGATAACATCCGGCGGCTGGTGGGCTTCGCGCTCCTGAGCTTTGTCAATACCTTCTTTGCCTACATCCTGACGCTCCCGGTCATGTTTAAGATCGATGCAGGGCTAACCTTGGCGTCGATCGCCATCTATCCGTTCCTGATGCTGCTGGTCAATCGCTTCAGCAAACGTCTCAAGGCGCAGCAGGTAGCAGTGCAAGAATGTCTTTCGCGGCTGAGCGATTTGATTCAAGAAGACATGAGCGGCATCTCTCTGATCAAAATCTACGCCCAAGAGCAAAACGAACAGCAGGAGTTTGTCCACCTCAACCAAAAGCTGCTGGAGGCAAACCTCCAGCTTGCTAAAACCCGCAATATTTTATTTCCTATTTTGGGTGGGTTAGCCAGCCTGAGTTTACTGGTGCTGATCTGGTTTGGGGGACAGGCGATCGCAAACGGATCCATCACCGTGGGCGGCTTCATCGCCCTCATCCTGTACGTCGAAAAACTGATCTTTCCCACGGCGATTCTAGGGTTTACGATCACCGCCTACCAACGGGGCGAAGTCAGCATTGACCGGATTGAAACCATTCTGACCGTGCAGCCCGCAATTGATAATGTTCCCGAGGCGATCGCCCTACCCCTAGCCCAAGTCAAAGGCAAGCTGGAGGCGCGTCATCTCACCTTTACTTACCCTGGCGCTGAAAAACCTGCCCTCAAGGATGTTTCTTTTACCCTAGAGCCAGGGACAACTGTGGCGATCGTAGGGCCAGTGGGTTGTGGTAAATCGACCTTAGCCAATGCGTTGCCCCGTTTGCTCAATATCAAACACGGGCAGCTCTTTTTGGATGAGCTGGATACAACAGAGATTCGGCTGCAAGATTTGAGAGGGGCGATCGCCTACGTGCCCCAAGATAGCTTTTTGTTTAGCACCACCCTCAAAAACAACATCCGCTACGGCAACCCTAACGTCGAGCAACTTGAGATTGAGCAGGCAGCCAAACAGGCCCAAGTCCATAGCGAAATCTTGAATTTTCCCCAAATGTACAAAACCCTCGTGGGTGAACGAGGGATTACGCTTTCCGGCGGTCAACGTCAGCGCACCGCCCTCGCACGGGCATTGATCATTGATTCACCGATCCTGATTTTGGATGATGCCCTTGCCAGCGTGGATAACCAAACCGCGACCAATATCCTCAAAAACCTCACCGAAGGCACCCAGCGCAAGACCGTCTTGTTTATTACGCATCAGCTTTCAGCAGCGGCGATCGCAGACCAAATTTGGGTAATGGACAAAGGCGAAATTGTGCAGGTAGGCACCCATGAGGATCTGCTGACAAAATCTGGACTGTACCAAACGTTGTGGAAGCAATATCAGCTTGAGAAAAATTTAGGTTGAGGCTTTGGGCTTAAGTTGAACCCCATCCTATCACCGGATCAATATGCATTCTGATGCTTGAGCATCGTTAACGTGGTTTTTGCCATAATTTTAAGATCTAGCCCAAAAGACCAGTTTTGAACATAGTCAAGGTCATAGGCAACCCTTTCCTGGAGATTTTCTTGGGTTTCGTGTTCTCCGTAAAGCCCATGAATTTGTGCCCAGCCCGTTAGGCCAGGTTTAACCTCATAGCCCAATGGGTAGCGTCCCGCATGTTTACGATAGTTCTCTCGGTTGGCCAATAGCTGGGGACGTGGGCCAACAATACTCATATGACCTAACAATACATTAATGATTTGGGGCAAGGATTCTAGCCCAGTATTTTTCAGGAACAATCCAACCCAAGAAGATATTGATTGGTCAGAAGAGTGGTCTTGCTGATTTTGAACGGTTCTGAACTTATAGACAGTAATGGGTTTCCCATTAAATCCGTAGCGCTCTTGGGTTTGAAGTACAGGGCCTGGAGAAGTGATTTTCAGCAAAAGTGCCGCGCCCAAGGTGATTGGCAAGGTCAAAATCAATGTGCCCACTGCCACAACAATATCGGTCAGCCGTTTCGCAAACACCTCTGGGGTAAGTGCTGGCACTTCTGCAATGGAAATCAGAGGGACACCTTTAAAATCTTGAACCTTGGCCTGCATTAAGCTAAATGCGATGATATTTGGCACAAAATAGACGCAAGCGGTGGTGTCTTTTAGGGCATCAATCAGTTGATTGACTTGGGTGGACTCTTGAACCGCTAGCGCAATGTACACGACATCAATGCGATAGCGTCTGACATAGCCTGGAAGCTCTTCTAAGGTACCAATTAAGGGCTTCGTTTTAATCTCGGTCATGGCTCCCAAGGGTTCTTCTGTAAAGAAGCCACAGAACTGAAGCCCAAACTGAGGACTATCCTGAAACTGCTGCGCGAGGACTTGACTCAGTTCTCCTGTCCCCGCAACCACAACTTTGCGAGAGTTCAAGCCCGTAGCCCGTAACTGCCGCAGCAGTAGGCGTAATTTAAGATGATGAAAACACAGCGCAATGGGTGTAATCCCAAACCAGGAACACAGCAGCAGCCGCGAAAATAATGCTGAAGTTTGGGTAATATAACCCACCAGCAAAAGAATTATACATACAGATACCCATGCCATCAAAATCCGAGGATAGGTCGCGGCAGGATGTTCACTGCGGTAAGAGGTATAAATTCCGGTGCTTCCAAAGACAAGCCACATCAATAGGGCGGTGAGAATGGATAGCACGACGTAAGGATGTGGCAAAAACTGAGTTTTAAAGATGAGCGTAAGTACCCACAGAACAACCACCGCAATGGCTATATCTACGATGCGCTGGAGCATCCAGATATAGCGAGCATGGCGTTGCAGCCAACCCATAGAGCGGTAGTGGTTTCGATTGCCAAAGCGCATGTTGAACAAATACTAGGTTTAAGACTGATAGTTGAAATAAGGACGAGCTCAAGCACCAGGGAATATAGCATTCGTAACCATAGGCGAAGACACGCCTCAGTTTATGCTACCCATTCATTTCTCAATAGTTTCGCGATTTTACCAAACGATAGCTTTTTGCAACAAAGCATTCCTCCCCTCAAAGCATGTATGGATGAATTCCGCAAAATTTAATATATTGTATTGTATTGTTTTTTTTTCGTATACTAAATCCATCCTATAAAAATAGGAACTTTAGATGATCAAAAACAACGGTTGTTTTTGCCCATAGACCTTAAGCAAATGCCTTACGCTTCTTGATGGTTATTAAAGATTCCCAAAAATGATGATCTGGCTGAATAACGTCCGGCGAAAAAATCTAGATTATGATTCCTTGACACCAGCGCAGCAGGTCAAGGGGCTTTCCTATGTTGAGGTGATGGTGAGTATGCTCACTTCAGCGCTATTTTTGAGCACAACCCTTCAGGCATATGTCGCAGCAACAGGAATCAAGGCCAAAAGTCAACAGATGAATACCGCGATCGCCAGTATCCAGGCCGACGTAGAGACCATTCGCCACATCGCTCAAGTGGTACCCAAAACCACCACTGACTGCCAACTTCCTGTTTCAAGCAGCTATGCCCAACAGGTAATGTCAACCGTGAAGGACAAGGATGCGAGTTCGCCTCAAAATCAATCTTCTCAAGCAACCATCGGCTCCATTGTGCAATTGGATTCTATTCTGAAGCAGTCCTCCTCCATACCCATCCAAGGATTGCCCGATGACTATAAACTGCGTCGTACTTTATCTTTAGACAAGCACGAGGTACCGTCTGCTCAGGTTTTGCAAATTTCCTATCAGGTTCTGCACACCTCAACGTCATCTGGGGCAACGCAAATACAGTCTGAAGAGCATGATGATGACCAACCTCAATTAACGTCAATCCAGACGGAGACGCTCCTTGCCCAACTACACACCTCTATTCTTCCCAATGCGGCCCTGGTTTGTTTTTAGACGAACCCGAGGTTTTACCCAGGCTGAGCTAATGATTACAGTGGTCGTCATGGGGGTTTTGGCGGCGATCGCCGTCCCCAACTTCCTCCCGTGGCTACACCAGCAACAGGTCAATGCGGCACTGAACCAGATAGACCAGGCCATTCAGGAAACTCAGAATGAAGCGATTAAACGAAATCAACCGCGAAATCAAGAATGTTCTGTGACTTTGACGCGGGGGGACAATGTGACTGTGACGGGAACTTGTTTGGTGTCAGGGCCACGTACCTTGAAAGACGTAACCCTTGACCACAGTCGTCATCAAGATGATTGGACGATCTCCTTTAATGCCCAAGGTGAAAATCGATCGCCTGCCAATAATCCTGGAACGCTTTGGCTTAGTTCATCGAATGCCCAACCCAAATGCTTGGTGATTTCTGTGGGTATTGGTCTACGGCGGGTGGGACAGTATCGCAACAATACCTGTGTTACGCCCTAATGTTTACCCCTAGACCCATGCGTCCTGTAAATGCTGGATTTACTTTAACTGAGTTATTGGTTGCAGCGGCAGCTAGCTTCATCTTAAGTGGCGTTGCCCTGGGGGGATTAGTCACCTTTCAGCAGATGAGTCAACAGACCGATGAGCGGCTGGTGCAACAGGCTGAACTGCAACGCGCACTCCATCTAATGTCAACGGATATTCAGGAAGGACAACGCATTCAATCGGGGGCACCTCCCCTTTCTGGGTATACTGCGCTGTTTCAAAGTATCCGATCTGATGGGTCTACCATTAGCTACTATTCTACGGATCGTGGAACTCGGGTATGGGCGGGGCCACAAATTTTGTATCGATGGGACTCCCGAGAAGGACGTTCCTATGCGCTGATCGACCAACTGGCGATCGTGGATGGGGTTACGGTTAAACCCTCTGATGTTTGTACAGGCTCAGGGACTTTGGTGAGTGGGCCTGCGGGAGTGGTGGTGTGGATTGAGGATCAGAGTACGGCGAAGATTTGTCTGATGGGACATTTGGCTAAGTCAAAGGAGGGGATCAAAGCTTCTGTGGTTGCGACCACTCGCGTTGCGCCTTAGGGGGAGGTTCTGGGTGTTCTGTAGTCTCTGACTCTAAGCGATATCTTTGAACAGAACACCCATTGTGGATGTGCTAGAAAATACCAATCAGAACTAGACAGCTCAGAATAGTAAAAACAAGCGCAGAAACAATTAAGAGATCGGCAATGCTTTCATCTTTTTTGAGCGTGGGTTTAGGATGAGCCATATTAGCCTCCCCAGAATATGTAGATGATGGTTCTCTTATTTTAACAAATTCATCTGGGATGAGCTGATGCAAGATCCTGCCTTGCGTTTAGAGGAACGTCAAATAAAATCTAGAGAACAAAGGTGATCGAAAAAGGATTTTTTAGTGGTCTCAGATGCCTGTGGAAAGCGCTGCATCAGTTGACCATAGGCCGCAAGGATCTTCTGGTGAGAACTTTGAACCAGAGGGTCTTCCGGCGACACAGGTTTCGGTTGGCGTGAAAGCCCTTCAATGTAAGCTTTTTGCTCTTGAATAGCAGTCACAATCATCTGCTTTGGTGCCGCAAGGGATTCAGGCACATTGAGCACATTCATTTGAGACAGAATAACCCCGTAATTTTCTGCCGAATAAGGCTGTTTTTGTTGAACTGCATCCACTTGAGCGATCCTTTCAACCACAGCTAAATCGCTCCAGTAGAACAGTTCGGTGGCAGCTTGGGCTTCAGCAGCCGTCATGCCTGTGGCTTGAGCCGGAGTAAATTGCGTTCTGCTATGGGGGATGCGCTGATAGGCTTGCTCCACCGTTAGCGTCTGATGGAGATTGGTGACAGAGACTGCGGCTGCAATCTGCTGCCCAGAAGGCAATGATGAAGTCGCACCGATGGGGGATGCCGTGGGATTAGAGCCGCTGATTGAGTCAGTGACCGTGCTGGGCTGTGGAGAGGGGAGTGATTGAGCGGCGGCGATGGGTGACGCGGCGGAGCTAGATTCACTGGTTGGTTCAAGGGGAGCCGTTTTAGAATGGGGCATCCAGAGCATTGCAGCCCCCACTAGGACTGAATCAATGGCAATCACCAGAAGCACAATCTTAAGGATATTCATAGGGATCATAAGAGTGGGTCTAACCAATGAAGTCGGATTGAAAAGCGCCTATCCTAAAGATGCCCTCAAAGGGGTTTGCCTTGATCTAAAACGGCCATCTTCAGATGCAAATTGAACTTCATGGCGCTTGATACATCCGTTGCAGTAATTCAATATCCCTCATTGGTACAGTGGTTGGCAGATCGACTGGGGAGGGCGATAGCTGTGCACCAAGAGTCCGCTGCTCACCATGAGTCCGCCAACTTTCCTACCCAAATTCAGCACCCAGCGTCCGCGACTTTAGAACCTAGGGCAACTGTCCCTTCAGACTTGATGCCTCTGCCCTTATTTACCCCAAGTGCTCAGCAATTTGGAACCTTTTCATGCCCTATACTGCTGCAATTATCAAAGGGTGCAGGCACAGCAACTGCACAAACCTTAGGCGAAGAACTCCTACAACACTTTGTAGACCAAGCGCATACGAATGAATTGAAGCCCAAGTTTTGGGTACATCCCAAGGGGTGGCTTTATGCTGACTTTGATGCGGAAAATCTTGCGAAGTGGCTTCAGTCATTAATGATGGCGAAACCCATTCTGGTCTTGGGAGAGCCGAGACGGGGGACGGTAGACCTGCGATCGCCCATCAGCCCAGACCCCTTGATTTTTGGTTTGCAGCATGCCCATGCCCGTTGCTGTAGCTTACTGCGCTTAGCGCAACAGGAAAGCGTTCTGCCGCCCAATGATTTGGAGCACTTTTTTATGGATGGTAGATTGGCTCTTTGGCAAACGGACAGTGGTGAACTTCGTTTACAAACCAAAGCAGAACGAGGGCTGCTACTGGCTTTAATGCAGTTTCCGCAGTCTCTATCGCCTCAGAAAATGATGTATGGCTGCTGTAATGCAACAGTCCCTGGCGCTGAAACCCGAGTGAGCTGGATATTGCCCCAAACGCACCTCTCCAAACAGGCGATGGTTTGGAGTCAATTATTTGCTGATTTTCATCGCGATTGTAGACTTTTTGGAGATGTTCAGAACAATACGCCACAGCTTGCCAAGGCCAGGTTTGCGCTGGTTTATGTTGTCAAAAAAGTTTTGGCGTTTTTGTTAGAAGAGATTTTGCAAGGGACAGCGCCGATAACGTTGTAAGCACCGATAACGTTGTAAGCACCGATGACAATTGTGAAAACCTTCGCTACTATAAAATGCAAGTGTGAGGCGTGAACCAGAGAAGGCATCGAGACGAAACCCGGAAAGTCGTCGGTGCCTTTTTTGATGTCTGCCGGGCTGAGCGAAGCCGAAGCCCTCAATCTTGGATTTGGTTTGCAGATGTTTTAGGTGATTTCCAGAAAAGGCTATACCTTCCCCTACGGGCTACCGTGAACACACAAGTCAATGTGACAATGCCCAACCCCTTTGATCCCCCCCAACCCCCCTTAAAAAGGGGGGAGAAGAGAAGGAATATGAGTGGATTCCCCCTTTTTGAGGGGGGCAGGGGGGTCGAATGCAGTGTTTTAATGTTCCTTAGACTTGTGTCTACACCGTCAATACTGTTCGGATAGCCCATATACCTTGCACTCAGCCCCCCCAGCCCCCCAATTCTGGGGGGAGAAATCCAAAATCTCGGGACATTTCCCCCCAGAATTGGGGGGTTAGGGGGGCCAGTGCAATAACTTTGAACTTATCCGAACAGTATTGTCTACACCGTAGCCCTGCGGGAGGCAAGCCACGGCGCTCAGAGTATGCTTTTTTCCGAGTCTAGCTGGCTGAGCGGAGTCGAAGCCAGCAGTAAGCTGTTTACCAGAAATCACCTAAGCAAGATTTTAGAAAGTGCGATCGCCACACCATCATTCTCCACATCTGGCGCAACCCAATCTGCAAAGGCTTTGACGGGTTCGGGGGCATTGCCCATCGCCACGCCAATGCCTGCGTACTGAATCATTTCTACATCATTAAAGTTATCGCCGATGGTCAAGACCTGGTGCGGGCTTAAGCCCAATAGCTCTTCGGCAATGTATTTGACTGCTGTTCCTTTATTGACTAGGGGATTGGTGGCCTCAAAGAAGGTGGCGATGGATTTTGTCAGGTATAGCTCTGCGGGGGAGTATTGAGTGCGTAAATGGGTGTAGAGCGAGTCGATGTGGTCTGCGTTGAGGCTGAGGGCTAGGAGCTTAGTGGGTTCGTGCTCCTCAATGAGGGTGCGCAGATCTCCGACGGGATATAGCGTGACGCCTGTGCGATCGCTATAGAGCTGAGACTCTGGGGTGATGGCTCGGATATACAGACGATCGTTCACATAGGCATGGACGGACAGGTGCTGTTGAAAGTCAACCTGCTCAAAATAATTGAGGAGCTGTAGGGCCGTCGGTTTTGCCAAGGTCCAATGGCGGTGAACCTTACCTGTTTTAGGCTCTTGGATCAGCGCACCCTGATAGGTCATCAACGGCAGCTCTAAATCCAGCACCTCATAGAACCGAAGGGCGGAGTGAAACATTCGGCCCGTGGCGATCGCCACCTGAATCCCTTTCTCTCGAACGGCCCGCACCGCTGCCTGCACCGTGGGGCTAATTTCGTTGTTCTCCCCTGCGATCGTGCCGTCAATGTCTAGCACCACAAGGCGGATGGACTCTCCCCGCGCTGGGTCAAGGGTGAGGGGCATCGGGGCTGAGGTAGCGCTAGAAAATTCAATCACGGGGAGACTCAATGACAGGGTATGCCTTTACTGTGTACTGGAACTTCGCCGTTAAGGCAAGTCTGTGGGCTACGGATGGGGTTGCCTGGACAGTAATATCGTAGAATTGAAGCTCCAACCCAAGCCTCTTTCAGCCCTTCTATTCCAGAGATTATGGTCGCTTCTAGCCTCTCAACTGTATCTATTCCCCTCGATCAAATCCACTACGACGACAAGGGGTTGGTTCCGGCGATCGTTCAGGATTACTTAGATGGCACTGTCTTGATGATGGCCTGGATGAATGCAGAATCCCTCCATAAAACGCTAGAAACAGGCCAAACTTGGTTTTGGAGCCGTTCCCGTCAAGAATTTTGGAATAAGGGCGCAACCTCAGGCCATGTACAGCACGTCAAGTCTATCCGCTACGACTGTGATAGTGACGCACTCTTGGTCACGGTCGAGCAAGTCGGCGATATTGCCTGCCATACCGGAGAACGGAGCTGCTTCCATCAAGTGGATGGTCAAGTCATCCCTCCGCCTGCGGATACGCTGTCTCAAGTGTTTGCGGTGATTTGCGATCGCAAGGCTAACCCCAACCCCGACTCCTATACCTGTAAATTATTGGAAGGTGGCGACAACAAAATCCTCAAAAAAATTGGGGAGGAGGCTGCTGAGGTGGTGATGGCGGTGAAGGATGATGATAAAGATGCGATCGCAGGGGAAGCAGCGGATTTGTTTTTTCATACGATGGTTGCTTTAGCCCATCATGATGTGGATATTAAGCAGGTTTATCGTAAGCTGCAAGAACGACGGCGCTAGAAAATTCAAGTGAAACGCCTATGGCTTTGCTGCACGGTACCTGGATTCATCCTTCCCTGACGCAAAAGGATCCGCAGTCTTTATCTCACTGCGAACCATCCCCAGACAGTCTATTTTTGATTTGGGGAGAAACCTGGCGCAGTTCCACAACAGCCATTGCGCCCTTCAGCCCTGCGCCACTGCATCCCTTCAGCCTATCTGCCGAGGAGCTTTCGGTTTATCTTCAGGCACTCCATCAATCGGGGACGATTTCGCTACCTTCGCAAAGCTGGGCACAGTGGCAAGAGCGATCGCTAGGCTTACTATGCCGCTGGACTGAAACAGAAATTCTGCCCCTTCACTCAGGCGTGATTCCAGACCCAACCGATGACGTGTGTTTGTATCCGGTTCGGGTGGGGGGATTTTGTTTGAGTGCGGCGATCGCCACCGAGTTTCTCCTCTCCATCCCCCTCGGCGCAGATCTGCAAACCGAAGATCCACTGGGTGCAGACCTACGCTACTGGAGTCATATCTCGCGCTGGAGTTTAGATTTACTGGTGCGCTCTAAGGTGGTGCCCTCGCTTCAGAAAGAACCGGATGGTTCTATTACTGCCTATTGGCAACCGCTGCTCGATAGCGCCCTAGATCAAGGACGACTGCGACAAATGCAGACCCAAATGCCCCAGGTCTGTCAGTGCTATGGGGAGATTTTAGAGCCTGAAGATGCTCCTGCGATCGCCCTGCCTACCCCCACCGATGCGCTTTTGTTAGCGTCTCTTCAGCAGTTGGTAGATCAGCAAGTGCGTCGCATCCTTGGGAGTGGAGACAGCATTGCGACTCTCAGCAAAATGCAGGACAAAAGCCTATCGGGATGGTTGTCTGCCCTAGAGCGTCCAACGGGTCAGGTGAATGTGAAGGGAGAAAGTAGCGATCATCTCCTTTCTGCCTTTGATGCCTGGACTCAACCCCTTCAGCTTGCCCACGCTCAACAGAAAGTCTTTCGCCCTGTCTTTTCCCTGGCTCCGCCCCTACCCGCTTCTCAAAGCTGGTTGGTGAGCTATGGGCTACAGGCCACGGATGAACCCACCTGTTGGGTCAGTGCAGAACAAATTTGGGCAACCACGGCTTCGTCTCTTTCCATTCAGGGACGTACTTTAGAGCATCCCCAAGAGGCGCTGCTGGCGGGGTTGGGGTTGGCTTCGCGGGTGTATCCGGCGATCGAAGAGAGTCTTCAGACGGCGCGACCGATTCAGCATACCCTTACCCCGCTTCAGGCATACGATTTTCTAAAGTCTGTGACGTGGCGTCTAGAAGATAGCGGCTTTGGCGTGATTGTGCCGCCCAAATTGGCGAATCGTGACGGATGGGCCAATCGCTTAGGGCTACAGGTACGGGCAGCGGTGGGCACTGGGGCTAAAGCCGCCGCCATTAGTCTCACGAGTCTGCTGAACTTTAAGTGGGAACTCACCATTGGCGGGCAGCGATTGTCAAAGGGCGAGTTTGATCATTTGGTGTCTTTAGGTTCCCCACTGGTTGAAGTCAATGGCGAATGGGTGGAACTGAGACCCCAGGATATTCGCTCTGCTGAGGCCTTTTTTGCCAGTCGTCAAGGACAGGCGGGACTCACTCTAGAAGATGCCCTGAAGCTCAATACCGGAGATGTATTGACCTTAGACAAGCTGCCCGTAGTGAAGTTTGAGGCCACGGGTGCCCTAGAGCAATTGCTAGAAACCCTGAGCGGCAACCAAACCGTGCAGCCCATTGAGCAGCCCACAGCATTCGAGGGAACCCTGCGCCCTTACCAATCCTTGGGCGCGGGCTGGCTATCGTTTTTAGAGCAGTGGAATCTGGGGGCTTGTCTTGCGGATGACATGGGCTTGGGTAAAACCATTCAGCTCATTGCGTTTTTGCTGCATCTGAAAGCGGAAAAACGCTGGAATGGCTCCATGCTGCTGATTTGCCCTACTTCGGTTTTGGGCAACTGGGAGCGGGAACTAAAGCGGTTTGCGCCCACGCTCAAAATCTTGTTGCATCATGGTGCTGGAAGGCTTCAGGGTAAGCCGTTTGCTCAGGCGGTAGCGAAGCATGATGTGATATTGACGAGCTACCCGCTAGTACATCGGGATGAAAAGGCGCTGGTGGGGGTGGATTGGCAATGTGTGATTTTAGACGAAGCCCAAAATATCAAAAACCCCGAGGCGCGGCAGTCCCAGGCCATCCGCAAGCTCCAGACCAAAAATCGGATTGCGTTGACGGGAACCCCTTTAGAAAATCGGCTGACGGAACTCTGGTCAATCCTAGACTTCTTGAATCCTGGCTATCTTGGCTCCAAGGCGTTTTTTCAAAAGCGGTTTGCGGTGCCCATTGAAAAATATGGCGATACTGCCTCTTTGCAGACACTGCGATCGCTGGCTCAACCCTTCATCCTCCGCCGCACGAAAACCGATCGCACCATCATTCAAGACCTGCCCGAAAAACAGGAGATGACGGTTTTCTGCCCCCTCACCCCAGAGCAGGCCGCCCTCTACGAAAAAACTGTGCAGGATTCTTTAGCCGCCGTGGAATCTGCCGAAGGAATTCAGCGCCACGGGGTCATTTTAGCCACGCTCACGAAGCTTAAGCAGATCTGCAACCATCCAGCCCAGTTTTTGAAAGAGGCAGCTTTAACGGATACTCCTCAACGCTCTGGCAAGCTGAAGCGCTTGGAGGAGATGTTGGAGGAGGCGTTGATGGAGGGCGATCGCGCCTTAATCTTCACCCAATTTGCCGAGATGGGGAAACTACTTCAGGGGTATTTGCAGCGGACCCTCAACCGTGAGACGCTGCTGCTGTATGGCGGCGTGTCAAAGCCTAAGCGGGAGGCCATGATTGATCGGTTCCAGAACGATCCGCAAGGGCCTCGGCTGTTTATTTTGTCTCTCAAAGCTGGGGGTGTAGGGCTAAATTTGACCCGTGCGAATCATGTGTTCCACTTTGATCGTTGGTGGAACCCAGCAGTAGAAAATCAGGCGACGGATCGGGTGTTTCGGATTGGGCAGACGCGGAATGTGCAGGTGCACAAGTTTGTGTGCAGCGGCACGCTAGAGGAGCGTATCCACGACATGATTGAGAGTAAGAAGGCGTTGGCGGATCAGGTGGTGGGCGCTGGGGAAAATTGGCTTTCTGAGTTGGGGACGGATCAGCTTCGGCAATTGCTTCTGCTTGATCGGAGTAGTGTGATTGAAGACGAGGGACCGTAAAGCCTCTGAGCAGCATCCGTCACTCAAGCATCGGTGACATATGGAGTGATTGATGCTGGAATGGAGCTGAGGAGAACGAATTGAATCCCGTCCAGATGTATTAATGGCTGTAGTCATTGGGGCAATGCCAAACCAAAGGCTGTAAAACTGACGCAGCTTGGCGTTTCCTTCATCTACAATGGCATTGTAGTGACGTCAACGACTGGCTCAAGCCCCACTGGAGAACGCTATGGCAGCCCCAACCATAAACCTAGGTATTGACGAAGCCACCCGCAAAGACATTGCTGCTGGTTTATCTCGGCTTTTAGCAGATACCTATACCCTTTATCTGCAAACCCACAATTTCCACTGGAACGTAACGGGGCCAATGTTCAGCACCCTGCACCTCATGTTTGAGACCCAGTACACAGAGCTGGCTCTAGCCGTCGATTTAATCGCCGAGCGGATTCGTTCCTTAGGCGTTCCCGCCCCTGGCACCTATAGCGAGTATGCCAAACTCAGCTCCATCAAAGAGACGGCAGGCGTCCCCAAAGCCGAAGAAATGATCAAGCTATTGGTTGAAGGCCAAGAAGCGGTCGTGCGGACAGCCCGCTCCATTTTTCCAACCGTGGATGCAGCCCACGATGAGCCAACCGCTGACCTTCTAACCCAACGCATGCAGCTCCATGAAAAGAATGCGTGGATGCTTCGGAGTCTACTAGAGTAACAAGACGGCACTGATTAGAAACGATTACCACTTTACCTAGCCCAAGCTCTCCAGCCTGTAGGAGAGCTTTTGTGTTTGGGCGTCATTCCCCTTTGTTACGCCAAATGGCAAAGTTAAGCGCGCCATCTTGACGAATATAGCGCGCCAGCTTGCTGTAGGGCATTAGATAAGCCCCAGATGGCTCAACCGCTTTGATAACGTGGGGAAAATCAAAGTTGTAGAGGAACGTAACGCCTGTTTTGCCAATGGTGAACTCTTCAACATTTTTTGCTTGAAAATGATGTTTAGCAAAGAGAGCCCTATTAATGTCAGGATCTTCCTTGCTAAACTCAGCAATCTTTTGCAGAATCTCTTGCTGCATCATCGGTTCGATGATTTGGGCGATCGCCCTGAACCCTTCCGCCTTAAATAAATCCCTCGCCCGCAAAACTTTTCCTGTCTTGAGACTAACAGAAACATGTTTCTCATAACTACTGGGATAGGCTGCTGATCCTGAAACAAGATAGGTTAGATCAAGGATATTATCTTGATTGTAGTTAACCGTATAGCTCACCTCATTGAGCCAACTATTACCCAAATAATCCTTCTGCATTTCTGCCAGAGATTGTCCCAAAACCTGTTTTAGGCTAATCGCCTCTTGCACTTTTTTTGTCAGGACAGCATCTGCCAACCCCGATGCTATTGGATACCGAACAATTGCTTGTTTGCCATCAGGAAATGCTGCACCCTTTTTGCCATACTGCAACACGGCAGTCTTCGTTTGGAGCGTGATGCTGCCAACTGGCTGATTGATGTGGGTTGACGGAGAAGGCTCCGAACCTGCGGTTTTGCTTAGGAATGGTGCAAGCCCCACGAAACATGGCATTAAAACAGCGGATAAAACAAGACTGAAAAGCTTCATAGCAAGACCGCGTAAGTTTTTATTAAGTTGAAAATGTTTTAAAAGCCACTTTTGAAGGAAGAGAAACTGAGTTTTAAGACGATTTTACAAGAACATAAGTTTCGCGAGTATCTATGAAAAAGGCTCTCGATCTGACGGGATCGAGAGCCAAGCTTAGAAGTGTGAAAACATGCCGCGTAAATTTTTGGTATAACTGGCGTAAACCTATCCCTTACGAGAGTAGTACTCAACCACCAGAAGCTCATTAATTTCAAGAGCGACCCACTCGCGCTCGGCCAGACTATTGACCTTACCCTTAAGTTTTGCTTTATCTAGCTCAAGGTGACTGGGGATATTGGCCAGTCCAGGGAACTGAATATTGGTTTCAACCATTTTACGAGAATGCTCTCGATCTCTGACCCCAATTTCTTCGCCGGGACGGCACTGATAACTTGGAATGGAAACGGTCTTACCGTTAATAGTAATGTGCCCGTGGTTTACCAACTGACGCGCTGCTGGGATGGTTGGAGCCATGCCCAAACGAAAGACGGTGTTGTCTAAACGCATTTCTAGCAGCTGGAGCAACGCTGTACCGGTGGAACCACCTGCTCGACGCGCCTTACGCACATAGCGTAGGAGCTGACGCTCAGAGAGACCGTAGTTAAAGCGAAGCTTTTGTTTTTCTTCGAGACGGACTGCATACTCAGACCGCTTTTTGCGGGCCTGACCATGTTGTCCTGGCGGATAAGCCCGCCGTGATGATTTCCGAGTCAGACCCGGTAGTTCTCCTAAACGGCGCACTATTCTAAGGCGTGCGCCACGATATCGCGACATATCACTTCCTCTAATTCATGAAGTCACAGCTTACAAGTATAGGTTGGTTTTGGTGTTAAGTTCAAGTGCAAACTATAATTTGATGACTTTTTGGGGTTTGTCCTTAGGCACTTTGGCGATCGCCGTTCATCAATCTGTCTCAGCGTTGGCTTGCTCCAACACCATACCCTAGGCGTTGTCGAGTGGAGCGGTGCTGGTTGCCTAACAAAGCTTGACGGTTGTGACGCAAAGCGGCTTGTCGAAGAGAACCGCAGCTACACAAACAAAATCCGCCTAAGCCATAAGGCTCGCTACGCTAACGCGGATTGACGAAACCCTTGATATATTTAGTCTGCGTAGGCGGTCACTGCTGTGTCCTGAGCGAAGTCGAGGGGATCTGTCGAAGTGCAGACTTTGTGTGTGTAGGCGCGATTTCAATCGCTGGCGTTACTAGAATTTGCTAGATTGGGATTGCAGTCTAGCGGTTGAAGCCGCAGCTAAAAGAACTTGGGCGATGTCGATTGAGGAGGCTCCTAAACATGGTTCAAACTGCACCCACTCCGGTCAAATTAATGACAATGGAGGAATATCTTGCCTATGACGACGGCACCGACACCCGCTACGAACTGGTGAATGGGGGACTGGTAGAAATGTCCACGGAAAGTCAGGGCAATGTAAGCATTGCTAAATATTTGCTTTTTGAACTGGCAAAATATGTGCCGATTGCTTTAGTAACTATGGGCACAGAAGTTGAAGTCATGGGACGGCGGGCCACCAGTCGATTACCAGATTTAATGGTGCATTCAGAAGAGTCGCACGCTGCTTTGATGGGGGCAAAACGAGCTATTATTCTTCGGGATATGCCACCCCCCGCTTTAGTAATTGAAGTCGTCTCACCAGGCGCAGAAAATCGAGACCGAGACTACCGCTATAAACGTACAGAATACGCAGCACGGGGCATTTCAGAATATTGGATTGTTGATCCAGAAATGCAGAAGATTACCTTGTGCCTTTGGGTAAATGGGCAATATGAAGATACGATTTATACGAGCGATATGACAATTTCGTCAACTGTGATTCCTGGCTTTGGCCTCAGTGCTGCTCAAATTTTAGACTTTAGTTTAAGTTAGTTACGATGCGGCATAGGTTGATATAATCACTTGGTGTGAATCAGGGGGCGCTTTATATATGGAACAAGATTTTCGTGAATGGCTAATTCAGCGTGGAAATGCTGGGGCAGCAAATAGCTATCCAAGAGCCATACACTTAATATCCGAACATTACTCCAAAGAGACCCATCGCAGGATAAATATTTACGCTATCGAAAGTCAGCTAACCATCAGTGAAATAGCACATGAATATAGCCAATCAGGAAAATATGCGCAGTACGGATATGAGCAGCATGGAAGATTTAGAGCAGCGATTGGACGATACTCTGAATTTTTTGTTCAACATAAAAATGCCGATCTAAAAATAGACGATGAAACAACAATACCGACAACAGAATCCACGGCGGAATCTGATTTGCAAATTACCAATAGCTTTGCATATGAGAAAGATTTACAAACTTCTTTATGCGCCCAAATTGCGGAGTTATTTCCAGACTACATAATATTTGGAAATGGTTTACTTGGTGTTGAGTATTCCATAGGCGGAAAAAGAGTTGACGTTCTGCTTGAAAGTAAAGACGGTGACAAATTGCTTGCGGTAGAGCTTAAATCGGGCATAGCTGACTACAAAGTATTTGGGCAAATATCGATGTATATTGGCTTGCTGTCAGAACAATTCCCAAATAAAATAGTATCTGGTGTTATTGTTGCTGGTGGCATTGATGCAGGTCTTAAACAAGCCTGTTCAATTACAGATCGCGTCACACTAAAAACCTACAGAATGTCCATAGAGCTAGATGATGCGTAACGTTTTGTTAGACCAAAAATCCTGCGCTAACTCAGCCCAACCCTTTACAATAGAGATCAGTTCATCCGCAATGGCAAGCATCAACGCATGGTTACTGAGGCTCCTGTCAAAACCAAATACGAAGCCGTCATTGGGCTAGAAACCCACTGTCAGCTCAGCACAGCCACTAAAATTTTCTGTAACTGCTCCACAGAATTTGGCGCAGAACCCAACCACAACGTCTGTCCCGTCTGCATGGGCATGCCCGGTGTCCTCCCCGTCCTCAACGAAACCGTCCTAGAATACGCCGTCAAAGCAGGCACCGCCCTCAACTGCAAAATCGCCGACTACAGCAAATTCGATCGCAAACAATACTTTTACCCCGACCTGCCCAAAAACTATCAGGTCTCTCAGTTTGACCTCCCCATCGCCGAACACGGCTGGCTCGAAATTGAACTCATCGACGACCAAGGCCAACCCGTCCGCAAACGCATTGGTATCACCCGCCTCCACATGGAAGAAGACGCGGGTAAGCTCGTCCACGGCAGCGGTGATCGCCTTTCCAATTCTCCCTATTCCCTCGTAGACTACAACCGCACAGGTGTGCCCCTTGCCGAAATCGTCTCCGAACCCGATATCCGCACAGGCCAAGAAGCCGCCGAATACGCCCA
>JANLSD010000055.1:0-25412 GCA_031362245.1 Acaryochloridaceae cyanobacterium OTE_25_metabat_464 | reverse complement strand
CCTCATCCGTGGGGTAGCGCCGCAACACCTGCACCCAGTCAATCAGTTCACTGGTGCTGACCTTCTTGCCCGATCCGGCCTTCTCTCGCTTCATCTCCTCCCGCAACTCCAGAAATCGTTCTATTGCCCGACTCACCAATTCTTCTGAAATTGAAGGAAAGCGCGATTGAATAATTTGAATCAAGCGATCCTGATCGGGAAACTCCACAAAATGAAACAAACAACGCCGCAAAAAAGCATCGGGCAAATCCTTTTCATCGTTGCTGGTAATAAACACAATGGGTGGAACCCTAGCAGTAATCTTTGTACCCGTTTCTTCCACCAGAAACTCTTGTTTATCAAGCTCTAGTAACAAGTCATTGGGGAAATCAATATCCGCCTTATCAATTTCATCAATCAATACAACGGTGCGCTGCTCATTTAAAAAGGCACGCCCCAAGGGTCCCCAGCGAATGTAGCTAGCGGGGTCATCCGCCAGACGCATCTGCTCATCGGTTAATCGACCAGAACCCGCCAATTGGGCATCCCGCAAACGACCCACAGCATCATAGGTGTACAGCCCATCCCGCGCTGGACTAGTCGATTTCACGTACCAGCTTTCCAACGGCAGCCCCAATTCAAAGGCAACGGCTGAGGCCAGTTGAGTTTTGCCACAGCCCGGTTCACCCTTGAGTAACAGCGGTCGCTCCAAATAAATTGCCAAGTTAACTGCCTCCAGTAGTTCTTTGCTTGGCAGATAGGGCGACCCATCGATGGCTTCGGGCTGGATGCTTCCAGCGTATTCCAGTGCATGTGTGCTCACAACTTCAACCATTTTTCCTCATTCTCATACCAATCAGAACCAACCTGCCGACAAATTTCACCCAGTACTGGTTCTGGAATGCCATCATCACTGTTCTCCAGAATATTTTGCACGGTTTCATCGGGTTCGTCTAACAAATGTACAGGCAAATCATCTGCTGAAAAATCTAACCAGCTCAACAGTTCGCTTTCAGTAAACTCACCAATCAGCGGCAATTTAACAGGAATAACAGGTTTCCAAGTTGCATCCAGTTGCTCAGCAAAGGGAATTGTCCACTTGCCCGCACAGCCTTCATAATCCACCAGAAACATTAAAAGCTTGTAGACATTTTCTGACGCTCCATTTGTCCTAGCCTGATTCATCAGAGGTGTCCAAAAGTCCTGCAATAACTCGATTAAAAAATCCTCAGGCAGAAAATCAATCTCATAGAAGATCAGCAATACATGTTGAGTCTGCCACCACTGATGGACGCGCCCAACTATTTCTGTCACCGTCCCTTGCCGTCCAAGCCCAGCCCTTCCAGCCAGTTCTCGCCACAGCGCAGCAACATCACTGCGGTGGGCAATCCGGCTTAGGTTAATTTTGATCACCTTGCCTGCGATGCTATCCCGTGTATGCTGCACAATCAGGCGGTTGAGTAACCATCGCTGCCCGTACTCTGGAGACCCATAAATCAAAAACGCTGCGATCGGGTTGCTTTGAACAAATTTTCTAAAGGTTTGGACTTGTTTGTGGTATCCCAGCCTTAGCAGCGCCTGATATAACCGCCCTTCCTGCGAAACTCTACCCAATTGATCTAGCTGCTGCGCCAAATCGTCCATCTCGGCGTTCGTCTGAGCGATTTGCTGTTCCAATTGGAATTTTTTGTCTGCGGCAGTCTCGATCGCATAGCTCTGCCTCAGTTTGAATAGCTTTTCGCCCAACAGCCTTTCCTGTTCTTGGAATGCCTCTCGTTTTGCCTGGAGCGGATCAATCGCCTGCATGTATGTTTGCCGAACAGAATATGATTTCCACTATTACAGTTTATGCCATAGACCAAAATAGGGATTTTTAGTAAAAGTTCACGAGAAAAAGAGCCATCAGTTTTTAATGACTAGGGGTGTCTACCCCTAGTCATTCTATGATTTTTGACCGTATTTACATTATTTCAGTAAACGAAAAATCAAATTTTGCCTCAAGTACATACAGAGAACCTACTCCAGCCCAGACCTAAAGCTGCGATCGCCCACATTGTTTCAGAGACTGCACCCAATTATAAGAATACGTTTTGAGATCGCAACCAATCTTGTAAATCCGCCATCCCCGAAAAATCAAGCAGCGCCTCACCCAACAAATCAAGTTGAGCCAGCGATAGATTCACCACCTGATTTTCCGTCACAGAATCCAACGCACCCACACGACGATTGAGTTGGCGAAGGATAAGCGATCGCTCTCCTCTCTCAATGCCCCTCTCAATGCCTCTCTCAATGCCTTGTTCGATGCCTTGTTCCATCCAGCTCGTCACAATTTGCATGACATCCTCCTGTTCCCGCTCTTCCAGTGTACTCAGTTCCATTTGAAATATTCGTTCTTCTGACTGATTCAACCGCAAATAGGTATCGACAAACCCAGAGATCAACTGCGTTCGGGCTGGATCTAGTTTTAAGGTTGCCAATAGCCGCAAACACTCCACCTTCACCCGCGATCGATCCTTGGCATCAATCCGCATTTTTGCCATTAATGCCGCCGCCACCGGATTTTGTTGGTTCAGATAATCTCTCCAGTTCAGACGATTCAACTGAATCGGGAGAAAATTGAACTCGACAACCTTTAACCCTTCAAGTTCAATCTGGTACTGATGCGGCTCCTCTCGATAGGGTGTATCAAAGGAAAATACAACAATGGGATAAATTGGCTTCAAGTAGTTTTTGTGAAGCAGTGCAAAATAGAAAAATATGCGTCTACAGAAATCTGAAATCGAAGAGGCTTGATTTTCAACATGGATGAGAAATCCTGTTTCTTGTCCTTCCAACTGCACTTCAGCCAATAAATCAATGATTTTCTTTTCGCCCGTGGTCAGATCAGCGAAATACTCTTGAGTCAAAAAACGAACTGTATCTCGGTTGATTTTATTCGCAACCTGGGGCACAAAAAGGTCTAGAAATTCCACAAAGAATGTGGAAAGTAGCTCCTTAAACAACCGATCATGGTCAATCATTCTTGTACGATTAGGCATGAACACAGAAAATCCTACCATGCTCCAAACCGCCAGCGTACTCTAACCCCTCATCCCTATGGTTGAAGATTTACTCCAATATCTAGGATCCCGCCCAAGCCTATGAAACGCATCCTTTCCCAATGCATTAAAGAGTTGGCTCAGTTCAAGCGCGATCGCCTCACCCTCGCCCTCGCCTTTGCGCTGCCCATCCTGACCCTCTTTATCTTTGGGTTTGCGATTCGCCTAGAAGCCAAAGATATACCCCTAGTCGTGCAAGACTTTGACCGCAGCGCCCTTAGCCGGAGCTACCAAGATCGACTTTACGCCACCAACCAATTTCAGGCCGTCGCCTGGGATGAAAACACATCTCCCCAACAGGCACTCGATTTAGGCTTAGTCAAAGCCGTTGTGATCGTGCCACCAGAATTTAGTCGGCATATCAAAGCAGGCAAACCCACCGATATCCAGGTTTTAGTGGATGGCACCGATGCCAACAACGCCAGAGTGATTAAAAACAGCATCAAAGCCACCACCAATTCCTTTATGCAGGCAGAAAAGCTCACACCCGAAATCAACGCCATTACCCCCCATACCCGCATCTGGTTCAATCCAGGTCGCAAAGAGGCACTGTACATCGTGCCAGGAACCTTCGCTGTGGTGCTGTGGATATTTCCGTCTTTGTTAGCGGCGATCGCCATGGTACGGGAGAAAGAAAAAGGCACGATCTTGCAGGTCTACGCCTCCAGTATGAGCGCAGAGGAACTGATTTTAGGAAAGGCTTTGGCCTACATTGCGGTAGCCCTCGTAATGGCCTTGGGCGTGATTGGGCTGGGAGCCATCGTTTTTGGACTGAGTTTTGCTGGTGACCCAACACCCTTTCTGATTGGGACACCGCTCTATGTCTCGACCAGTGTGATGTTTGGGCTACTGATTGGTGTTCGCGTGAATGAACAAAACGCAGCAGTTCAAGCCGTTGCGCTCGTTGGGTTTCTGACGGCCTTACTCCTGTCAGGGTTCATCTATCCCCTGAGCAATATTCCCTTTCCTCTTTCGCTCATTTCCAATATTATTCCGGCCCGGTACTTTATTGTGATTACCCGTGATGCCTTTGTACGAGGGACAGGTTGGCCTGGGGTTTGGTGGGCACCCCTTATGATCGTTCTGGTTGGGATGCTCTTTTTCAACGTTGCGCGGAAATTACTCAGTCGGATGCAGGTTAACAGTTAATGAATATCCTTCGTCAATTTTGGGGTGGTCGGCTGTGGTCTTTAATCCGCAAAGAAGTTGCCCAAATCCTACGCAACAAACAGCTCCTCACGCTGCTGATTATTCCGCCCACCCTCCAGCTTTTAATCTATGGCTTTGCCCTTAATCCCGATGTCCACAACCTCAAACTGGGCATCGTAGACTACGCCCAAACCGCCGACAGCCGGGGCTTAGTATCCGCCTTCACCAATAACCAAATCTTTACCCCAGAACAGTTTTTGTTTAGCGAGAAGGAACTCGCAACCCAAGTCGAAACCGGAGCCTTAACCGCAGGCGTTGTAATTCCACCGGAATTTAGCCGTCGGCTTGCCAATCAAGAAAACGCCGAAATTCAGATCCTAGTTGATGGCGTGGATGCCAACACGGCTGGTATTGCCAGCGGCTACCTAGCCCAAATGGTGCAGCAATTTGCCTTCAATCGTCTGGGAAATACCCAAACATTGCCCATCACCACGGAAGTCACTTTTCTCTATAACCCTGGCCTAAACAGTAGCTGGTTCTTTGTCCCAGGGGTGATGGGACTCGTGCTGACCCTGATTGGTACCATCGTCTCTTCCATTACCGTTGTGCGAGAAAAAGATACGGGCACCCTAGAGCAACTGTTGATGACCCCTGCTGCTGAATGGGAGATTCTGCTGTCCAAGATTGTGCCGCTCTTTGTGCTGCTGATGGGGGATGTAATGTTAGCACTAACCCTAGGGCGAGTGATTTTCAACCTACCCTTTCGGGGCAGTTTTCCGTTGTTTATGGGGCTATCTGGCCTGTATGTGTTTGTAGGTATTAGCGTGGGGATATTGCTCGCAACCCTGTGTCAGTCCCAACAGCAGGTGGTGTTGACAACCTTTTTTATTAATTTACCCATGGTGCAATTGTCTGGTGCGATCGCCCCCATTGAAACCATGCCATCCTTTTTTCAGTCGCTCTCGTGGTTCAATCCGCTGAGGCACTACATTGCGATCGTGCGAGGCATTTTGCTCAAAGGGGTAGGGATAGAAGCACTTTGGCAGAATATGTTGATGCTTGTTGCCTTTGTAGTGGTACTGTTTGCCATCAGCACAAACCGTTTTCGCAAGCAATTAAGCTAAGTCTAGGGCAAGGACTAAGTCGGTATGGCTCTTCGTCGCTAACTGAGTCGCGATCAACATTCGTCACAGGAATAGTTACATTTGATGAGTAAAGCCATCCACATATCAGGAGGGTCAAGATAATAATCAATACCCTCAACCCTATAGGTTATGGTTGAAGCCTTATCATTGATGACGATGAAATCACCCTGCTTAATGTCAGACCCAAACCCTGTCATAGAAAATTCAAAAGCGTTTTTCCCTACTGGCTCCAAGGCAAAGCTGTTAGAGTCAATGGTTTTGAGATAGTGATGAACCTTTGGTCTGCAATGATCAGACTTTTTGTTGTTTGCTCCAACATCATAAGAATCATGACCCTGAAAAAATTGAAACAAACCTCTCAAATAAGCGAGCGTTTGGTTTAATGGGGACATATCTGCTGAGGACATACGACGCTCGCTAAATCTAGAAATGTTAGCTTGTTCAAGCCAAGGATTAGAAAATTCCTCAGTGTAGTTTTTGGCCGATCAAGGCTAAAAAATGGCTTTTATTCCGAAAATCCCCCCCAACAACCTCACTATAAAAGACGATGGTTAAGAACTCGTCAAGACTGTGAGATAAGCCCGTCTTTTCTCAAACGCATTCCTATGGAAATTCATAACGGGACTGTATCGCTCAAGAAGGTTTACTGCGCCACACAACAACAATCGTCCCTTTGCCACCCTGAGCCGGAATAAGATTGAGGTAAAAGGGCTTAAACGTCCCCTTTTTGAGTTCGTAGAGCTGCCCACCCCCATAGGTCGCAATAGTTTTAGGTTGATAGCCAGATTGACTTAAGTTAGGTGTAAAGAAACCTGAAAGTAGCTGTTGTGGCGTTTGCCCACGCACTAGCTTCATAGAATCAATTTCCGAGTTCATTTCTGGATTCATCTCTGACTTATCAGAAGCTGTTCCCCCTAGACTGGAAAAGAAATCAGTTGGACTTGCAAATAGATCAGGTGAGGCATCCGTGGATTCCCCATCAGCTCCTTGAGGAAGCTGAGCCAAAATATTTTCAGAGAAATCTGATGGGATTTGTACAGTTTTCTGAAGATCTTCATGGGTCATAGCCCTTTCGGCCAATATATAGACAGCCGTTTTGCCCTCGACAAGAATATTTAAAAACTGTTGTGAACCGCCTTTAGAGATTTGAAAAACTTTTCGATCTGAATCGTTAATAGCTTGCGTTAGAGAATATTTTTTGAGAGGTAGTTGCTGCTGAAAATACTGGGATACAACATCTATAGGTTTACCGCTTTCATAGCAAGATTGAACCCCCAAACAACCTGGGATTGCGCCAGGGTAATGGGGAAAATCGTTCATAGGATTGCTGGGATCTGAATTCGGCTCATCAACCGGAGCGGGATTGACTGGCGGCACGGGTTGACGAGCATTTTGAGGCTTAGGGGTTTTCTGATTGGGTGTTTGGGTTAGCGTTTTTTTGCTGGAACGCTGAATCACCAAACCTTTCTGGACAACAGAAGAAGGACGTGGCTTTAGTAACGCTTTCGCAGACAGCTTATTTTTAACTGAATTAGCCTTAATAGGCGGAAGTGTAGTTACTTTAACGGTTTTAGGCTTAGCTTCAACAGGTTTTGTTATGACTGGAGGGGAAGGAATGGGTGCAAAGAGTAATGCCGCGTGCAGCCCCACAGAAACAAGAACCAAGGGTTTTGCTAGATGATTAAACGGCTCTGGGAGATCTTTAAAAGTCAAAAACTTTGAAAGGTTGGGCAGTCTTAGTGAGCGAAACATAAGCCTCAAAAAATCAATAAAATCAGACGACTAACGAGTATTCAGATCAAGGCCAGATGTTCAATTCTTCAGAAAAGCCTGATTTTGCCAAAAACGAGAAACTTTAATTTCTATGATGACTGCCTCTAAAATATTGCAGATCAGGCTGTCAATAATCAAGCAAGCTTAACCCAATCTTATTTATTCCTTTATCTCAGGATAACCATTTTTATATATGAATAACTATGGGGTATCCAAACAAACATTTTGACTATCTTAAGATTGGAGAAGGTAATGGGTCTTAACGCCACAGCTATTCGTCGTACTTTTACCGCTTCAGTGGTAACACTTGCCGTCTCAGTTACTCCTCTGTTTGCGGCAATTGCCCAAGCCGTCACCCTCAATGGCGCTGGAGCAACCTTTCCTCAGCCGCTCTATGAGCGCTATATCCGTGAATTCAAAAGCAAAAATGCAGATACAACCGTTAACTATCAGGGCATTGGCAGTGGTGGCGGTGTTAAACAATTTCAAGCTGGCTCGGTAGACTTTGGCGCAAGTGATTCCGCCATCACCGACGAAGAAATGGACAAGGTTGACCGCAATCGCGGCACGATTATGGTGCCTACGGCGGGTGGCGCTGTAGCAGTAGCCTACAACGCTCCTGGTGTTTCTACGGGTCTAAAATTAACCCAGGCTGTTGTAGGTGAAATCTTTGGCGGAAAAATCACCAAATGGAATGACCCTGCCATTGCAAAACAAAATTCCGGCGTAAATCTACCCGATCAGCAAATCAAATTGGTGGTTCGGGCTGATAGCAGCGGTACTACCTTTGTATTTACCAATGCAGTCAGTGCCGCAAGCCCCTTCTTTAAAGGCAAAATTGGCGTTAGCAAAGCGCCAAAGTGGTCCGCTAACCCCCTCACAGGGAAAGGCAATGCAGGTGTTGCTGCATCTATCTTGCAAACCCCTGGATCGATGGGCTATGTAGAGTTAGCGACAGCAAAGCAAAACAATATGTCCTTTGCAGCGATTCAAAATAAAAAAGGGGAATTTGTCACCCCCTCCCTTGAAAGCACCAATGCAGCGTTGTCTGGCATTAAGTTTCCTGCTAACTTTCGGGTTTTTGAAGGGAATCCAACCGCAGGTTATCCCATTGTGGGCATGACCTGGCTGTTGGTTTATAAGAAGTACGAGGCTGACAAGCTTCCTGCCGTTAAGCAGTGGATTCAGTGGGTGCTAAGCGACGGGCAAAAGATCAATCCAACCCTTGACTATGCAACGGTTCCTGCACCTGTTATTGAACGTGTGCTTAAGCAGGTTGAGTCGATTGGATCTTTGTAATCTCTGATTTTTAGACCAGTCTCTTGTTGGGGTGCAAGACCTTGCGCCCCAACAGCACGGTAGTTTTTTCTCGGAAATCGTTTAACTCAAATGACAGAAGTTTTGGAGCCTACGCGCTCTAATCTCTCCAAACGTTCTCCAGTCCCAAAAGAATCCTGGATTAGCCAGCTTGGGGATGGTGGATTTCGGGGGATTACGTTTTTGGCGGCTTTGCTTACGGCCTCCATCCCGTTTTGGATGTGCGTGGGAATTTTTAAGGATGCCTATCCTGCGATCGCCAAGTTTGGCCTCGCCTTCATCTGGACACAAGAATGGGACATCGACAAGACCTTGTTTGGGGCCTTGCCCTACATTTATGGAACCTTGGTGAGTTCTGCGATCGCCCTGATTCTCGCCCTGCCCATCGGCGTTGCCGTTGCCATTATCACCAGTGAACGGGTTTTGCCAGAACGGTTGCAAATCCCCATTGCATTCCTGGTTGAACTCATTGCAGCCATCCCCAGCGTCATTGTGGGACTCTGGGGACGATTTATCTTAATTCCAGCCCTACAGCCCTTCCAAGACTTCTTGTATAGCCACTTTAAGTGGCTTCCCCTCTTTAACACCCAACCCATTGGTCCCAGTATGTTGATGGCAGGGGTGGTTTTAGCCATCATGATTGTGCCCACCATTGCTGCCATCAGTCGGGACGTGTTTTTAGCCATCTCTCAAGATCTGCGCAATGGGGCCTTTGCCCTAGGTGCGACCCAATGGGAAAGCATTCTGTTCATCACATTGCCCACCGCCGCCTCTGGGATTTTTGGCAGCGCGAGCCTAGCTCTTGGACGAGCTTTGGGGGAAACAATGGCGGTCACGATGGTAATTGGTACCGCAAACGATATCAGTGTGTCGTTACTAAATCCTGGCAATACCATTCCGGCCCTGCTCGCCAATCAGTTTGGAGAAGCCTCTGACCCGCTCCATATTGGTGCGCTCATGTACCTTGCGCTGCTGCTGTTTTTGGTAACGTTGGCTGTAAATGCCTTGGCCGCAGTGTTGGTTCGGGCTTTGACCCGCAATGCTTAGTTGATTCATCGTTGAGAGTGATTGTGTCTGACCTGTTCGCCCCGCTACCCATTACAAAAAAGCTGTTTAATCACGCCATGAACGTGACGGCATTCACGTTGAGTGCCTTGGCCCTGATTCCCTTATTGGCTATGCTCTGGGCCATTGTGAGTAGAGGGGTACCCCACATTACCGGAGATGTGTTTAGTCAGCTTCCCGCTCCCGCAGGCATGAAGGATATCCCCAGTGGCTTTGGCAATGCCATTCAAGGCACCCTGGTGATGGTGGCGATCGCCGCAGCTTTCAGCCTCCCCATCGGCATTTTGACGGCGATTTACTTAAACGAATTTGGCAAGCAATCAAGATTTGCCAAGACGGTACGAATGCTTGTGACCATCCTCAGTGCTGCGCCTTCTATTGTGGTGGGGGTATTTGCTTACTCCATCATTGTGATTCCCCTTAAAGGATTTTCTGCTTTAGCAGGTGGGTTTGCCCTCTCGGTCATCATGCTCCCCATCGTCACCTTAGCCACGGAAGAAGCGCTCAAGCTGGTACCCAATTCTCAACGTCTTGCATCTGCCGCTTTGGGTGCGGGGTATGCGCGCACCACCCTGCGTGTTGTTCTAGCACGAGCCTTTCCAGGGATTTTGACCAGTAGCTTACTGGCGATCGCCAGAGCCGCTGGAGAAACCGCACCGCTCATTTTTACGGCACTCTTTAGCCAAAACTGGCTAGAAGGACTGATGAGTCCCAGTGCATCCTTAGCGGTGCTGATTTTCAACTTTGCCATGTCTCCCTTTCCTGACCAAAATAACCTAGCCTGGGCTGCCGCTGTGATGTTAGTGGGCATTGTTGTATTCACCAATCTCTTGGCACGCTGGGTCACTCGAACACGTCTAAAACCGTCTTGAATGTTATGAATGCTCGTCCCAATTCTTTCTCTTCTCACCCATCCGCATCCGTGAACGTAATGCCGATGCAACCCGAAAAAGCTTTAAATCCTGTCATCCGTGTAGAGTCCCTAAGCTGCTTTTATGGCCCTCAAAAAGCAGTAGAACGTGTTTTTCTGGATATCTATGAAGGGCACGTCACCGCCATTATTGGCCCTTCTGGATGCGGCAAGTCTACGTTTCTGAAAACCCTTAACCGCATTGGCGAAATGGAGAGCAATCTCCGCATTTACGGCAAGGTAGAACTGCTAGGCAAAGATATCTATGCCAAAGACACCAACCTTAACCAGCTTCGCCGTCAAGTTGGGATGATTTTTCAGCAGCCCAATCCTTTTTCTATGAGCATCTACGACAATGTTGCCTACGGCATTAGAACCATTAGCCGTCCCAATCGAGTCGATCTCGATGACGCCGTTGAATCTGCCCTGCGCAATGCGGCGTTGTGGGATGAGGTGAAAGATAGCCTCAATCAGTCGGGATTGGCCCTTTCGGGCGGGCAGCAGCAGCGCCTTTGCATTGCCCGTGCCCTAGCCGTCAACCCAAAAGTATTGCTGATGGATGAGCCTTGCTCTGCCCTTGATCCCATCGCCACCACCAAAATTGAGGCGCTGATTCATACCCTAAAAGACAAAGTCACCATCGTGATTGTGGCCCACAACATGCAGCAAGCGGCTCGGGTTTCGGGGTACACCGCATTTTTTAGTACTGACGAGCGCCGCATTGGACAATTGGTTGAGTTTGGCCCCACAGAAAAAATCTTTTTGGAAGCGGAACAGCCCAGTACTCGGGACTACGTGGCAGGACGGTTTGGTTAAAGCATTTCTTAAATTTTCCCTAATCACTTCTTAACCCGCATACAACATGACGTCAGTTAGTCTAAATGATGAGATCCCTTTTGATAGCCAGATTTGTAACCCCACTGTAAGCACCTATGTCTAAACTCTTGGATTTGGTTATCGAAGGTGGCCCAGTCATGGTTCCCCTCCTTGGTTTTTCCGTTGTAACAATGTCTTGTGCCCTAGAGCGAGCTTGGTTCTGGATTCGATTAATTAGTCACGAAAAGCAAATTGTGCGGGACGTCCTAGAGGCCGCTCAACATAATTTAGACGAAGCAGCAACCATTGCAAGCTATGCAAAAGCGCAACCCATCGGACGCTTTCTGATGGCCCCCTTAAGGCTCTATCAACCCACACCAGAAACCTTTCACCTTGCCCTAGAAGCCTCGGCTGACAAAGAATTTGTCAAAATGCATAAGGGCGACAAACTGTTTGAAACCGTGGTTGCCGTGGCACCGTTACTGGGCCTCTTAGGAACGGTCACAGGCTTAATTAAAACCTTTGGCAGTCTCCAAATTGGTGGCTCCTCAGGGGGGGCTGCAACGCAGCAAGCCAACACTGCTGCATCTGGAATTGGCGAAGCATTAATTGCAACCGCAACGGGCATGATTGTGGCAATTATTGCGCTGTTATTTCTGCGTGTTTTTCTCTCTTTGCAAACCCAGCAAATCGACTATTTCACAGAAGTTGGCAACGAGCTGGAATTGATTTATCGGCAGCATTTGACCGGTGGGCGGCGCTATAAGCCAGAGCCTAGTTTATTGAGTGAAAGTAAACCCGAATCTAGAATTCCGGTGGGTTCTGGCGACATTTATTGAGGCTTTCTTCATGCGACTCAAGCGACGGAATCACCATGCTCCTATGACCGAAGTGAATCTCATCCCCATGATGGATGTGTTGCTTACGGTGCTCACGTTTTTCATTATTATTTCTATGACCTTATCCACAGGTCAAAATGTTTTGGGCGTGAAACTCCCCAAAACAGACGATGGCTCGGCCCAAACGTCTCCTGACGCCAAAACTCCCGATCCCTTAACGGTGGGAATCAATCCTAAAGGAGAAGTTGTGATTGCCAACAAGACGATTGAACCTGCCCAGTTGCAATCTACTTTACAGGCATACTTCCAAAAGTCTCCTCAAGGGTTTGTGGTGCTTCAAGCAGACCGTACTTTAGCCTACGAGAAGATTACGAAGGTTCTAGGGCAATTGAGAGCGGTGGGGGGCGATCGCGTGGCTTTGGCGATCGATAAATAGATTTACGAACCCAATCTTGGCACTCCAGAGATTAGGGGCGTGTAAGGGCTGTCGCGCTACAATCAAGACTGCTTGATGTCACGGCGTTACATACCGTGATCAATCTTTTGCATTCTATTGTTGTTTTGACCATTGCGCATAATGTGGCCGTTTAAATCCGCTGCTCAAAAACAGATTGCCAAAATTGAAGTGAAGGGTGCGATCGCTGGAGGCACCCGAACCTCAGTCCTCAAAGCCCTCAAAACCGTCGAAGAAAAAAAGTATCCCGTCCTCCTGCTGCGCATTGATAGCCCCGGTGGCACCGTGGTTGACTCCCATGAAATTTACAGCGCCCTAAAGCGATTGCAGAAAACGGTCAAAATTGTGGCTAGCTTTGGCAATATTTCGGCCTCTGGTGGCGTTTATATCAGCATGGGTGCCCAGCACATCATGTCAAACCCTGGCACCATTACGGGTAGCATTGGCGTCATTCTACGGGGCAATAACCTAGAACGGCTGTTAGAAAAAGTGGGGGTATCCTTTAAGGTGATTAAATCGGGTCCCTACAAAGACATCTTGGCCTTTGACCGCGAACTCACTGAGCCAGAACAACACATCCTCCAAGAACTGATCGATACCACCTATGGACAATTTGTCCAAACCATCGCTGACGCCCGAAACCTAGAAGTCGATGCAGTCAAAGCTTTTGCCGATGGAAGTGTGTTTACGGGGGAACAGGCCGTAGCCCTTGGACTCGTCGATCGCCTAGGCACCGAGGAAGATGCCCGACGCTGGGCGGCTGAATTAGCGGGTCTAGACCCAGACAAGGTCAAGTGCGTTGAAATTGAAGACCCTAAGCCGTTTTGGAGTCGTTTTATACCTGGGAGCCGCGCGCAGGGATCAGCCATAACGCTCCCTGCCGAGATGCAAACCTGGCTCAACTTTGAGATAAAATCCAATGGGTTGCCACTGTGGATGTATCGCCCATCTGGACGGCCATAAAATACTGAGAATACGGACGGCTGTAGAATAGACCCTGAGCCGCCCTTAAGATGTCAAGTTTGCTAACGGGATGCAGGTAGCAGCTTTATTCTGGGGCATGATGAACCTAAGGAGGATGCTGTAGTGACCTGGAAAGTAAAGGCAATTCGTGGGGCAACCACGGCCACTGAAAATTCGGTGGCGGCAATTCGAGAGGCGGTTCATGAGCTATTGGATGAGATTGAGTCGCGCAATGACTTGGATCTGTCGGAGGTGGTGAATGTGACATTTTCAGTCACACGGGATCTGGATATGGTGTTTCCAGCGGCGATCGCCCGTCAGCGTGCCCATTGGCAAACCGTCCCGTTACTCGATGTACAGCAAATGCACGTCAGAACAGATCTTCCCTACTGCATTCGATGCCTGATTCAATTTAATACCCCAGATCCAGACCTAGAAGTTCGACATATTTACCTACAGCAGGCTAAAAACCTAAGACCTGATCGCAGTCTTTCAGAATCTGGGTTAAGCGCTGCAACCGCCAGTTAAGGCAACGGTCACAGCCAATTCCCTCAAGCGTTTGATTCGATTCCCATCGGTATTCATCCCAGGAGGATAATGTATGTCCATCACCACCGCGTTCGTGAAGGATTTTATGACTCCAAGCCCCGTGGCAATTCAGCCCACGGCAGCCGTTGAAGACGCCGTTAAGCTGATGGAAGAGCATCGCATCAGCGGCTTACCCGTGACCGATGATCAGGGGAAGATTTTAGGGATTTTGTCGGAAGGGGACTTACTCGTGCGGGAGTCTCCGCTCCAGCCACCGCTCTATGTGACCTTGCTGGGCAGCATTATTTATTTTGAGTCCCCCGTCCATTTCCATCAACATATGAAAAAGGCATTTGGGATGTTTGTCCAAGATGTGATGACGGCTAATCCCATCACCATTCTCCCCGATGCGCCCCTAGCCGATGCGGCGCATCTGATGCTGGACAAACGCGTGAATCGGTTGCCCGTTGTGGATGGCCATCAAAAGTTGGTGGGGATTCTGACGCGCCACGACCTTTTGTTTGCACTAAAACCCTAAGAATTGTGAAACAAACACAATCAAGCGTTGAAATAAATGGGCAAAAAACACTATTTTTAAGGTAAAAATAGGTCATTTTCCAAGTGTAGAAACTGCTAGCCTAGGGCATTCTCGGGGGTGCCTTTAATGAGACTCCAGCCTTCATTATTGGCGATCGCCTGGTTCAATTTTTCATACATTTGATAGCAGTGGTTGTTTGCCTGGAGAGGTAGCTCCTCATTTTTGACCACAACATTGAGACGAGTTACATCCGGTGTGGCACGGGTGCTATCTACAAAGATTTCAACGGTAACAAGTCTAGAAAATGGGATATTTCCAGGAGATTCCCGTGCAACCACAAAATCTTCTTTGAAATAGAGTACTTCAAAGTTACAGGCGCTTAAAACCGCTTTGACCTGCTCGTAGAATTGGCTTAGGGGAACAGCCACTGTTAAATCGTGTGTGTATCGAGCCATACTCAAAATTTGAGTTAAAACGCCATTCAATGTGCCTATGATACTCAATATTGACGAGCGTTTCTAGTTTGAGGCTGAGATGGACACGGGAACGGGGCGGTTCATCGTTTTTGAAGGGACGGAGGGCGTAGGCAAATCAACCCAGCTTAAGTTGCTCCAACAATGGTTGATAGATAGCGGGTGGATGGCGCATCTACAGCAGAATTTGCTGCCAGAAATCCCCCCTGTGATTATCACACGCCAGCCAGGAGGCACAGATCTGGGTCAGCGATTGCGAGCGCTGCTGCTGGACAGTGCGCTGACCCAAACCCAAGGGCTACCCAGCATTACAGAACTGCTGCTCTACGCGGCGGATCGCGCTCAGCATGTGCATACTACCCTGAAGCCTGCATTGGAGCGTGGGTCGCTGATTTTATGTGATCGCTATACGGCGTCAACCGTGGCCTACCAAGGCTACGGTCGTGGGTTAGACCTAGGGTTGATTGGGCAGCTTAATGCGATCGCCACCGATGGCCTCGTCCCCGATCTCACCTTCTGGCTAGACTTAGACGTGCAGCAGGGACTCAACCGCACCCGTCAGCGTCAGTTCGCAGTGGACGAGCTAGAAGGCCAAGATCGCATGGAAGCGGCGGCACTTTCCTTTCATCAACGGGTGCAGGAAGGGTTTGCCGCCCAAGCGCAAGCTGACCCTCTGCGCATAATTCGCATTGATGCAGCATTCTCCGCGCAACAAGTCGCCGCGCAAATCCAAACGGTAATGGAGCAACATTTACAGCAGTGGTATCCGCAGCCTTCAACGATCTTGTAGAGCAAACCCAAGCCGCTGAGCTATTGACTCAGGCCATAGAACGCGATCGCATTGCCCCTGCCTACCTCTTTGTGGGGCCAGATGGCGTTGGTCGCAAACGTGCCGCTCGTCTGTTTCTAGACGTCTTGCTCCAGAAAATTGCCCACACACAACGGCGTCAGTCCTCTCCAGGCAATCATCCCGATATTCTCTGGGTAGAACCCACCTATCAACACCAAGGCAAATCCTTCACCGCCACCGTTCTCACCGAAAAAGGGATCGCCCTCCCCAAGGGCCGTCCTCAAGTGCGTCTAGAGCAAATCCGCGATATCACCCGCTTTCTAAGCCAAGCCCCCCTAGAAGCCCCCCGCCTACTCGTCATCCTCGATGAAGCCCAAACCATGGGAGAATCCGCTGCCAATGGACTGCTCAAAACCTTAGAAGAACCAGGCTATGGAACCCTCATCCTTATTGCCCCTAGCGTAGACGCGCTGCTGCCCACCATCGTGTCTCGCTGCCAGCGCATTCCCTTTCGCCGTCTGAGTACCGAGGGCTTAAGCACCGTACTGACCCGCTTGGGACGGGATGAGATTTTGGCCCATAGACCTATTTTAACGATGGCCCAAGGCAGTCCTGGACGCGCCATTCAATACTGGGAAAAGTTACAGAGCATTCCGACAGAGGTTCTTTCCCTCTGTCAAACCCCACCCACAACGGCCCACGCCTGCCTCACCGTCGCCCGAGAGATCGATAAGGCGCTAGAACTGGAATCTCAACTTTGGCTCCTGGACTATCTTCAGCAACAATACTGGGCACTTGGATTGACGCAGTCCCTTCAGCCCTTAGAGCAGGCTAAAACCTACTTAATTCAGTATGTCCAACCTCAGTTGGTTTGGGAGGTGACGCTCTTGAAGCTGGCAAACCTTTAGATTTCGGCCCTATTTCAGAATTATCTTCATCAAAGGACTTGCAAAGCCCCCTACTGTCCGTTACGATAGGGAAGCGAAAATTCACCTTGCCGGGATAGCTCAGTTGGTAGAGCAGAGGACTGAAAATCCTCGTGTCCGCAGTTCAAATCTGCGTCTCGGCATTTTTTAGGAAGATAAAATCTACCCACAGTTTTGTAGGGGCGCAAGACCTTGCGCCCCTATGATGGACATTGCTTTTCTAAGGATCATGCCGTCATCCCAGTTTGCGATCAAGGAGATTCAATGTTAGCCAAGCGCATTTTGCCTTGTCTGGATGTTAAAGCAGGACGGGTAGTCAAAGGGGTAAACTTCGTCAACCTCAGGGACGCCGGAGACCCCGTTGAGCTGGCTCAAATTTATAACCAAGCTGGGGCCGATGAGCTGGTGTTCTTAGATATTACCGCCACCCACGAAGATCGCGGCATTATTTTTGATGTGGTCTATCGTACCGCTGAACAAGTCTTTATCCCCTTAACTGTGGGTGGCGGAATCCAATCCTTAGAAACGATTAAAGAATTATTACGGGCTGGGGCAGATAAAGTGAGCCTCAACTCCTTCGCCGTCAAAAATCCTGAGTTTGTGAACCGCGCCAGCGATCGCTTTGGCTCTCAATGTATCGTGATTGCCATTGATGCCCGCCGTAGAGTCGATCCCAGTAATCCAGGCTGGGACGTATTTGTACGCGGGGGGCGTGAGAATACCGGATTAGATGCCGTCACTTGGGCCAAAGAAATGGCACGCCGAGGCGCGGGGGAATTGCTGATCACCAGCATGGACGCAGACGGAACCCAAGCTGGCTATGACCTTGAACTGACCCGCACCATCGCCGAACAGGTTGAGATTCCGGTAATTGCGTCTGGCGGCGCGGGAACCTGTGACCATATCCATGAGGCGCTGACAGAAGGTAAAGCAGAAGCCGCACTTCTCGCCTCTCTACTGCACTATGGCCAGCTCAGTATTGCTCAAATTAAAACCCATCTTCAGGCCCATCAAGTGCCTGTGCGCAGCACTAACCCAGAAGCATAAGCCATCCTGGGGGGTGATGAAATCTCCTCTCAAATCGCAGAAACCTTACTGAACCTGAGCTGTGGCGAATTATGAAAACAAACCAAAGATGCTTACATTAGTAGGGAGATTCATCTTTACTTTGTTAACATAAGTAAAGATATGATTATTTTAATTCTCACATTATCAGTTCTCACTTTTTGTTCTCTGCGGCTGATGCAGAGAGCCGTCGAGCAGCGCGAATTTTCTCTGATGTTCGCGGGCGCGTTGGTTGCCATTGCAGGCGCAGGTATTATTGCCGCCTATACCCTAATGGTGGGCTGTGTGGGTTACTTAGGCCATGTTTCTATGACAACCCTGCCTCCATCTCTTACGACGGCCTATGCCGAAGAAATTTGGATTCCCTTTACAGATACTCAGGAAAGCCCAGGAGACTGGGTTCAACTCCAATATCCAGGGTCTGAGCGAAACCGTATTCTAGAATAATAGTCATCACGACACGGCCTAGACCATAGCAATGAATCTCTAGCTTTCCTGAGCGAGAGGAACCGAAGGGTGGATAATAGCCCTCAGGTTGTTCAACGTTTACGGAATTGCTATGTTCTCTTTGCTTAGCTCGCTTCTTATTGCTCAGGCAGCCCCTGCCATTGCGCCTAAGGTCGAAGCGCCTAAGGTCGATGTGCCCAAGCCTGTAACGATTGTTCTGCCTCAAGTCATTCGAGTGCTGCCGGGGCGACTGGACAATATATTAGTCTTTAACAGCAATAGTCCTGAAGTAGTACAGACCGAAGGGATCTTACTGTCCACGTTCCCAAAAAAAGGAAAGACCCATCCTGATGCCCATCTCAATCTGGCCTTTCAGGGTCGCTTTGATATTTTTGCCCATCACATTTCCAATCAAATTAAATCGCCACTACCGCTCAAAACCCTCTACATTGGCATTGTGCTCCACAACCCTGGGACTGAACCCATTACGGTAGATGTGTTGCAGGCTGCTAGCTATCTCAGTCAACCCGATGCGCCCTTTGTTGACCTGCCCCCAATGACGGAGAATCCTCTGGGGACGGTTTTTGCGGGGCCTGGCGATCGCGTTACCAATGACATCCTGCGACGACAACGACAGGCGAGCTGGCCCGCCACCTTGGTCATTCCGCCTGGAACGAGCACGATGCTGTTTAATGCCCCTATTCCGGTTAAAGAACTGGAGCAGCCAATCAACGGACGGTCTACCCTAGCTTATCTGCGCAGCAGCGGCCCTGTTTATGCCGCAAGCCTTGGAATGTACGCAAAAACCGATGAAGCAGGCCAAGAACACGCCCCCAATCTTTCAGAGTGGGAAACTCTCTTAGAAACGGGTGAATTATCAACGCCCAGGGATAAAGTGCCCACCATGCCACGGGCCAAAGGCCCACTTATCTATGGACGAGTTGCTGGAGTTGCCCAAGGAAGCCATTGGCAGGCTCAAATCACCGATCCAGGGATACCTTCACAGCATCTGACCATTCCAAAAGCGGGAGAGGCGTTTTCTTACCCCTTAAGTGCACTAGATCGAGGCACCTTTGGCACAGGTCAAATCCAGAGTGCACCAATGACAGTGCGTTACCCCGATACTGCCTATGCGGCCCACGGCAATTATTGTGTGCAGTACAGCCTGACGCTACCGCTGTATAACCCTGGAGAAACCGCTCAAAAGGTAGCGGTGGTGCTCCAAACGCCGCTCAAGGCAGATGCCAAGCCAACGGAGCTGTCGTTTCTAAGTCCACCACCTAAGCGAGTATTTTTTAGGGGAACGGTGCGGGTACGTTACAAGGACGATGCGGGCAATGCCCAAAGCCGCTATGTCCAACTGGTGCAGTTTCGAGGACAACAGGGCGAGGCACTAGTGGAACTGAATTTGGAGGCGAAAGCATCAAGATTAGTGCAGGTGGATTTTCTCTACCCCCCAGATGCAACGCCGCCCCAAGTGTTGACCGTGAAAACCCAATGAAAAAGGCTGGTCAGTATTATATTGACCAGCCTTTTTTATTTTGTAGAACGGGACTGACGGGATTCGAACCCGCAACTTCCGCCGTGACAGGGCGGTGCTCTAACCAATTGAACTACAGTCCCAAGCAATCTCTATTGTGCAGTTCTATGAGGGTTTTGTCAATTAAGATTCAAAACTTTTAGTAGACCTACCTAATGCAGCCGTTGAGACATCAACTGCTCTTCTAAAGCCGCGATGCGATTATAGGCTGCGGTGAGCTGTGCCATCAAACGCTGCATTTGAAGTTCTTGGCTGATGGTTTGGCCTTTACTGCTGACGAGGGGTGCGGGTTCTTCATCGACCAAGATGTCACGATGGACTTGGGGCTTAAGTTGGGACATATCACTGCGATCGCCACCATGTGCAGCCTTTGATGAGTCGTTAGACCGTACTGAAGCGAGCAATTCTTCAATTTGGGTACTAATAACCTCAATTTTCTGATGAATCGCTTCAATTTTAGTATTGACGACGGTAAGCTGCTGCTGAAGTGTTTCCACGAAGTTTCCTGCTGTAAAATTGATCCCGATTACCCTACTTCTATCCTACGGATATGGTGCTGAGATTAGTTTGCATCAAGGCAATGAATACTTAAAATCTGCTTAAGATTTTGATGGTGCAAGTTGAGATTGTAAACGGCGATCGCCTTACTAACTCGCCACTATCGGGTCGTTTCGATGCAAGAACATGCCCAGGCGATCACCACTCGCCGGATTCCGGCACTCGACCCAGAACGTCAGTTTGCGGCAAAGGCTACTACCCCCACTACCCTATGACCGATTCTCCTCATCAACCTTCTGCCCAATGGAAACGTTGGCTGGCCTTAGCCTTGGGCACCGCCATCACGATTGTTCTAGTGGCTTGGGTGGTGCGGGATGTGTCTTGGGCAAAGGTGGGGGAGCGTTTAGGGCGATCTCACTGGGGTTGGTTTGGGGTGGGCTTAGCGACTTATCTTCTGGCGCTCGTGCTCAGCGTTGGGGCAACATCCTAGCGCATCAGGGATTTAAGAGTTCGTTTGGAATCCGTCTGGCGGCGCTGTTTATTGGGTTTGGTTCCAATAGCATCTTGCCCATCATCTTAGGTTTTAGGCTGGGATTACTTTCTAAGCCTTGATCTATCATAAGTTTATGTCTTGAGGAATACCGAGCCAAACCTATGGACACCTTCACCCTTGACGTTGCCCCCTTCACCACAATGACTGATGAACAGTTCTTTGAACTGTGCCAACACCATCCGCACTACCGCTTTGAACGCGCCGTATCAGGAGCCTTGATTATCATGAGTCCCGCCGGAGGCGAAACCAGTCGCCGTAATTTATCGCTGTCCGGGCAACTGTACCAATGGAATAAGCAATATAAATTGGGTGTGGCCTTTGACTCATCAGGTGGATTTAAACTTCCCAATGGTGCAGATCGCTCCCCCGATGCATCTTGGTTGGCCCAAGCGCGATGGGACGCACTTACCCCACAGCAACGGGAAAAATTTTTGCCCCTATGTCCAGATTTTGTGATAGAGCTAAAATCCCCTAGCGATTCAATCTCCACCCTCAGGGAAAAAATGCAGGAATATATTGTCAATGGTGCCCAATTGGGTTTTCTCTTGAACCCATCGCCCAAGCAAGTTGAGATTTATCGCCCCAATCAGCCACCAGAAATTCTTCAGAATCCAAAATCCGTATCCGCCGATCCCATCTTGCCTGGGTTTGTCCTCGATTTGACTGATATCTTTGATACGCCATAAATTAAGCTTTAAGGTTCAGAAGTGATGTTGGTTGTAACAAAATGTAAAAGCTCTATTGTTCCTCAACTCTCAAAAGGATAAGGGCGAAACGCTGCCAACTCTAAAACAGCCCAAATTAAAATTGAAGTACTACAGAAATATTAAAACTTTTCAGGATTTATACTGACCAAGCGTTCGACTTTCTTCGTAGGGTGCACCTCTCTCCAGCCAAAAAATAGGCTGTTCTTGCTCAACATGGTCAGGATTAACCCAAACAATATCTTTCAGAGAATCTTTTAGAGACTGAATCTGCTGAGCCGCCTGACTAAAATATTTACGGGCAGTGTTATCGTCCAAAGAAATAACGATTTTATCAGTTGCTAACGCTGCTTCTAACAGACAAATATCTTTAACGATTTGTTGTCGCTGTTTATCGGTTGTGGCAGAGCCTTCTAAATCTTTCCAAAGCATCTGATTGAGGGGCAGATCTTTTAGCGGAATTAACTTTCGTTTAGAAACCATGCTCCTTCTCCATGTAAGAGCAGAACGTGATTGGTGTTTGTCCCATTCATCACGAATCTCTGAGGTCATCACAACTTGATGACAAATGTTAAGCACACTTTCTAAAAAATCTCGGCAATGCATAGATGTTGGATGAATTGATTGAGGCCAACCGCAAGCTCTTGCTACTGACGCATCAATAACTAAGCGTTTTGATTGTTTTGCCTTCATCTTACGACCGCCATAGTTTGGCTTCTGCTGCGCTCAGGTAGCGGTTCTGAATAGATAGAAAAACCTCAGCAAAGTCCTCCGGCCAGTCTTCTCCAAAAGATCCTGATTCATCAAGGTCAGCACTGGTGATTTTTGTGTTTCCGTTTTCTTGACGGGTAAACCAGTGGAGTTTAACTTTTTCAGGTGCTAATTTACCTTCTGCAACGAGAGACTGAACACCCATTAAAAAGAGTTCGCTATGGGTTTCAACCACAACACGAACGCCACGATTTGCCGCGTCTGCAAATATTTCTGCAATGGCAACTTGTGCTCTTGGATGCAAATGAATTTCTGGCTGTTCAATATAGACAAGCTGACCTGGACGAGCTGTTAGTAAAGCCACAATTACAGGCAATGTTTGAGAAACACCTAAACCCACATCTGCGATACTTACCATATCCTTTTTAGTGTTTTTCGAGCCACTAATACAAGGCAAACGTCCGACCTTTAATTCTATCTGCGTATCATCAACCTTTCTGGATTCAATTCTAGATGTCAAACCCACCATTTCCAATGCTGATTCCAAGCTTGTTAATCTTAAATCCTCTGAAATTTGCCAATGATTAATAATACTTGCAACATAGTATTCGAAGGTGCCTGGGAATTCTCGACTCACAGCCGTAGTTTTATAAGTTCTCTCAGGGTTTCCCCGCAACCCTGGAACATGAATAAAATCCTGTATAAATTCCTTGAATGGTTCTGTGATTTCGCTCAAAAAGGGTGTCGATTTCTCTGAACTTGAGTCAATTGTGTGATAAAAGAAAAGATCAAGAAAACATCGATTTCTTACAATGCCAAGCTTTAGAGAACGTCTAAGGCTATTGACACTATTTACGATATTTTCAAATTCGTTTCTGATTTCCTTCGTGGCTAATTTTAAATCTAGTTTTTCGATTTTTGATTGGACTTCTTCAAATCCTTTTTTGATAAAACTTTCATAACTATCTCGCAAATCAACTGAAAATGATTTTAATAGTGATTCATGATCCATCTGTGACGAAAAAGAAAATTTATGCTTGTTGCCTTGATATGACATTGAAACTACATCTATTGACTTATCAGGATGTTTCTCAAACGTAAACTTTAGGCTTTGGTTTTTCTTCATTTCAATTCCCACATTGAAATGCTTGATAGGTTTAGGAGACGATTCTGCGGTAAATAGCTGTTCTGCTAATGTAAATTTTAAATTCGGCCCATTGAGCAGTAATGCCCCTGGGTCATAGGGTGCCTGTAGTGTCTGCTTCATTAGCAGAAGAGGTTGCATCAAGCTTGATTTCCCAGAGCTATTGGCTCCAGCCAAAATGGTCAACGGTGCAATGCTGACCGTCACTTCATCGTTTATAGATTTGTAGCCCTGAACGGTAATAGCCGTAATGCCTTGCTCAGCTTCATCAGCACTTGATACAGAAGAAGCTCGTTTTGCAGATGCAGCCTGAGCCATGCTTTGACCTCGAACTTGTTTCACCAATCTAGCAACTTTTGGGTTTGCTCCACTTTTAGGCGGACTCACTCTAAAGATGATTTACTTTGATGTGCATGTTTAATATGTAGCCTTAGGCTATGGGGGTTTAGGTTAGCGACATGAAGTTAGGCCAATACTGGCATCAATACGAGTTTTTGCAGCCCAAAATCTATAGCGGCTTAGGGGAAGGATTCGTCGCCCTTCTTGCCACCCTCCTCTGGTTCATTGCAATCCTAGTTCGACATCATCTTCCAGAAGCTGGCGACTGGACGCTGAGCGAAAGCCTTTTTGAAGCATTATCCTTTGTTGTGTTTGCCGCAGTGCCTGTTTTTGGGTTGGCGACCCAATGGGGCGATCGCCTCGCAAACCATTTCCTCCTGCCCAATCAAGGACTCCGTTTTCAAATAACGCTAGGTACTGCATTAGCCGTCTATATCAGCCTGGGAAAAGGACTCAATCTTAGCCCCCGCCATTTTGATTGGATTAATCAATTCAATACCTTAGCGATCCCTGATCAGTTTTGGCTCAATGTCGCTTTGTTTTTAGGCGGCGTTTTTGTCGCCCTTCGCATTCCCTTTGTGGTGCAGGCGTTGCGACAAAAGCCTCGGTCTAGACTTCGCTGGCAATTGTATGGCCTGCTGCTGCTCAACACCCTTTATTTATCGCTCCATCGCACGGCAAGTCCTTGGGAAGGGTTCATGATCAGCATGGGGTATGGGGTGATTTGTATCGGGCTAACCTGGCCTCGCTCCCGTGATACATCCCCCCGCCAGCAGCTTGTCCCGTCGGATTTTTGGCTGATGGTGCTGTGCGTTGCCATTCTGTATTGGTTTTCCATTCCCTCCTTTAGCTTTGGCGTGTTTATGGGAGTGGATTTATTTATTTTGGTGATGGTGTATGGCTCAGGGTTAGGACGCGAACACTTTGGCTATAGCTTTGCAGCGCAGCCTAAAGATTGGCTTGTATTTGGGGTGCTCATCTTAGCCGTCCTTATATTGTTGGTGCCCCTCGCGGTTGGTTCAGGATTTGTGCAGCCTGCGCTGGTTCAAAGCCAGTTCAGTCCCCTCAAGCTAGGGGTTTACTTTGTCCTGTTTACCTTCCGTGTCGCTATTTTTGAAGAGGTGTTTTTCCGGTCAGGGGTGATGGTGCTGCTGCGGGATTGCTTGAGTGGAGGGAGAAAGATTCATCCAGGGCGATCGCCCCAACTCACCCTTTTTCTCTCTGCCCTGGGCTGCTCCTTACTCTTTGGTCTCTCTCATATCGGCAACGCTCCAGGCACAAATGCGCTCAGCCTGTGGCAATACCGAGGACTCTATATAGCACTTGCCAGCTCCGCTTCAATGCTTTACGCGATCGCCTTTGCCAAAACCAATCGCTTAGCCATCCCTATTTTGGTGCATGGCTTTGTAGACACCACCGCAGTCGTGCTGCTGGGTGGCTCCCTCGCCGTCCCATTTTGACCCCCTAATGAGACAATGAAGGGAAGAAATTTTAAGATTTCAGGCCGATCTTGAAGTTAAGTTGCGAAATCGTCCCCAAATGTAACGGTTTGCAACGTATAATGGGGAACGTGATTTGGCCTATTGGGGGACAAATCCATGTTTTTTGTACACTTCTAGACTAGGGACAGCAGCTTATGCGCGTTGCG
>JANLSD010000381.1:0-1655 GCA_031362245.1 Acaryochloridaceae cyanobacterium OTE_25_metabat_464 | reverse complement strand
TGACTGAGGTGGTTGACGGTGAGAGGGCCGACAGTTTGGGTGATGGTGGCGATCGCACTCAACGGCACCATCTTTCCCCCATTAGCCTGCACATAGAGCAGCGAAAGCGCAGTCGGATCCTTCAGAAATTCAGGTTTTAGTTCTTGGATGACATAAAACTGATTGTTGGGGGTATAAATGGTTGAAACTTGGCTAGATCCGTAGGCTGCACTTAAGGTCTTTTGTACCTGTTCTGCGGTAATGCCCACGGTGGCAGCTTTATCGTGATCGACCTGCACCTGAACTTGGGGAGTACTGAGCTGAAGATCACTATCAACCCCTCGGAGTCCAGGTAATAGGCTAACTTCTTTCACCAAGCGGGGTAGATATTGGCGCAAATCTTGCAAATTTGAGCTTTGGAGGGTGAACTGATACGTAGAATTGGTCTGCTGTCCACCAATGGGAATAGCCGCAGGTGCCTTTAGAAACGCCTGGATGCCCGTCACCCTTCGGAGTTTTGGCGTTAATTCGAGGATGATGTCCTCGGCGTTGAGTTGACGCTGCTCTCGGGGCTTGAGGCGAATCACAATCCGGCCCGAATTCACGGATGGATTGGGACCACTGGCTCCCACCACTGAGTTAAGAGCTTCAATATTGGGGTCTTTGCGGAGGATATCGACAATCTTTTGCTGGTGTTTGAGCATGGACTCAAAGGAAATATCCTGGGCCGCCTTTGTGCTCGCCGTAATTTGCCCCGTATCTTCTGTGGGAATAAAGCTTTTAGGGACAATACTATATAGATAAAGGGTCAGCACCAGCAACATGATGGACCCAATCAGGGTGACGAGCCGATATTTTAAGACGGGTCTTAGGGTCAACTCATAAAAGTGCAGCAGGTGATTAAACCCAGCTTCAATGACCTGAAATAAGCGATTTTGCCGATGGTGCTGAGCGGATTTCAAGAACCGACTGCTCAGCATGGGCGTGAGGCTGAGGGAGACAAATCCAGAGATCAAGATCGTGACGGAGATGGTGACGGCAAATTCATGGAAGAGCTGTCCAATCAACCCGCTCATAAACAAAATGGGAATAAATACCGCCACCAGGGAGAGCGTCATAGACACAATGGTGAAGCTAATTTCTTGAGAGCCTTTGAGCGCAGCCTCTAGGGGTGCTTCACCCATTTCTCGGTGTCGCACGATATTTTCGAGAACCACAATCGCATCGTCCACCACAAACCCAACCGACAGGGTAAGCGCCATCAAAGAAATGTTATTGAGGGAAAACCCGCAGAGGTTCATGACGGCGAAGGTGCCAATGATAGCCACGGGGATCGCCAAGCTGGGAATGAGGGTGGCGGGGAGGTTGCGTAAGAACAAGAAAATGACCAGCACCACCAGTCCAATGGAAAGCAACAAAGAGAACTTCACATCCTCGACCGAAGCGCGCACCGTGAGAGAGCGATCGTACAGAACGCCCATTTGAATAGATTGAGGCACCTGTGCCCGCAGGGTTAGCATCATCTGCTTAATGGCGTCCACAATCTGGACAGTGTTAGCTCCAGGTTGGGGCTGCACGGCTAGGACGATCGCCGGACGGTTGGTCACAGTCTTGTCGCTATAGCGATTGGAAATGAGGGGATTTTGGTTGCCATCAATCACATCGCCCAAGTCTTG
>JANLSD010000363.1:0-18874 GCA_031362245.1 Acaryochloridaceae cyanobacterium OTE_25_metabat_464 | reverse complement strand
CTCTGCTGCGGTACGCGCTGTCTTTCCTTGAGTCTCTTCCACCCAGTCAAGATAATTTTTCTTGTACCGCGAATACACACTTAAACGAGTCGATTGACCCGTTTGCAGCATGACCACACCATCTTGGTTGACCGTCAATGGCGGGAATGGCCCTTCAGTACTGTCGCGATACAGCTCTGGCCTCCCATTCTTTACGCGGTACTGGTATCCAGGGGGCAGATTGTTGGGGTCTAAATGTTTCCCCACAAAGTCTTTGACGTTATTCCACTGCGGGTACTTTGCTAATAGATCTTCTGCTGCTTCATCGCTGAGCTGCTCCGCTAGTTGAATGGGTTTTGCTGCGCTTGCTGTTCTTGCTGCGCTTGCTGCTGCAACCGCATCCATCTTTTGTGAAGCCTGATTCAACGGCCCAGCCTGAGAGAGCGTACCATCCGCATTCACAATGGTCGAACTCGTCAACACATCCGCCTTCCTGACCCCTGCCGCTATTGTCTGCACCACTGCATCGGTTACTTCTCCCTTAATGCGTGCCAAACTCGCCACAAATACCCTGCTCTGTTGGGCCGTCAACTTCGCCGCCGCGACCACCACACTCGGTATCTTCGTCAACCCCTTAATGGCAGCCTGACCCAGTTGGGTATCTAATCCCGCCATCACGATATTCGTGTAGCCCATTGCCAGATTGAACCGCGTTTCTTCGCGTTCCAAACTCGTCAGTTTCTTGCCCCCAAACTGCGCCGATTCCGCTGCTAAATTCTGCCGCGTCAACTCTGGTAGCTCGTAGAGTCCTGTCGCCACCCCCGTCAACGCCGCTCCCCCCAATAACGGTTCTGCAAATTCTGGAGCGAAAAATGCCGCTAGGGTTAATCCGCCTGTCGCCAATGTGCCAACCGCCTTAATCGCGGTGTCTTTTTGCTGCTCGCCCTCTAACCAATTTAATACCGCTTTACTCTTGGGTTCACCTGCTTGACGTTTTTTCTTGTCCACCCCATCTTGGGCCAGTGTGTCTGCCACAATGCGGTCAAGCTGTAACGCCGCTGCCGGATCTTTCTGAATTTGGCCAATTAACTGTTCGGCACTGGTGCGAGTTTTATTAAACTCCCCGCTGATTTGCTGAAGCAAGATTTCATTCTCGCCCGCTTTCCCACTCATTTTTGCCGCCTGTTGGACATTAATCGCGCCCAGTGCCGGATACTGAATCCGTAGATCAGATTGAGTGGTTTCTAGCACGTCCAAGCGATCTAGCATTGTTACCAATTGGGCTTGAGCTGCTGGATCTTTGACAGAGGATGAAAAGTAGCCCAAAATCTGCTGACGACGCGCAGCGATATCCCCTTTATCCGCAGGTACCGTTAACCCAACGCTGAAGGCAGCAGGTTTGCTCTTGGTCTGGGTTTGAATAAATTTCCACAAGGTATCGGTGGTATTTACCATTTGCACCCGTAAGCTGTCATCCTGAGCAGCTAAGGAACGTAGATGTGACCAGTTTTGGTTCGTCGCACTGGTGTCTTTGTACTTTGCCTCTTCCGTCGTTAAACGCGTTTTGTTGCTCGACAGACGGGTGATCGCATTATGCTGAAGGTCTTGCCCAAAGGCCGTCACAGGGTCTGAAGGTTTTTTACTCTGCGTCACAGCATCCTGTGCGGCTCCAGGCGTTTTTGATAACGCTTTTTTTTCCTCCCGTGCCACTTGCCCTGGATAGTCCTGCTCCATCTGCTGAGCGCGCAACACCCATTTCATCTGCCCCGCCACCTTCGCATTGGGCAGCTCACTCCCCCACATGAGGTTGAATTCTGCATCCGCTTTCTGGCTATACGCCTGCTGCTGTTCAGGACTCAGTTTTGTGTAGAACCCATCCGCTGCTGTGCGCTGAGGGGCGCTTAATGGACGACCCAAGTACGCGATTTCTAAAGCATGGCGATCGCTCTGGATCAAATATTTGTCTCGCATTACCCGCTTCACCTTGCCCGACACATCCTTGCCAAAAATCGGGTCAACCCCCCACTGCGATTCAAACCCTGCCGAAACCGACTCACTGGCCTTACCCTTAAACGTATCGCTCTTGCTGGCATACAGCGCCTCTAGCTTTTGACGACGGTGATCGTCTAAAGACCGTCCCAGCGTTGCAATCTCCATCACATCTAGACGGGTTTCAAACTGCACTTGGTCAAACACACTCTGACGCAGGAAATCAGCCAGGGGTTTATCGCCATAAACCTTTTGAAGGCTTTGCACTTTTCGATTGTAGATGGCCTGCTGAGTAGGACTCAGAAGCGCAAGCCGAGTATCGAGGTCAGTGGGAACTGCATCTTGGCCCCGTTGACCTTGATTGAGTTTTCGCAGCAACCGATCGTAATTTCCACGTCCACTCAAGGTTTTATAGGTCTTGATTGCCCCCTGCTGATCCTCGGCACCTCTGGCAAAATCGCGAAAATTTTGCTGCTGCTGTTCTTTAATAACGAGGTCTACCGTGCGCAGCTCAGCCGGAGTATTGACGTATTTGAAATACCAGTCATATTCAGACTGGCTCATATTGATGTTGTACTGATGTTGGGGTGTAGACGATAAAAAGCTAGGTGTTGCAACCGTTTCTATTGCAAAAAAGCCGTCGATTTGTCCTGTTTTGCGACGTGATTGCAAGAGCTGTTGGGCAACCGCAGGAGAACAGCCAAAGGTCTGACGAATGACTTCAACTCTAAGCGCATCGCCCGTCAGCGGCTGATTGACCGAGATTTGGCGCTGGATATTCTGGGCTAGCTTTATTTGTGCTGGTGATGATGGCTTTTTTTGCCCAGCCAATTTATTCGGGTCTTCTAGCTTAACTTGAGACCCTAACGGCTCTGGCATTCCCTGCTTTGCCATTGCAATCTGCGGGGGCTGTCCTCCCTTTGGCTGCTGCCCCAGTATCCCTGGCGTAAGGGTTGTCGAAGCAACTTTGACATCCGGTTTAACCGGAAACATCGGCGTTGAGGATGTTTGAGAATCCGCAGCAATTATCTGCCTGAGTTGTTTCGTTGGAAACGTAATCGTGTCATCAGGGTCTCGCGAGCATTCAGCGTCCTTCTGTTTCCAGGCCGCCTGCATCTGCATTCCCTTCTTTGAAATCGGCAGCGACGGAATCGGTCTGCCTTGAGCCGTCACATACGGACCCAAATCCTGACGCAAATGCGCCATATCCTGCTCATGGCCCTGGGACTGCTGAGACGCTTCATGACCTTTGGGTTTAGGACGTTCCTCAAACGGCACAAAGTCCTTACTGCTCATCTCAACGCCCTCAGTAGAAAACCTGCATTTCTCGCTTAAATTATTGATATCATACCAGCTAACCCCAAACCCTCTGGCCCAGTCCCACAAGCCCTCACCCCCATGCGCTCTTCCGAATGGTCAGACCTCTCTCGCAGCTACTTCAACCATGAAGTAGCGCGACTCATGACTTACATCGAGCAAGCTCACTCTGAACAGCCACCCTCCCTTTCCCGTCCACCCCTAGAGCACCTAAATCGGCCTTTCATTGCCCTAGAACAGCTCACCTATACCTTTAACCTCAACACCCTCGAATGGGCGTTACTTCTGCTCTGTGCCGCCTGGGAAATTTCCCCAGACCTTAAAGAAAATTGCGAATCTCTCTTTGATAAGCCCTTCTCTGCGCCCACCAGAGGACTGGCGATCACCCTTTTCGGCGGTGGATATAATTTTTTCGACCCCAGATCTCCGCTTTTCCAATGGAAACTCTTGAACCAAGGCCAAGGCTCACTTTGTGATGCTCCGCTCTGGGTTGACCGTTGGGTACTCCACTACATCCTTGGCTTTGACCCACCCACCTTAAAGTTTACAGATACTACTCTTCCCAAAAGCATCCCGTTTACCAGCGATATCCTTTCTCTTTCTCAAGGAAATCTCCTCACCGCACTCCTTGATCTCTGGGCTGAAGCCAGATCCTCCCAAGTCACTCAGCTCATTAGCGATGATCCCCACGCCGCAAAGCTCATCGCTGCCACTGCTTTTAGTGAATGCAGCATTCGACCCTTTGAAATGGCGGCTGCGACCCTCACCTTTGAGCCACAGCTAATCGAAGACTGGATTATCCACTGGCAGAGGGTTGCGAGTCTCGAAAACTACGCCCTCATTCTCGACTGTGGCGACCCAGCGACCCTCAACGTCACTGCACAACAACTGATTACACAACTGGTCGAATCCACGATTACCCCTCTTTTTCTCATTGCGTCTGAGCGTATTCCCAAAACAACCAATCTCCTCACCCTGGAGCTATCCCCCCTCAACGCCACTGACCAAAAGCAGCTTTGGACACATTACCTTAGCGACATACCAGAACCCCTCGAAGCCCAAATCGGTGCGCTAGTGGTGCAGTTCAATCTCACTGCCCATCAAATCCAGGCTGTTGCGTCCCAGGCAATTGCTCAGGTTAGAGCGCAAGCCCCAACCCTCAATGTCGAAACCCTCACCCAAACCCTTTGGAAGGTTTGTCAAACCCAATCACGCTCTAGTCTCGAAGGGTTAGTGGAACGCATTGAACCCAAAACCACCTGGAACGAATTGATACTGCCTCCAGAACCGAGTCAAATTCTCCATCAAATCATTGCCACCATTCGCCAGCGCGCCAAGGTCTATGAAGAGTGGAAAATGGGCGGCGAGACACGACGCGGTATGGGTATTACCAGTCTGTTCTATGGGCCGAGTGGGACGGGGAAAACCACAGCAGCCGAAATCATTGCCCATGATCTGAATCTTGATCTATACAGAGTCGATCTCTCCCAGGTCAGCAGTAAGTATATTGGTGAGACGGAGAAGAATCTCAAAAAAGTCTTTGCTGCTGCGGAAAGCTCTGGCGCGGTGCTGTTGTTTGATGAAGCGGATTCGATTATTGGCAAGCGTAGTGAAGTCAAGGATGCGAGAGACCGCTATGCCAACCAAGAGGTGGGCTATTTGCTTCAGGCGATGGAAAACTATTCGGGGTTGGCGATTTTGACGACGAATTTACCCAATTCGCTGGATACGGCGTTTATGCGACGGATTCGGTTCAGTATTCGCTTTGAGTACCCAACGCCGGAGGAGCGTGCCCAAATTTGGAAACGGAATTTTCCAGAAACGGTGCCAACGCTCAATCTTTCCTATCAGCGGTTGGCACAGCTTAATGTATCGGGGGCGAGTATTCGCAATATTGCAATGGGGGGCGCGTTTGTTGCAGCCCAGGATGACGCACCCATTCAGATGAAGCATATTCTGCAAGCGGCAAGGGCTGAGCTGCTCAAGCTGGGGCGCTCAATTACGGATCAAGAAATTCGCGGCTGGGTTTAATTGCGTTTCGATCCAAATTTCGTCCCACAAAGCCTGCATTCTGCATTTGTTCAGCTGCGGGGTGCTCATTCACAATTCCGTAGAATAGGTCGGAAGCTGAACGATGAAAGTGCTACCCCCATTTTCTTTGTCCAAATCCCCTGATACAAGCGCAGGACTCAATGCCTGAATACTGCCGTCCATTTGAGTGATGAGATCCTGGGCGATCGCCAACCCCAGCCCTGTCCCTGAAATCTCCGTTTCGGCCTGCACTCCGCGATAGCTGCGCTCAAACACACGCCCTAGATCCTGGATAGGAATACCACAGCCCGAATCACTAATCAAAACCCGCTGAGCTAAGCCAGACTCCTGCTCCTCCAGACTTACCCAAATATCTGCACCCCTTGGGGAATACTTCAGGGCATTGTCCAAGAGATTGCCAAACACTTCCTTGAGGGCTTCAACATTGGCCTTGACCGGGGGCAAATCCTCGGAAATGGCAACATGGAGGTGCATATTTTGTTCGTCAATCCGTCCGGCGATCGCATCCAGCAATGGCTGTAAAATATCCTCCAACCAACAGGGCTGAAGCGTCAGTACCCCACCCGTTAGCCAGTTAGACCCTGGCAATAACGCGGGTTGAGGCGTTACAGCATGCGCTTCAGGATCAAACTCAGATTCTAGGGCGGCATCCCCTAGGTCAATCGCGTCATCAAACTGGCGCAGTAAGCTTTCTAGGTGGTCACTCTCTCCCACCATGCTTTCCACTAAATTGCGGTTGGCATCCTCTGGACTGGATCGCCTCAGCAAAAGTTTGCCGAGGGTTCTTAGGGTTGTGAGGGGGTTACGAAATTGGTGCAGCAATGTCGAGAGCGTCGTGTGCTGCTGGGCTTGCAAAAATTTTTGTTGGTCGTGTCCCTGGGCTAACCACTGCGACCGCTGATCCAGCACACAGGCGATCGCCAGGGTATGGGCAATCTGCTCAAGCTGATCTTGCTCGCGCTTGCGCCAGCGCTGCTGTTCCCGCGCCACCACCAGCAAGCCCCAGATCATATCTTCATGCACCAGGGGCAGAACTAAGCGCGTGGGTTCTAGATCATCGGAGCGTGCCAGGGCATGGTCAACATCGACGGTAGGCTTAGCACTGGCAAGGGTTTGACGCGGTGTCGTGCTTAGAGTGCGGGACGGGCGACGCTCTTGAGCAAACCCCGAAGAAGGACGATCCCCACGGGGCAAGGCCAGGGAAACCGACTCAGGCCATTGGCTATTCTCCTCAGGAAAAATGACAAGGGGAATCAGTGCCGTCTCGGTTTCTGCCGTGGGGTCTTCTGTGAGATAAACGGCGCTTAAGGATGCCCCAAAGCCATCAATCAACAGTGCGACCTGGGTTTGGCAGAGTATAATAAATTCTGAACTGGCAGGCATCAACATGAAGGGTGCCGCAGACCGAAAGAAGGAAAGGGATTACTCTACAGTACAGTTTAGCGGGTCTCGCCTCTAGTGACGGAGCGATTGTCCCTACACAGAAACAACCCATTTTCTCCAGATCATAAAATCGAGGGGGCTGGAGGAAATGGGTGAAGTAAACTGAGTCAAAAACGTTTGTAATGTTCTTGACCTGTGGTTGAAACCTCAGCAAACAATTGTGTTGCTTAACTGGTCAAGACTAAAGCCACAGGCTGAGAACGAGATTAGTCTTCTTCTGTTTCTTCGTCGGCAACAGGGTAGTAGAACCCTTTAGCGCGACCTGTCAAGATGGATTTACCCATAGACATTGCTTTTTCAGCTTGGACGCTACCGAGGTGTTTCCAGTTGGCGCGACGCTTGTCACGTTTGGATTTTGAGGTTTTCTTTTTAGGGCAAGCCATTTTAACCTTGTCGCTGAATCAATTTTGACAACTTTATGATGATAACACCCTGCCGTGGAGGACGTCACGAAATTGTCGCCGAGATGCCGAAAATCAAAGCGGGTCTGAAGGCTTTGCGGCATCCCGTTCGGTTTTGAGCCAGCGGGTTTGAGGTCGGGTCATAAATTTGAGGTAAATCGGCGCTTTCCACAGGAGATAGCTCGGAATTTCCTTCCAGTTTTGGCTCGGCAGCAGCGTTCGCCCAAAGCGATGCCAAGCCAGCCAAACACCCACAATAATGGGCACTCCAGCCAAAAGACTAAACACAAAGCTCCAGACGTTCACCACGCCGAGGCTCAGTGCGCCTAAGTTGAGCAAGACAAGGCCCACCCACAGCAAAATAAATAGTGAAAGTGGCGGAATGGCCATATCGCAGGCCAAAATGAGCAGGTCAAACCGTCGTTGGATCACCATCGCCTTCAGCAAGCGAGGCACCTGGGTCAAAATCATGCGGAGGTGGCCGTGTTCCCATCGGGTGCGCTGGCTGTAGGCATCCTCCGCCTGCATCAGCCGTCCCATCACCTGCGATCGCGGTTCATACAAAGGCGACGCACCCTCAAGGGCCAAATCCACCGTAAGCTGCATGTCATCCGCATTCCGATTGCCCGCCAACGAAATCGGCGCAAGCATCGCCCAAGGCAGCGCCATCCCCGAACCGGTTAATAAACAAGGCCATCCCAACGCCTTCATACCCAGGGGCCGGACTAAATTTTTGAGGGTTAGGGCAAAGGCTGAAATCTGATCTCGGAGTGACGCGTTGATGGGCTGCTCCATTAAGTAGGTACTTTGCACTGGACGCTGAAGCGTCCAAGATATTTGGGCCAAAATCTTAATACTGCCAGGGCTTACGGTACAGTCCGCGTCCATAAATACCACCATCTCCGGTGGATCTTTTGCTAAAAACTTAAGTCCATAATCCAGTGCGTATCCTTTCCCCTTCAGGACAAGGTCAGTACGCTCAAGAACGAAGGCTCCGGCTTGTCGTGCGGTCTCAGCAGTGCGATCGCCACAATTGTCCGCAATCACAATCAACTGATCCAACGGCCCTAAATTTTTCAGAATCGACTGCACCGTCGCAGCAATCTCTGACGCCTCATTGTGGGCAGGAATCAACACTGCCGTAGGAGGGTTAGGCAGATCGCTGGACTCAACCCCTTCTAAATCATGGTGCGCCGCCCAGACCTCACTCAAAAAAATTAAACCTAGCCCTCCCAAGACAACGATGGGAAGCCAGCTCAGTCCCCAGATCACGGTGGCGATGCTAGGCATAAACAGGGTGAACCTTCAAAATCGACATTTTAGCGTGGTTTAGCCCCTAGTATGCCCATCATGCTTCACTCCTGTGAAGGCGAAATGCGGAACATCTCAAATTCATCCTCAAAATGCTCTAGAGAATCGTGTTTGTCAGACTCACTGCTAGAGGGCATCGATTTAACCTGATTGGCCACAATGCCTAATAACGGGATCCGCACACCCTGAATTTTCTTCAGAAGTTTGAGCACCAGCGATCGCCGCGTTTTTCCAACGCTCACCACCAACAGCATCCCATCAGCATTCCGTGACAGGAAGTTCGCGTCGGCAGAGGACTGAAGCGGCAGCGTGTCATACAGCACCAAGTCAAACATTGAATGAAGCTGACCCATGAGGTGCTTCATTTGCTGAGACCCCATGAGCTTGCGAGACGCGGATGAACCTTGACCCGAAGGGAGCACAAAGAGGTTGCTTTGCTGGGGCGATCTCTGAATCAACTGATTTGGATCCACACTTTTCGTCAGCACCTCATTGAGTCCCTCAAAATTGGGCACATCTAGCCAAGAATGAAGCTGAGGCGAAGACATATTGGTATCTACCACCAGCACCCGCTGCCCAGAACTAGCAGCAGCCTTTGCTAAATAAGTAATCACAGTTGTTTTGCCATCCCGTGGACTCGCCGAGGCAATCACCAAAGACTTTATCCCCGCGTCCAGGGGCAAAAACCTAAGGTTTGTATAGAGAGATTCAGCCGCTTTTAACAAAGAGGATGGAGATTCTGACCAAGTTTCACTCTCTTGACTGATGGGCAGCACCGGAGTCGATTTATTCTCCACAGGAAAAATACCCAGCAGTGGAGACTTTGCATCCTCTTGTAAATCCTCCAGAGAATAAAAAATATCGCGTCGTTTTTCACGGAGGATTGCCAAACCTATCCCCAGCAAAAATCCACCTAAAAGACCCATTAAAATTTTTTGTAGCCCTTTGCGAGAAGAAGAAATTAAATTACCTTGGGCATCTTTCAATAAATCTGGCTTAGACAGCAAACGCCAAGGCACCTCTTTCTGTGCTGCTTCAACCCGTAAACTTTCTCGTTTGAGCTGTAGTTGCTTCAGCGTATTTTGGGCAATTTCAAGCTGAGCCTGGAGGTCATTAGAGCGCCGCTTAATTTCAGGAAACTGCTGCGTTTTTTGCTCAATGGCGGCACTGGCCTGCCCCAATGCCTGATTGCGAACCTCTAAAACCTGAATTTGGTTCAGGGAATCTACCAACTGCTGACTCATGGTTTTCTGAATCGAAGCCTGAAATTGGGGGACAGACGTGCTACCCACCAACTTTTGGGACTCTTGCTGGAGCAGTGCCATCAGTCCTCTACGCTGCTCTTGCAGCGTCTGCAACCCTGGAAAATCAGGTTGATAATTAGCAGACTGGAGCGCAATTTGAGATTCAAGCTGTTTAAGCTGACCCAAGAGCGTCTGATAACGGGGATTCTCACTTAGGGAAGAGGCATTGATAATATCCTTTGGCGTTACGCCACCACCAAGCTGCTGCTGAAGGTTGTTATACAGACTTTTTTGTGCCGCCAAGTCTCGCTGGGCATCAAGCTGTTGAGTTTGCACTTGGCGCGCCTGTTGCGCCAACGCCGTTCCTTCCCCCTCAAGATCGCTAATACTGTGCTGCTGCTGGAGTGCCTGCATTTGGCCTTCTAGGGTCTCAACTCTTTTCTTGATCCCCGGCAACTGCTGCTCAATAAAGGCAACCCCACCCCCAATTTGGCTCTTTCGATCTTCTAAACCAAACTTGAGGTAGCCCGCAGACAACTCATTCAGCGTAAATAGGATTTCCTGAGGATCGCTATTTTCATAGGTAACACTAACAATTTTTGTTTTTTCAGCCGGATTCTTTTCAATGCGCTCAACGGTTAACTTCTTCGTCAAATCCGCATAGGTTACTGCACCATACTTCGTTTGAATTTTCTGAATAATGCCTGACAGCACGCTAGGGCTGGTCAAAACCCGCACCAACGTTAAATAGTCAAGCTCAGCAGCAGCACTACTGGCATCGGGGGTGAGGACAGCCGGTTGTACAAGCTTCCCTTCCGTACTCATGGGTTCCACCAGAACCTGAAACATCCCAGAGTAGGTTTGTGGACTTAGCAACACGATCGCCCCCGTTACCCCCCCCGCCAAGAGGGTCGGAAGGCCGATGAGAAGCCAATTGCGCTGAACCAACCGTTTAAACGGATTGAGGTTTAAGCCTCGTTTTTGCTGGGTATCAGCGGCGCTCCAGTTTTTCATACCTAGATATTCGGCAGCTTCATGGCTTTTTGCCAACTCTAGATCGACGGATTCTTGTTCAGGATGCATCATGACCTTATTTGGAACACTCGCAGCGATATAAAACTATTAATAGGGGAGGGGCAGTCAATAGGGGAAGGGCAGTAAATCTTAGGGACTGAGGCTTTAAACTTAGGAGCGCATCACTTATAACGCGCACATTTCAGCCCGTATTCATCCTTCTTTAAGGCGGTTGAACTCGTTCAACGGCTTCTAAGTCTAAGCAAAAATTAACTTCTTATTCTTCATACAGGCATAAACCTAAATGTTAAGAACTTTATAGATTACCATTCTAAAAACCGTTTTAAAAAGGGGTTTTTAGAACCCAGGTGACTTGACATAATGGTGTAATATACTTAAGACTGACGTCATATTAGGGTAAAGTTAACCAAAAAATTCTAAAAAACCAGTAAAATCAACACATCCTGTGCCAGTCCTCTTGGGCGTAAGAATATTTAAATTCTTTGGATTTCCCCCCTTAAACCATAAGAATCGAGTCTTACAGGCCAGTTCAGCGTTAAAATCTACCTTCAGAAGAGAAGGATGTTTATTTAACGGTACATTTCATTTATAAGCAATTTATTCTATAGCGTCATTACTCCTGCTCTGACTGGCGCATCTGTAAGCTGTCTCTAGTTTTTAAATTAGTTTAAAAACTAGAGACATCTGAAGAAAGGCTGGTTAAGATATAGGACGACAGGGGGGACAGAAAAACTTGACACATAACCTTAGTCGCATTTTGAGTAATCTGATGAAAAGATTTTTGACAGTCGTGGGTCTACCTTCCCTTGTTGTGGCCACTACGTTGATTGGGCTAGCGCAATCTAGCAATGCTCAAGTGGCTCAGTCAAGGTTTTCTCGCCCAACCTCTCAGAGCATTTTAGCTCAAGGTCAACCTGACACTTCTATTACACCTTCGGGTTTCATTGCGCCTGATACCTCTATTACGCCAACGGGTGGTGGAGCCTCTGCGGCCAAGTTACCGACAAATTATGGAATGGTTCGTTCATCATCTGGTGGCGTTTTAGAGGTCCGCACCTTGGACGGCACCACTAAGCAGTTGACCGTTCCCAGTAACCTAGCCACCTCGGCCAGCGGTTTACAAAGGGGTGCTTTGGTGGGTTACGACACCGATGCCACTGGTGCTTTAACTCGACTGGAGCCTGCTACGGTTGAGCGCGAATTTACGGGTAAAGTTTCTGCCGTTAATGGAGATCAGGTTACATTGACCTCTGCAACCGGTGAAACCTTTACAACGCCTGTTGAAACGGCCACCATTGCACGCATGGGTCTTGTTCCAGGCAAAGAGCTAAAGGTGACGACTCACGTCGGTACTTGGGCAACTAAACTTTGCTGCACCGAGACGCCCGCCCCAGTGAGTACAATTCCAGTGGTTCCTGAGCCAACACCCATTCCTCAAGGGGGTGGGACACCTGTCGCACCTTTGCCTATCAGAGGTCTGTGGTAGTTTGACTGAACTTCCTAAAATTTAGGATGGATGAAAAAGCTTTGGAATAGGGTTTTACCGCTCAGGTTTAGATATTTATAAAATACTCCCGATGGGTTGAAGCTTAAATCTTAAGGCTTAGCATTGTAAAAGGTGGGGGATTAGCTAGTGAACGGAAAAATGAAAAATAAAGCGATTCAAAAATTCTCACCTTTTGCCTTAGGCATGGTTCTGTGTTCTTACCAGATGGCCCAAGTGCCTATGGCCTATGGCGCTTCTCTTAAAAGCGTAGCCGCTACTGACGACTCACTCCTCCAGCCCAATGTTTCTGGGTTACAGCCACCTGCACCGTCTGCTGCTGCGGGAGGCTGCGCCCTATCTTCTACTGGGGGTGGTTCTGTAAATTCTTTGGCACCGTCATTGAATGCAGTGACTCCAAGCTTACCCCCGTCATCGTCCTCTGGTGTTCTTGCCAGTGCGGTGACAGGTTCTGTCGTTGCTAATGCGTCTGCCGCAGATCCAGCCGCGCCTTCTAATCTTTCCTCTAGCTTGGTTGCCCAAGCACCTGCGTTGGACGATTGCTGTGAGATTGGTGGAACAACAACCTGTGAAGTCGCTGGCGTCCCTCCAGTGGGTGGTGGTGCGTTAGGTGGATTCCCGCTTGCTTCGTTAGCTGGTTTGGCCTTGCCGCTTGTCGCGATTCCGCTGCTGGCGGGTGGCGGTGGTGGTGGCGGTGGTACCCCCCCTCCAGTGCCTGAGCCTTCTTCCACCACAGCCATTACGGCTGGGATAGGTATACTGGGTCTTTGGTATGGTCGGCGCTTTCGTAGCGCTCACAAGCCTTCTGCATAGCTTGGAATATAGCTACGTGAATTAGCCTAAATAAAACTCACAATAATAAAACGAACAAGTTGGAGTTTATCAATGCCTGTAGGTCTTAAATTGCTTACAGGTATTTTTATGCAAATTTTTCGTTGCTTTAATTACTTCATTTTAAAATGTCTTTGCAGATAACCCGTTGGGCTTCTACGGTTGAAAAGGACTCTTTGCTTAAATTAATGCTCCAAGCCGAGAGCGTTTGGTAAGTATTTTTAGCCCTTGGCTGGACAAGGGCAAAGATGGGTTGAGTTGGTCTGGTGTCTTGCGTCTGTAAGTGGCATCCGGTTCCTAACACGAGGCTTTGAGCGTTGGGTTTGGGAATGGGCTTAATCTGTGTAATTTGCCATACGGCTTTACCCTGGTTGGTATACCGGAGTAGACGCTGTAGCAAAATATAGGAGGTTTCTGGGCGATCGCAAATCACGCCTCCATATTCTTGTTGTTGCGGTGAACGCCCCAAGAGCATATCGGTATAGTGGGGACAGAGATTTTCTGGCAAATTAGTGTAGATTTTCCCCTTCAGCTTTTCCATGCATTGCCCAGTCGCTAACAGGGGCCAAGTTGCGATGAGGATCCCTCCTCCAGCTGCAAGCGATTTTCGGCGGAAATGCAAGGGAGCAATAGAAAAAAAACGATGCTTCATTTCGCGTGTACAAAGGAACCCTCAACTAGAGTACTGAAAAGTCTTGATTTAAGCTACTCATTGCCCGTAGGGCTAATAGAATCGTGTTTATCTCAGAATCGAAAGCTGATGCTCTGGTGGTTCAAAGCCTAAGTGTTTCCAGGCGGCTGGGGTGGCGACACGTCCCCGAGGGGTACGGTTGAGGTAGCCAATTTGGAGCAGGTAGGGTTCATAGACTTCTTCAATGGTTTGGGCGTCTTCTCCGGTGGCGGCGGCTAAGGTATCAAGTCCGACGGGGCCTCCGCCATAGTGCTCAATCATGACACTGAGTAAACGGCGATCTGTCCAATCTAATCCGCAGGGATCCACATTAAAGAGTTCGAGGGCTTCCATAGCGATCGCCCCTGTGATGGGACTCACTTGTTTGACGGCGGCATAGTCTCTGACTCGGCGTAGGAGACGATTGGCGATCCGAGGGGTGCCCCGCGATCGCCGGGCCACTTCTTGGGCGGCATCGGGGAGAATTTCGACGCCTAGGATAGTGGCGGTACGAAGGATGATTTGGTCGAGTTCGTCGGGTTCGTAAAAGCGGAGGCGCTGGATGAAGCCAAAGCGATCGCGCAGGGGTGAGGTGAGGGCACCGACGCGAGTGGTGGCTCCGATGAGGGTGAAGGGCGGCAGGGTGAGGCTGCGGATGCGGGCAGATTGGCCTTTACCGATAGTGATATCAAGGCGATAGTCTTCCATCGCGGGATAGAGCAGTTCTTCGGTCATCCGCGATAGGCGATGGATTTCGTCAATAAATAAAATGTCGCCCTTCTGGAGATTCATGAGTAAGCCGACGATATCGCGGGGGCGTTCGAGGGCGGGGGCGCTGGTGACTTTGCAGGTGACGCCCATTTCGGTGGCGAGGATGAGGGAGATGGTGGTTTTGCCCAGTCCTGGGGGGCCGTAGAGGAGTAGATGATCTAAAGGTTCTTGACGGGATTGGGCGGCTTGGATCGTGATCTTAAGGACGTCTTTGAGTTCTCGTTGCCCGATGTATTCTGAGAGCTTTTGAGGGCGTAGCTTTTCGTCATTTTGGTTGCGCTTTTCTTCTGGTGCGGCTTCTGGACTGACGATGGAAGGTGTTGCAGGTGTTGGGACGGGGGTGGAGGCTTGGGGCGTTACTGTGTTGGACGTGCTGGCGATCGCAGGTTCAGCCTTCTTGCGCTTCGATGGCTTGTCGTCTGGCTGAGACGGCTGACTTTGGGAGGAGACTATCGCCATGACACTACTGATACAGAGTTACTCTTGAAGTTTAGATTAGATCTAGGGTTCAAGGAATTCGAGAGACCAACCGTCTTCTTTTTCGCGTCGCCCCTAGTCGAGCGAAGGAATACATCTCCATCGCCAACCTCCATCGGGAATCTATCCTTTCTATCCTATAATCTTCGAGATCGCCAAAAGTGACTCAAGACAGTTATTGATTGGACTTTTCGGAAGTCTTTGTAGCTGCACTTTTCTATAAATTGGATCAAAAAGTAGTTACCTACGTGCGACGGGGAGACCATAACATGAATCCATTTTCTCAACCGGGTGCCTTTAGCTGGTGCGAATTACTCACCTCAAATCCCGAAGCAGCCTGTGATTTCTACCATCAGTTATTTGGCTGGTCACTAAAAAAGGGTCAGATCGGAAACACCCCCTATACCGTGATCGAAGTAGACGGTCATGAAATTGGCGCAATTGCGCCCCTGCCTCCTAACGCACCTAATATGCAGCCCGCTTGGGGTACCTATGTCACGGTTGAAGATGTGGATCAATCCATTGCGAAAGTTGAGCAACTGGGAGGCAAGGTACTCATGAAACCCATAGACATTCCGCCAGCAGGTCGATTTGTGCTGATTCAAGACCCCCAGGGTGCAATGATTGCCCTTGTTAGCTATACCCAGCATTCATAACGGTATGGGAACCTTGCGATCGCCCCTTACCCTTTTCCGGTTTCTCAACACTTGCCATTGATAAACTGAACGCTTCACAGATCCCTTCGCTCTTCCAATTGAGCTAAAGTCCCATATTTGACAGGAGTGGCAGGACTCGTTCGCGTAGCGTAGCCCTAGGCAATACCTAACCCAATCGGTGTAGAAGACTGATGCCCTTTTTCAGGAGTTCAATGAGTAATCATGCCAGTCACACACAGGACGATACCCAATCGCCTGATAAATTCGATTAGACGTAGGATTTGCCAGGTCTGTAAATAGGAAACAGCGATCGCACCCCTGCTCTAGAAGCTTTTGGCTCACCGCAGCAACACAGGCGGTCGCATATCCTTTGCAGCGATACTTCGTTGGCGTATAGACTGGGCCAAGTCGAGCGGCTGTAGGCAAAAATTGTTTGGCGGTAGCCAATGACACGGGGATGCCGTCTTCCCACAGGTAAATACTCTGCTGCTTTAGCCCAAGGTTTACGGCCTTTTCCGCATCTAAAGTGATTAATTCGCCAATTTCAGCAGCAAAGGCGGTATACCACTCCGTTAATAGAGGGCGATCGCCTTCCGTCGCAAGCCTGAGCGAACCATTGGCTGTCCCAACAGGTTTAACTTGAGTTAACTGATGAATTTTTAGCTCTAGCGCTCGTTGATAGGACTGCCCTATTAAGGTTTGCCATGCCTGCACAAAAACTTCTACTTCTGGAACAAGTCCGCTTACGCCAGGGAGTGATTCGGGATAGTCCTGTAAATCTTGTGCAATTAAGGTCAAAGCATCGAAATCCTGTGCTTTGGAGAGCAATAGCTTGTGGGGAGGTGTGCGGATTGCGATGGCCTGAATCTGGGCGTTGGATTGGGCGGACTTTTGGTGCACAGCGATCGTCAGGTAAGGTGGGTCTGGATAACGCTCTGGATAATGCAGCAGGGTGTGGGAAATTCCCAGCAACAGATTATGCTCTGCCTCATGCTGGAGCAGATAATCCTGAGCCTTCTGCCAAAATTCTTGGATGTTGTCGAATCTGCATAATTGCACGGTTCGTCTCCTCTATTGAGCGGGTCAACTTCTACACTTGAGGGTAAGGATTGAAGTGGGACTTCAACAATTTTTCTACAAGACTCAAAAATCCGCCTGGGAGGTACTGCCCCTCCTAAAACTGCATTATCAGTACAGCGCCTCACTTTTTGGCATCAGGCGGAAGAAAAGCGGAAAGTGGAGGAATCGAACCCCTAGGTTTACCCTACCCTGGTTTTCAAGACCAGTTGCCGACCACTTAGCGGCACCTTCCATTTGGGGTGACTGACGGGACTCGAACCCGCTAATACTGGATTCACAAACCAGCACCTCGACGCTTTGGCTAGCTCCAGAGGAGCGGCTTCGCCAACAGTCAACATGGTGGATTCTGGTCGGAGTTGAACCGACATCTTTCTGCTTGCAAGGCAGACGCTTTCCCAATTAAGCTACAGACCCATATTTAGCAGGAGTGGTAGGACTTGAACCTACACAGATCGATTTAGAAGATCGATGCCCAAATCCATTAGGCGACACTCCCATGCTTTGGAGCGAAAGACGAGATTCGAACTCGTGTCTCCTGGGTGGAAACCAGGGGTGCTAGCCGCTGCACCACATTCGCATTTGGTGACGGGGGCGAGAATTGCACTCGCTGATGTGTAGGGTATGAACCTACCGAGCCACTGTTGCTCCATCCCCGCATACCCCTGACTGGATTTGAACCAGCAACTACCAAGGTTTAAGCTTGGAACCTCTGCCAATTGGGTTACAAGGGTTTACTTTGGTGAGCGCTACAGAAGTTGTTCGCGAAGCGTCTCCGTAGGAGATACCTGTGTAAGCCTGATTAAGAATCAGGTGCATAACCGTTCTGCCAAACGCCCAGATGATTTAAAATGTGAACTTGGTGGGTTGCCCAGGGGTTGAACCTGGATTATTCCGCTTAAAAGGCGGCTGCATATCCGCTCTGCCAACAACCCAATCAATATCCGCGAGATGAGAATGGTCGGGATGACAGGATTCGAACCTGTGACTCCTTGGCCCCAAACCAAAGCTTCTGACCACTGAATTACATCCCGATTTTGGTACTCCTGAGAGGATTTGAACCTCCAACGCACCGCATCTAAAACGATCGCCTCTTCCGTTGGGCTACAGGAGCGTGTTTTGGTACTCTTGGTGAGAGTTGAACTCACACATAAACTGTTTTTGAGACAGTTGCCTCTACCAATTGGGCTACAAGAGTAAGGAAAGGGAGGTTTACAGAGGTTTGACCCAGGCGACTGTTTACCTCCCAACTGCCCCGTCAGGTCTTGAACCTGAAGTCTTCGCTTTCAAAGAGCGAGATGTTGCCAATTACACCACAGGGCACTGAGTTTGGATGCCAGAGCAGGGGTTGTTCGCGAAGCGTCTCCGTAGGAGATACCTGCATTTCAGCGTTCAGAGCGCTGCGACCTGCCATTAGTCGATCCGGCAATCAATGGCTGCCCCAGTAGGATTCGAACCTACAACCCTTCGCTTAACAAGCGATCGCTCTACCATTGAGCTATAAGGCATTACAGATTTCCCTTGTTGGGAATGGGAAGTGACGGGATCGAACCGTCTTCTCGCCGTCTTCAGCGGCACGTGAGCACCAGCTTCACCAACTTCCCAAAAGCGGAGGCTAAGAGAATCGAACTCTTGACGGTTTTCCCGCAGGCGTTTTCAAGACGCTTTCCTCGTCCATGCCGGACAACCTCCATAAGTGGCGAGAACGGAAGGACTTGTTCGCGTTAGCGCCTGCAAAGCAGATACCTTCACTCTTCAGATTCGTAATCTGAAATGTTATCCACTTACACCACGTTCTCAAGGCGGAGAGCAGTGGACATGAACCACAAGCTTGAAACTCCATCTGTTTAGCAAACAGCGCCGATTGCCTAATCGGTTTACTCTCCATAGGTTTGGTAGGTCGGGCAGGAGTTGCACCTGCAACGCAATTAGCGGCTGTTTTACAGACAGTTGCCCACACTGGTAGGCGGGCCGACCTATAGCTTGGCTCCCTCGACGGGATTTGAACCCGCAACCTCCGCGTTGAAAGCGCAGCGACTTAACCATTCGTCTACGAGGGCATTTTTTCTACTGATTTGTGCTTAAAACAGTAGAACGCAGTAACTAGGATTTGAACC
>JANLSD010000337.1:0-18344 GCA_031362245.1 Acaryochloridaceae cyanobacterium OTE_25_metabat_464 | reverse complement strand
AAGACTTAAGCGGGCGAGTTCAATCAGTAGCTTACTCACCAAATAAGCCCCATCATCCAGAAAGTAGTTCTCCTTCATCGCCCCGTGACCGGACGTTTCGATCGCCAGCCAAGATTCCTGCCCCACCTGATTCAACCGAATCGACTCATCAATGACATTCTTATAGCCCCGCTTGAACCGATGGTGAACACCCTTCAAGTCTGCTTCGATAAACTGTGTCAACCCATCGGAGGTTACAGAATCCGTCACAATTGTGGTGCCGGGATGCTCCCGCAAAACGATCGCCGCAATCAATGCAATGAGATGATTCCGATTGAGGGGTTGGCCTTGGCTATCTACCGCAGCCCCACGATCTACGTCGGTGTCAAAGATGATGCCAAGATCTGCTTTGTGGTCAATCACCGCCTGACAAATGGATGCCATCGCCACCTTATCTTCAGGGTTTGGGATATGGTTCGGGAAGGTGCCATCTGGGTCTAGAAATTGGCTTCCGGTAGTATCTGCCCCCAAGGGTTTGAGCACCTTGCTGGCATAAAATCCGCCCGCACCATTCCCCGCATCCACAATAATTTTGAAGCCTTTTAGGGGTTGCTCATAGTGCTCAGGATGGTTGACCCCTTGGCGGATCGTCTGCACCAAATGATGGGCATAGGTCGAAATAAAGTCTCGTTTGGTGACTTGACCACTTTCTGCGGCAGAGTCAAATTCATTTTGCTGAGCCAATTTCAGAATCTGGGTAATGTCCTGTTTGCCCAGTCCACCTTGAGCCGTAAAAAACTTAAGGCCATTACGATTGAAAGGCAAATGACTGGCCGTTAGCATAATGGCCCCATGACAGCTAAATCCCTCGGTCACGGTACTCATGAACATGGCGGGGGTGGAGGCAATGTCAACGTCATACACATTGGCCCCAAGGGACGAGATGCCCTCTACGGCGGCTTGCATCAAGGCTTCACCGGAGAGACGACTATCTCTGCCCAAGGAGACGGTGAGATCTGTTGGGGCCACCTCCAATGTTTGAGCCAGCCACTGCACAAACGCCTTGCCTAAAATATTGACCACCTCAGGGGTTAGGTTGACGGCTTCTCCTGCAACCCCTTCTAAGGCAACGCCTCGGATATCTGACCCATTTTGGAGCGTTTGCCAAGTAAAGTCTTTCATGTTGTCCATTTTGATTTATGCTTCGAGCAAGATAAGGGGCATGAATTGTGACAAAGACGCTCTATTTAGCAAATCCTTACGGTTTTTCAGCACAGCAGCGATCGCTGTTGCTGCCTCCCATTGTCCAAGCATTACATGAATTAGGTGCCCAGGTATGGGAACCCTTTGAGCGCAATAATCAAATTGATTTGTCTGAGGCAGGGTGGGCCTATCAAGTGGCCCAAGCCGATTGTCGAGATGTGATTGCCTGTGATGGCATTTTTGCAATTGTGAATGGCACCCCGCCCGATGAAGGTGTGATGGTGGAATTGGGCATGGCGATCGCCCTCCATAAAGCCATCTTTCTGTTTCGCGATGACTTCCGCCGCTGCACCGATAGCGAAGCGTATCCACTTAATCTGATGATTTTTGCGGGACTGCCCGAAACCGGATGGCAAGACTTTTTCTACACATCGGTGGCAGAAATCAGCTCACCTCAAAAGGCGCTCTTTCCGTGGATGAGAAATGAAACTCCATAGCGCGAAGAGAGGGCCATTTTGCCTCGCGCCGAAGCAATCATAAATTTTTCATAACATAAGCCCCCTCGACTCCATAATCTCGACACAGTGGTCTCGTTTGGTCGTATGGTTTTTGTTGGGAATACAGAATCATTACTGAATAATGGTCGAGCATAAACGGATTGGCATTCTAACCAGCGGTGGAGACTGCGCGGGTCTTAACCCTGTGATTCGGGCGGTGGTACGTCGGGCCGTGGGAACCTATGGGTGGGAAGTTTTAGGTATTCGTCAGGCGACTTTGGGGCTGATGGCGAATCCTGCTAGTGTTTGGCCCCTCGACATCAAAACTGTGGATTCTTGGCTCACTGCGGGCGGTACCATGCTCGGCACCACCAACACAGGCAATCCCTTTGCATTTCCCATGCCAGACGGGACTTTGAAGGATCGCTCCGATGAAATTATCCAGGGCTACCATCAACTGGGCCTTGATGCCATCATCGGCATCGGTGGCGATGGGAGTATGGCGATTTTGCGCCAGTTAGCCCAGCAGGGGAACTGGAACCTGGTGGGTATCCCCAAAACCATCGATAACGACGTGGGCGTCACCGAGCGCTCCATTGGCTTTGATACCGCCGTTAACATTGCCACCGAAGCCCTGGATCGGCTTCAGTTTACGGCAGCCAGCCATAGCCGCGTCATGATTTTAGAAGTCATGGGCAGAGATGCAGGCCACATTGCCATGAGTGCAGGCATTGCAGGCGGTGCCGACATTATTTTGATTCCAGAAATTCCGTTTTCTGTGCCCCACATTTGCAATAAACTCAAGGGCTGGCAGCGACGGGGCAAAAATTCTGCCCTCATCATTACCGCCGAAGCCGCCCGTGTGGAAGAAGGCATCACTCAGATGCAAACTGATGCAGCAGGCAACTGTCGCCTGGGTGGGATTGGCGAATATCTTGCCAATGAAATCTGTGGCAACAACATCGCCGAAACGCGGGTGACGGTCTTGGGTCATGTGCAACGGGGTGGTATTCCATCGCCCTTGGATCGGTTGATTGCTTCAGCCTTTGGGGTTGCGGCGGTGGATTTGATTGCCCAAGGCAAATATGATCAAATTGTGACCTGGCAGAAACGGCAGGTGTCAAGCGTGCCCATTGCCGAGGCGATCGCCCAGTACGAAAAAGTAGACCTCAACGGCACCCTAGTCAAAACGGCGCGAGGGCTTGGGATTTATCTGGGTAATTAAATCAATCCTCATCATCCCAGTCACGGTATTGCTGCGGAGCCTTTCCGTGACGCTCCAGAATTTCGCTGTAGTCTGCTTTAGCATGCACCTCTGTCACCGACTCTAGCGTGACTTGAAACTTCCACCAGTCCCCAAAGTCAAAAATGTAGGTCATGGACATTCCAGGTTTAAGCGGGATCTCTCCAATTTGCACTTCATCCGTAAAAGGCCCTTCGTCGCAGTAGGGATGATTGACCGACACGGTGCGCCCCGAGGCTTCCTGATACTCGAACATATCCAGATGGTCAGAATCAAAGTCAACAGATGCCAAAATCAAATGGCTCAAATTTTCGAGGGATAGGCTACCCGCGATCGCCATCCGTCGCCAAGCCTTTCCTAGCGTGACCTTAAAGGTATGAACACCGGGTCTAAACTCTGGCTTCTGAGTCGATAGGGTATTTTGCCAATCGGGAAAATAGGGTTGAAAGACAGGCTGAAGTGCCCCAAAAGGCGCATAGGGTTCTGTATCAATCGGCCACCCGTAGTCATTTGTATCTAATGCCTCTAGATATCCTTGAAATACAGCATCTCCCCAAGGCAGCTTTTGGATGGATTTAATGCGCCATCCCTTGCCACTGTCTGGCTTAGCCGATTGAATCGTCACCAACCCAAACAGTTGCATCAAGGCAAGATTGGTCAACGTGGGGGTGTATCGAAGAATATCCTGATCGGCATATTTTGCGAACTTAAGGTCAGCGCCAGTCCTAAACTGCCAAAACGCCAGACAACTTGAACCTTCATCGCGTCGAAAACCTCCCCCTGAACGTTCTCCTAGCATCTCTGGGCGAGCACGGACGAGCCAAGCTTCTAGGAGCGTGAAGTATTGTTCTGTGGGGTTAAGCTCTTTCCATTCAGATAACCCTTCGGCATTTAAGACGACCCCAGGCTTTTTCCCTGACATCACATCATGAACCAATCCACTGGCCTTTGAGAGCAGGTATAGACCGCAAATATTGGGGTAGGATTTCTGGGCAGGACGCGCAAAGGCGATCGCAATGGGTTGACCGAGAGACTCATTGAGTTCACTCAGCAGTTTAGTGGGTAGGGTATGACGGGCGCTGCTCACAGGTACGCCTTTTGTGCCAATGCTGTCCAAAAAGAGTTGAAAGTCTTTCAAGATTGAGCCAGGCCCATGGTCTGTAATGGTTTGCGATTGAAATGTAGCGATTGATGTTTCTGAAAGTGTGATAGCAGCTTCCTGTAGAGGCTGGGAACCTCCTGAGAGCGGAGCGTGCATAGATTGCAAAATGAGATCGATTTCATTGAGACCAGACTCGTCTTGAGCCAGAGGTTCGGGGGAATCAGGAGTAAAGATCATGGTACAAATCCCAGCACTTCTATTTAGATCATGACCTGAACAGAACAAAAATGCTGTATTGTTCGCTTTTTTCAATATATCCAGGCTCGAGGCTCTTAAACATTACTTCTAAACACCCTTTTCCTTACAGCCACCACAACCCCAAAACGATCGCCGTTCCTGTGAGCGTCAAGTTATCAATATCCCGAAACGGCAGGGCTTCCACAAGGGTGACAATGAGGGCGATCACCGCCACAACCCCAACCGTTTCACCCAGGGAAAAACTCAACAGTCCTAGGTGCCCAAACCAGACCAGCATCCCCAACGCAAAGGCAAAGCTACCGCCAAACATCGCCGCTGAACCCGCCCAGCTTTTCTCTGGGTTGAGGGGCAGTTTATGCACCCCAAAACGACGGCCTATAATATCTGCCAGCCCATCTCCGCCGCACATCAGCATGAGGGCCACAATGCCGATAGGGGAATTGCGCCAAAAGCAGATAGTGCAAACCACAAAAACAAGGCCATAAAACAATGGCCCGCGCAGAATTTCTCTGGGGTTGCCTGTGCGGGTCATGGCTTTAACTGCGGCTGGATCTTGCAGCCACCCTAGGCCAATGGCAATAAACTGAACGGTAATACTGAGGGGCACTAAGGCGGCAAAATAGCGTGCGCTAAAGTTGTCACTAAACAAAGGCCAACACAACACAAACAATGGCCCTGTCCCAATGTGGATAATTTTGCGACTGAGTTTGGGTTCTAGCCAGCCTTGATGGGCGATCACATCCATGATCCGCAGCCACAGCAGCGCGAGGGCCAAGGTGATGAGGGCGGCGATCGCATCGTGCCACAGTGGATTTTGGAAAAGTGGGAGGGATTCCATTGGGCGATCAGCTGAAGGGTAGACATTTTTCTAAACTACGATGGAGAGACTGTTTTGGAAACTGGGCCAGTCCGTCGTGGTGAAATCTTCGCTCTTTAGCTTACTCAAACGGGTCATGATTTTGCTGGTGCTGGTGTTTTGTTGGGGTAGCCCTGCGATCGCTAGCCCATTCAGAGTGGTTACGCACCAAGAGTCTGCCACAAAACCACCGGATGACCTCCAGAGCTTCGTGATACAGGCAGCGGACAGCCTGGATTTACCAATGTTTCCGTTAAATGATTCAGACACCGATGCTCAAGCAAAAGCTCAGGACAATGACTCGCTTGAAGCGGAGATCTCCATTGTGCCGCCACGGACTAACGCCCAAACGTCTAAGAATCCATCATTACAACTGAAGGCTGGATCCAATGCAACCGAGCCTTAGGCAGTGCTCGAACTTAAACGCTGTTGAGCTTTCCACTCAAACAGGTCATCAATCGACACAAATTCTGTCAGAATGCCATTCTCAGCGCCGCGAGTCACCAAGCTGGGATCGGTGGTAAACACCGCACACTCCAAACAATCCATCGGGATACTCCAGTTTTCGCTGAGAAAGGTTTTGAGTTTGCCCACCTGCTCTAAAACGTCCTTGCGCTTCTTGGTACGACGTCGCTGAGCCGTAGTCCCGTGGGCAGAGAGATCAATATATTTGGTTTCGATCAAAACAAGCGTCTGCTGCTGGGTGAGGTAGACAAAGTCACACTTGCCTAAGTCCGTCCGGTTGCCTAAGTCAGGGGATTTTTCAAAGAGGAGGAGGCGATCGCAGGTCGGCAAATACCGCGCAATATTGAGATACACAAAGGCTTGTAACAGCAGCTCCTTATCATAGGGAAAGCCCACCACGCCCTCAAAAAAACGACGCACATCTTCAGGATGCTCTGGCTGAATCGTCTGGCAGGCTTGAATAAATGGAGTGAGAAACGCCTGTGCTTCAAATGATTCCATTTTGGTGCGTATATCAAACGCTTACAGTGTAGAGCGTTTGATCTTAAAACGATGCTCATGATGTCATCGTTTTGAGATGTGATGGACTGCTGTATTTTTCCTGAGAATTGTCAGAATCTCCTCATCAATTAATGTTTCAACATTATGCGTATTGTTTCAAGGGTGTAAATGCCCTTGCCCTTGAGCGTTAGGCTTAGGTCAATGTAGGCATTCTATGGCTTGCCCTACAGAAGATTGCTCTACAGACATTTTGTGCAGATCACCCAAGGGAGCTTTAAGGTATGAAATTGGCGTATTGGATGTATGCTGGGCCAGCACATATTGGCACCCTCCGCATTGCCAGCTCATTCAAAAATGTCCACGGCATCATGCACGCCCCACTCGGGGATGACTATTTCAACGTGATGCGCTCCATGCTCACCCGTGAGCGTGAATTTACCCCCGTCACCACCAGCGTAGTAGACCGTCACGTCCTCGCCCGTGGCTCTGGAGAGAAGGTGGTGGATAACATCACCCGTAAGGACGCAGAAGAGCATCCTGACTTGATTGTGCTAACCCCCACCTGCACCTCCAGTATTTTGCAAGAAGATCTCCATAACTTTGTAGAACGCGCTGCTGAAACGTCTCAGGGTGATGTGCTGCTGGCAGATATCAACCACTATCGCTATAACGAACTTCAGGCCGCCGATCGCACGCTTGACCAGATCGTGCAGTTCTACATTGACAAAGCCCGTAAAGACGGGTCACTGCCCCAAGGCAAAACCGAAAAGCCTTCGGTCAATATCATCGGGATGACGACCCTCGGGTTCCACAATAACCATGACGCAACCGAACTGAAGCGGTTGATGGCGGATCTGGGCATTGAAGTTAACGAGATGATTCCCGAAGATGCCTCGGTGAATAACCTCAAACGGCTTCCCCAAGCGTGGTTTAACCTCGTGCCCTATCGTGAGATTGGGGTGACGACGGCTCACTACTTAGAGAAAGAGTTTGGTACGCCTTATGTAGACATCTGCCCCATGGGTATTGTCGAGACGGCTCGCTGTATTCGTTTGATCCAAAAGGTTCTGAATGCTCAGGGCGCAAATGTGGATTACGAACCTTACATTGATAATCAAACGCGGTTTGTTTCCCAAGCTGCATGGTTCTCCCGCTCCATCGACTGCCAAAACCTGACGGGCAAAAAAGCAGTTGTGTTTGGTGACAACACCCACGCTGCTGCCATGACCAAGATTTTGGCTAAGGAAATGGGCATCCATGTGGTGATGGCGGGCACCTACTGCAAATATGACGCGGACTGGTTTAGAGATCAGGTCAGCGAGTATTGCGATGAAGTGCTGATCACCGATGACAATGCTGAGATTGGCGACAAAATTGCCAAGCACGAGCCATCTGCAATCTTTGGTACCCAAATGGAGCGCCACGTCGGTAAGCGATTGGATATCCCCTGTGGTGTGATTGCAGCACCCATCCACATCCAAAACTTCCCCGTCGGATACCGTCCGTTCCTCGGTTATGAAGGCGCAAATCAAATCGTGGACTTGGTTTACAACTCCTTTACCCTAGGTATGGAAGATCACCTTCTGGAAATCTTTGGCGGTCACGACACTAAAGAAGTGATCACCAAAACTATGTCTGCTGAGTCTGATCTCGGTTGGACACCAGACGGACAGACTGAGCTGAACAAAATTCCTGGGTTTGTGCGCGGTAAAGTCAAACGCAATACCGAGAAGTTCGCCCGCGATCGCGGTTTTGCCGAGATCAATGCGGCGGTGCTTTATGCCGCCAAAGAAGCGGTGGGTGCATAGACCTCGGTTGTAGATCGGTTAGAAGCCAGCATTTTGTAGGGGCGCAAGGCCTTGCGCCCCTACAATGTGTAACGCATTCAACCTGTCTTCAATCCCCCCAATCTTCAATTCAATCCATGCCGCCATTTTTCCAACTTCTTCTTCGCGTCTGGGTCTAAAGAATGAGACAACAGCCGCGTCGCTGATTTTTTATTCGATCGCTGCTTGCGCTGAATACTCAATGCGATCGCCTCTACATCCCCGATCAACTGCTGGGCAGAAATCCACTCCGCACCGTAACCTGACACCGTAAGCTGCTGGGCACGGTCATTGGTCGCCACAATAATTCGATGGTGCGTAGTACGGGCTTTAAACCGAGCCTGAGCGCAAAAGACTTCAATATGGCTATCGGCAGTCTCGCCAAACTCGGTATAGCAAATTTCTAAGGCATTGGTAATCAGCTCAGAACTGCCATAGGATTCATGACGCTGATGGGCATCAAAAATAATGCGGGTTTGGTAGCCTTGAAACGCACTATAGTTGGCTAACTCCTCAATCAACTGCGACCGTGCCGCCTCCAATGCAGTGCGATCGCCACTAAACGCAAAGGGCATCCAGGCTCCAATCACGTTGTAGCCATCGACTAGGAGTGTCACATCGGGCGGAGCTGCCATAGGGTGAGTTGAGCGAAGTGCAGCAGATTTTTCCTATTGTTACATTTAGATCCATCTTTCTTAAAGATTTGTTATGGATTTGGTTCCCGATTGCGTTCCCATCGATATTTTGATTCTCTCTAATGGGCCAGGAGAGGTGATGACCTGGGTGCGACCTGTAGTGGAAGCGCTGCGATCGCCTTCTTTCGCCCACCTCACTCAATCTAGAATTTCCGTCATCTTGGCTCCCGACCCCCACGCCAGCGGTCAAGAGGCTGAAGTTGTCAAAGGGTTTGCTGGCGTGGATCGTGTCCAGGGGCCAGATTCATTTTGGCCTTTTCTGCTACAGGGTAAGACTGCGCAAAACTGGGACTGGCACCCTAAGGGCGTAGTGCTTTTTTTAGGTGGCGATCAGTTTTCGGCGGTGGTAGCTGGCAAGCGCTTGGGTTACAAAATTGTGACCTATGTGGAGTGGACAGTCCGCTGGCTTTCCTGGATTGATGGCTGTGGCGTAACGCAAGCCAGCGAGAGACTGAAAGCCCCCGCAAAATTTCAGGCCAAAATTCATGTGGTGGGGGATCTGATTGCTGAAGCACAGGTGATTCGGCCCTTGACTGAGCCGATCGCACAGACCCTCAACTTACCCTCCGCAACAGAACTGGTTGGACTATTGCCCGGTTCAAAATCCATGAAGCTGTCGCTATTGCTGCCGATGGGGATGGCGATCGCCAATCACCTCCACCAGACTCGTCCCACAGTGCAAATGATCATCCCCGTTGCACCCACGCTAACGCTGCCAGAGCTTTTCCGTTATCTAGACCCTGGGTTAAATCCTGCCTTTGAGTCAGTTCAGGGCGCTCAGGGCACGTTGGTAGAGCCAAAGGAAGGCTTACCCTATTTGCTTACAGACAAAGGCGCTCGTGTGCTTCTGTGGCAGCGTGTGCCTCCCTATGACCTTATGGCTCACTGTCAGCTCTGCATCACGACAGTGGGGGCTAATACCGCCGAGCTAGCGTCTCTGGCGGTTCCCATGCTGGTGTTGCTGCCGACTCAGCAGCTTGACGCGATGCGCGCCTGGGACGGCATTCCTGGGCTGTTGGCAAATCTACCGCTTTTGGGAACGGGGTTTGCCAAGTTGATTAATTACTGGGTATTGCGCCAAGGTTTAGGACTTAAGGCATGGCCCAATATTTGGGCGGGTCGCGAAATTGTGCCGGAGTGGGTGGGGCATATTTTGCCGGAGGCGGTGGGCGATCGCATTACCACTCTCCTCAACAATCCCACCGAGCTAGACGATATGCGTACCGCCCTCAAGGCAGTACGCGGAGAACCTGGAGCGGCAAAACGCCTAGCAGCATTGGTGCAACAGGTGTTAGGCGATTTCTTGGAAAAACCATACCGCTAACTTCGACTCCGCTCAGCCAGCTAGATATTGCTCCCTGAGCGGAGTCGAAGGGGGCAATATCGGCGCAGACGGTAGAATCTTTGCTAGAAATGACCTTACTGAGGCGTTAGGGGTTCTTGGGGTTGGCTTGAAATATAGCCTGGTTGGCGCTGGGCTGTATACATAGCCTGGAGCACTAGCGCAGGGTCAACCAATCTACCCTGATACTTCAGCGTCCAATGGAGGTGTGGCCCTGTGGTGCGGCCCGTCATCCCCACGCGACCAATGCGCTGTCCCGCTTGGACAGGCTGCCCTTCATAAATTCTCAGACCACTCTCACCATCGGTCATAAAGCGACCCTGGCTATCTTTGCCAACGTAGCCCATCATGTGGCAGTAAACATGCACCCAAGAGCCAGACTGCACCCGAATTGAGGTGCCACACGCCGTATTATCTGAAATTTCAATGACGCGCCCATTCCACCAGCCGCGAATATAGCTGCCGACAGGGGCTGCAAAGTCCAGTCCGCTATGGAATTCTCTGGAGTAGCCACCCGTGGGTGAACTGCGATACCCAAAGGGAGACGTATAGCCCTGAAAGTTTTCGACAGGAAAAGAACCACTGCGCCAAATATCTGTTCCACCCATTGAAGGGCCATTATCTTCAAAGGCTTTACTACCTTGGGAGGTTAAGCTAAGCGCAAGTAGGCTTAGACCTAATAAAGAACCCCAACGTGTTAGTTTCATAGCAAAGACCCCTCAGCACCTTCAAACATATTTTGGCAGTTGATCGCTAGCTCCCAAGGAGTGGCACGATTAAAAAGCATGAGTTCCCTTATACCGATCTCTAGAGCGTCTGTCAATAGGTATGAATGTTTTATTAAGCCCTTGTGGTTAGCAGGATTGAGCATGATAGACATCTCCAAAACAGAGGCAGGTCGGGTCACAAGACCAATGAACAGCATATTTTGCTTGTATATAGAGTGCACAGTATCGCTAATGAATACGACAAAGGGCTTAAAAAAAGCAAAACCGCTGTCTGATTTTAGACAGCGGTTTTACAAAATGTTCTAAAGCATTAGAAGTAGATTTAGAGCTTCTTTCTATACCTTAAGCCCGATTACGGCGATCTTGACATCCTCCCCTACCTAAAAGCGAAGGGATTCCTAAGCCTCACTATTTCTCTGAGGCTTTAGCGGTGAGTCTTAAAGGTGATATCACTAGAATAGAAGTAAAGATTTGTAACCTCTGATGAACTATCCCCGTCACACCATTCAGCGAGCCAAGCGGGCGATCGCCTGTAGTCCCTTCCACAAGCCTTTCTTTGCCCAGATGGCACACCAGAGCGTGGCCTTGGGGGAAGTGGCGGGGACTTCGGGGGTGGCGAATCACTATACCGAGAAGGCAATGCCGGAATGGGTGGTAGAGCGATCGCTCCTCTGGTTTATCCAAGTGGGGCTGCTTCGCCGTGAAGTGGATGGACAGGGTTTAACGGATAGTTTCCGGCTTACTCCGTTGGGGCGACTGTTGACCGAGCAATGGCAGCAGCAGGGGGATGGGTTTCGGCGGGTGAGTTGGGGCGATCGCCTTAAAGACCTCTGCCGCCGTCTGCTGAGCGGGACGGTCTAGGTGGCAAAATCCATCATGGTGGTGGGCACCACGTCCCATGCAGGCAAGTCGATGCTGACGGCGGTGATTTGCAGAATGCTGAAGCGTAAAGGCTGCCGCGTTACGCCCTTTAAGGGGCAGAATATGGCGCTGAATGCTTACGTCACCAACGAAGGCTTGGAGATGGGTCATGCTCAGGCGGTACAGGCTTGGGCGGCGGGGGTGGAGCCACAGATTGCCATGAACCCGATTTTGCTGAAGCCTCAGGGCAATATGACCTCGCAAATTATTATCAAGGGTCAATCTGTGGGGCAGGTGCAGGCCGCTGACTACTATCGGCTGTACTTTGACCAGGGCTGGCAGGCAATCGTGGAGTCTTTGGACACGCTACAGCAATCCTTTGATTGGATTGTGTGTGAGGGCGCAGGAAGCCCAGCAGAAATTAACTTAAAACACCGCGATTTAACCAATATGCGAGTGGCAAAACATCTGAATGCCGACACGCTGTTGGTTGCTGATATCGATCGCGGGGGGGTGTTTGCCCATATTGTGGGAACGCTGGAGCTGCTGGATCTCGATGAACGGGCGTTGATTAAGGGATTTGTCATTAATAAATTTAGGGGTCAGCGATCGCTCCTAGACTCTGGCCTAACTTGGCTGGAGGAACGCACAGGGATTCCGGTGGTGGGGGTAATTCCGTGGGTGGATGAGGTGTTTCCGTCGGAGGATTCTTTGAGTTTGTTGGAGCGCCCTGTGCGGGGTGAGGTGAGGGACATTACCATTACGGTGATTCGACTCCCCCGTGTGGCAAACTTTACGGATTTTGACCCCCTTGAAGCCGAACCGACGGTGCAGGTGCGCTATGTGTTACCAGGGCAATCGTTAGGAAATCCCAATGCGGTAATTATTCCTGGATCTAAAACGACGATCGCCGATATGCAGGCACTCCATGACTCTGGCTTAGCGGCGCAAATTCAGGCGTTTGCGAAGTCTGGCGGGATGGTGCTGGGCATTTGTGGTGGGTTTCAGATGTTGGGAGAGGAGATCGCAGATCCACAGGGGATTGAGGGAACGGCGATCGCGGTGTCAGGGCTAGGGCTTTTGCCTGTGAAGACTGAAATGGCGACGGAGAAGGTGACGCGGCAAAGAACTACGCAAGCTTCATCACTGCCAAAGCCTTGGAGTCAGTTTGATTTGGCTGGCGGAGAGATTTATGGCTATGAAATTCATCAGGGTCAGACGCAAATTTTAGATGTTTCAAATCTTGTACCGTTGTTTGCTGACCCTACTTTGGGTGTGGTGAGTTTAACCACAAGGGTGATGGGGACGTATCTCCATGACCTATTTAGCAATGGCCCGTGGCGGCGGATGTGGCTCAATCAACTACGACAAGAGAAAGGGCTTTCCCCTCTTGATACCCAGATACCTAACTATTCTGTTCAGCGCGATCGGGTTTTGGATGATATTACGGATGCGGTTGCACCTCACCTAGATTTATCTCGATTTTTTTGATTAATTGTTCTTAAAATCAGTTAAAGTCCTTGCTTGTCAGAGACTTTGAAGATTTTCTCAGATGCCTGCTAAGTACGAGAATTCTATGGTTAGGCTATGCTTACTCTTAGGAAAGCTGATGAATAATGAGACAAGCTAAGGCTTCTGTCCGATCTCGGAGCAAAATCTAAAGCATGGCAGGTTCGCGATTTACAAAACCCAATGCTCGAACCTTTTCGCTTGAAGATTTGGTTGATGAGGTGCTTTCAGGAGGCGTGCGGATTCCTGGTTTCCAAAGGCCATTCCGTTGGCAATGGGAGGATGTTAAGCGTCTCATGGATAGTATTTTCCGAGGTTATCCAATCGGGAGTGTGCTTCTTTGGGAACGTCCTGCCCAGCAAGAAGAGTTAATGATAGGAGCACTACAGATCACTGCTCCTCGTAAAGATGAAGCACTATGGGTTGTCGATGGACAACAGCGGCTTACCAGTCTCGCAAATGCACTTCATGATCCTGGATTCGCTGATCCACGCTTTGCGATCGCCTACGATCTCTCACGTCAAACATTTGTAAGGCCAGCTGAAGGTCAATCTCATATCATTGGCCTTCCCACTGTCTTCGACTTGCGAAGACTGCTTAAATGGTTCAGCGAACATCCTGAATCTGCTGAATATTTTGAAGAGGCGACAAGAGTTGCCAAAGCAATTCGCGAATATTCAATACCCGCTTACATTGTTAAGCAGGACGACGAAGATGTCCTTCGGGATATCTTTGACCGCATGAATAACTATGGGAAACGACTAACGCGTGCAGAAATTTTTTCTTCCTTGCATGGTGGCCCAAGAGATGACGGCCCATCGGACACACTGGCTAATATTGTTTTACATATTGACGCAACTTATCTTTTTGGCGAGATTGATGAAGACACAGTTCTAAGAGCCATTTTGGCTCGACGAGGGCCTGATGTTACGCGTGATATCCGTGCAGAGTTTAGTAGAGATCGAGTTTCTCGTGAGTTCTCCAATGAAACACGTAATGATGCTTATCATGCTGGTCAACAAGCTTTAAGCAAAGCAGTCAACTTCTTGCAGAATCAAGCTGGAGTTCCACATTTTAGTTTTCTTGCTTATCGATATCTTCTTGTTGTCTTGACACGCTTCTTTGCACACTATCCCCAACCTGCTCCACGGAATATTGAGTTGTTAAGACGCTGGTTTTGGCGTGCAGCAATTGTTGGCCCAGAAGTATTTAGTGGTTGGACGCAAGCAATGCGATCATTATGTTCACAAATTGTTCCAAGGGACGAAGTGAAATCAGTTCAATCTCTATTGAATGCTGTTTCAGAACATCCTCTTAAATCCCTGAATATCAATAGTTTTAGGAGTACAGCAGCGAGTTCTCGTATTCTTCTCTGTGCCATGTGGTCTCGACATCCTAGATCCTTCCTGACAGCAGAGCCTTATCTTCAGGACGAATTAGGAAAAGCCCTCGAAGGACTCCGAACAGCGAAGGAAATAATGGCCACAATACTTCGTAAAGATCCAGATGGGGAGAGGACGCGTTCGGCAAACAGATTCATCTTTCTTGGAGAAGATCCTATTGAAGATATAAGAGATATCTTTCAGCATCGACCCACTAATATGGCAAATTCATCTTGGCTAGAATTGCTGGACTCGCATGTTATTGATGCTGATATGAGAACCTTTCTACTTGAAGAAAATGGTTCTCTCTTCCTGCAACATAGGGCATTACGCCTAAAAGAACTAACAGACGAATTTCTTAGATCTAAGACTGATGAATCGTTTGAGGACACTCCTCCACTTTCTTCATTTATTCTTGACGAAGACGATGAAGAGGATTTAGATGAAGAGGATTTAGATGATGGCCGCGATTGAACAACATTATGGAGTGTGGCTGCATGAACAACGCGTCGGAAGCATTACGTTAAGCGGAGGTATTATTCGTTTTCAATTAGACGAAAGCTATATTCATGATGCAAATCGGGCGGTCCTGGGTCTTATATTTGAAGACGATCTGGTTGCCATTCATCGTTCACAAATGCGCTTGCCTCCGTGGTTTTCCAACCTTTTACCAGAAGGTCGTCTTCGTGAATGGATAGCTCAAGCCAAGGGTGTGAGTAAAAATCGAGAACTGGATCTATTGATCAAAGTAGGCCACGATCTTCCTGGAGCTGTTCGAGTCGCTGAAGCAGAAATTGGACAAGAAATATTTGATGTCGATAGGCGTGAAGTCGTTTCAGAAACAGGCAGTGATAATGATTCAAAAGATATATGGCGCTTCTCACTTGCTGGGGTTGCACTCAAGTTCTCCATGCTTCGCACAGGTGAGAGATTCACGTCACCTGCTATTGGGGAAGGGGGGGATTGGATTGTCAAGCTTCCAGATCAGAGGTATCAGAATGTACCTCTAAATGAGTTCTCAATGATGGAGCTTGCGCGAAAGGTTGGGATCAATGTTCCTGAAGTACGTCTTGTTCACCGAGATCTGCTAACAGGTATACCCGACAATCTCTGGCCTGCTTCAGAAGATATGGCATACGCAATTCGGCGTTTTGATCGAACACCATCAAGAGAATTGGTACACATTGAAGACTTTGCCCAAGTAAGAGGTTTTTATCCTAGTGATAAGTATAAAGGTAATTTTGAGACACTTGCAGCTCTGATCTACCGTACATATGATGTAGAATCACTGCTTGAGTTTTCACGCAGATTGGCATTTAATTATGTTATCGGCAATGGTGACGCACACTTAAAGAACTGGTCATTGATGTATACAGACCCGCGTAGGCCAATTCTTTCTCCAGCCTACGATCTGGTGGCAACGGCTATTTACAGACCACCTGGAAAACCGGAAGATCTCGGCTTAAAATTTGCTAAATCAAGGCGCTTCGAGTTGGTGACATTTGACAGTTTTGAACGATTAGAGAGAAAGGTAAATGCTATTGGAGTTGGTTTGCAAGATGCAGCATATGAGGTAATTCATAGAACCTTGTTATCTTGGCCGGAAGTAGAAGAGATCCTAAAAGATTCGCCTTGGCTACAGCATGCAATTAACGAAGGAATCTCAGCACGTGCCTCAGCAATACTAGCTGCGCCAAAAGAGTAGAAGATCGGCTTCAATATCCGGTCAACCCTTTACGATAGCAGATGGGTAGGTTTTGTTTCAGACTTGTCAAGACCATCTGTCGCTAAATCCCCTAAATTTTTATTCATAGAAAAAGTTATAATTATTCTAGTTACAAAGGCCACATTTTCTAGAATCTTAATGAGAACTAGCAATGATCACAACACTAAACAAACCATCTTCACTAATTTATGAAATTCAACTTGAAAAAGTTGGTAATTAGAATTTATTCAAGCTTAGTGAGCCGCTTCAACTACAGATGGAGAGCCTTCTAGCAAAGAAGAAGGCTGACCAGATTACTCCAAATGAAATTGTTGAACTGGATGCCATCGGGGAATCAGACCGCATTTTTACCCACATCAACGCCATGCTTGCTGCTCAAAATGCCCATTAGCTATAAGATAACGCAGGCAATTCGAGAATGAGCAAAATATGTATGTGAGTATTGCCATTCTCCAGAACACTTGAGTGCCAATCGTTTGACCAAAGCTTGCAGCAAGGGATACTTATGGATGACATAAAATGGACAAGCGAAGAGAAAAAGCTATCGCGTCGCATCTTTGATTTGGCATTCCAGCGTGAGCTTGCTGACATTATCGCTGAATTTAAGGCGAGAGCTGCACAAGTGCAGGATTCAGATGCTCTATGGGCAATGCAAGAATTTTTAGACGAGAAGGAGCGTGATCTCAATGCTAAGTACGACTACAGATATTCACAGCTCATTTGGGTCTTCAGTGTGTTGTTGCATCAAAAGCATATCTATGAAAGTGAGCTTGTTGGCTTGGCCGAAGAAAAGCTTACGTTAATTCGATCCATTTTGTCACAGTTGGATTGACATTTACAAAAGATACTATGGATGAACAGTGATAAATTTATTGCTCAATGGCTTATGAATCTAGTCCCTTGGATTAAGCGCTATTTTATTGCAAGAAAATGGAGAAAAGACGGTTGGTTTAGATTTTTGGTCTTGGCGATCGCCACCCTCCTCCTCATCGCCACCCTCAACATCCCTTCCCTGGTCAAAGCAGAAGCAACCCCAGGAAAATTGCGTGTTGCCACACGGCTGATTGCCCCTTTTGTCATGGAAGACCAGGGGAAACTAACGGGATTTAGCATAGACCTATGGCAGAAAATTTCAGCGCAGTTAGGCCAGCAATCCACCCTAACGGTTTACCCCACGCTGTCCAAGACACTATCGACAGTCGAGCAAAACAAAGCAGACTTAGCCATCGCCGCCATCTCCATCACCGCTGAGCGCGAGCAAAAATTTGATTTCTCCTATCCCATGTTTGCATCTGGGCTAAAGATTTTGATCCGCAACCCCCAGCGAACTGGATTTGTGCCGAATCTGATTCGAGATTTATTTTCACCCGCGATTATGCAAATCATCGGATTAGCCATCATGATGGTGATTATTTCATCCCATTTGATTTGGCTTTTTGAACGTCATCACCCCAAAAGTTCCATCTCAGAGCGCTATTTCCCAGGCATATTTGAAGCGGCGTGGTGGTCAGCTTCCACCTTAGCCACCCAAGCCGAAGAAATGCCACGGGGCGCTTTAGGCCGAGTGATGGCTGTTCTTTGGATGTTTATTGCTGTACTCTTTGTGGCCTACTTTACCGCCACGGTGACGGCTGGAATGACTGCCCAGTCGATTCAAGGCAATATTCAGGGGCTTGATGACTTAAACGGTCGAGTGGTCGCCACCACCACAGGCAGCACGGCAGCGAATTTTCTCCGTGGGCGATCGCTGAAGACCTTAGAAGTAGAGAAGATTGAGGAAGCCTATGACGCACTCTTATCACAACGAGCCGATGCCGTTGTCTTTGATGCGCCAGTCCTGATGTACTACGTCGCTCACGAGGGACAAGGAAAAGTTCAGCTCGTGGGTGAGGTAATCCGAGATGAAAATTATGGAATCCTGCTTCAATCCAATAGCCCCTATCGCAAGCCGATTAATAAGGCATTACTGAAATTAAAGGAAAATGGCATGTATCAGTCCTTGTATGGCAGATGGTTTCAGACGAACGGAGGCAATACTGTTCGGATAAGAGGCAAAGACCTTGCACTCGCCCCCTAAATCCCCCAAAATTGGGGGACTTTGAGTTCAGAACCCCCTAGAATTGGGGGGCTGGGGGGCAAGTGCAAAGATGATTAAACTTAACCGAACAGTA
>JANLSD010000281.1:0-15005 GCA_031362245.1 Acaryochloridaceae cyanobacterium OTE_25_metabat_464 | reverse complement strand
TCCGCTGACGGGCTTACCCAATCGAGCGTGCTTTAGTAATTTTTTAACGGAGGTTCTAGCACAAGCCCATCAAGATCCTGCGTATCGGTTTGCGGTGTTTTATCTAGATTGCGATCGCTTCAAGATGGTCAATGACTCCTTAGGCCACGCTTTGGGCGATCAACTTTTGGTTGCCATTGCCAAACGGCTTCAGGAATGCCTGCAAACGAGAGGAAAGCTGGCCCGCCTGGGTGGAGATGAATTTGCAATTTTGCTTGAAGATATTGCTGACGCTACAGCCGCCACCCAGCTTGCAGAACAACTTAATATGGCACTAGCTGACCTTTATGTGGTTAACCAACAAGAAATTTTTATGAACGCCTGTATTGGCATTGTAATGGGTGATGGGCGTTATGAGCAGCCTGAGCACCTTTTACGAGACGCAGATACCGCAATGTACCAGGCAAAGTCTCTGGGGATTGGACGGTTTGAGATTTTTCAAGATGCAATGCATTTTCAAGCGCGTCATCAGCTTCAGCTTGAAAATGATCTGCGTCGCGCCACAGAACACAAAGATGAATTTGTGGTGTATTACCAACCCATTGTTGGGGTTGAGACAGGTCAAATCACTGGATTTGAAGCGTTGATTCGTTGGACCCAAGCCGATGGTTTCATGATGATGCCGGATACGTTTATTAAAATCGCTGAAGCAACGGATCTGATTATTCCGATTGATCTCTGGGTGATTCAGCAAGCCTATCAACAGCTTGAGCGTTGGAGTGATCAGTTCCCCGATCTCCCGCCCCTTGTGATGAGCGCCAATCTCTCCCCGAAACACTTTTTACCAGAACATCAGCCCAAGCTACTCCACTTGCTAGACCATGTTTTATCTGAGGGGAAGGGATTACAGTATCTACTGAAACTAGAAATTACAGAAAGCTCTATTATTCATGACCCTGAAGGGACAATTCGATTTCTCCATGCCCTCAAGGAGCGTAAGGTTCAATTAAGCATTGATGATTTTGGGACAGGCTATTCATCCCTCAGTTATCTGCATCAGTTTCCCGTCGATACCCTCAAGATTGATCGGCAGTTTATGATGCAGGTTCAAATGTCTGGCCATGAATGCAACATTATCAAAACCATTGCAACATTAGGACATCAACTGGGACTTTCTACTGTGGCTGAAGGGGTAGAAACACAAGAACAGCTTAATTATTTAAAGAGTATTAACTGTCATGAATTTCAGGGTTTCTTGTTTTCACGACCCGTTGCTGAAGCGGATGCAACAGCGCTATTGAAAAGTCAACGGAGGACTCAAGGTAGGGTTGTTTCTTGACCGTTTCCGCGCTGTAGGGGCGCAAGGAATTGCGCCCTAGGGAATAGTGGTAGTGGGTCGTTTTACGGTTCGCAGGCTCCAATGCTGACCCAGGTACTTGCGCCATCTTCCCAATGTTCTTTTTTCCAGATGGGTGCTTGATGTTTAAGGGTATCAATGGCGTACTGACAGGCTTCAAAAGCTTCGCTGCGGTGGGGGCAGCCGATCGCCACAAGAACACTCATTTCACCAATGGTCAGCTTTCCGGTGCGGTGATGAATGACAATGGTATTCGTCTCTGACCACTGTTGCTGAATATCTTGGGCAATCTGTTCAAATACTTTCAGTGCCATCGGCTCGTAGGCTTGGTACTCTAAGCAGGAAACGGGGCGACCTTCGGTTTGGTCTCGCACGGTTCCGCTCATGACAACAACTGCGCCATTGCTGGGGTGATCGGCGATCGCATAGGCATCTGCCAAAGACAACGGTGCAAAGGTAATCCGAAAGTCAGTTTGCGGTGTGACGGCAGTTTCTAGGATGGGGGGCATTGTCACAGAATTTTGATCGCAGGTACGCTCCATTTATCGTAACGCTGTTGTCCCAAAACAGCAGGATTGCTGATTCTTCGGCAGCATTACCTTAATTTTTCTTTTCAAACTGAAGCTGGTAGCGATAGAGCGTCACGGGCTGTGCTTGCGTTTCGAAATAGTCAGGGTCTTGAGGAGACAGGTAAATTGCTGTAACCTGATCGGCTTCAATAGAGGGCGGATCCATCGATTTCAGATGATAGGCGATCGTATTTTCGACCTGATTGAGATAAACTTGCGCCTCACTGCTAAAAAATTGCTGATACAGTTCACTGCTGACAAATTCTGAGTCTGATGGGGTTTCAGCACCGCGATCGCTAATTTGGGTAATGAGTCGCTGCCCGTTTTGAAAGAGGGCAACCTGACGATTGGGCGATCGCGGGTCTATCTTAATGGACTGCACCACGTCTTGCCCCAGTAGGGCTGTCGCTAAACTCATGCCGTTGTAGGTACGGTCTGCAACAATCTGTATTTTGCTTGGGCTAATAGTGCCGACGGGGAAAGGCGATCGCCCAACAGCCACGGGCATAGAGGGTGCTGGCCCAAATCGCACAACAAAGGTCACGGGATTTTGGAGCAATTTCTGGCTCGCTTCAAATCCTGGTGTAATGACCGTTGGCGCAAGGGGAGCCGCTAAGTCTACTAGAGTGCTTGTAACCTGCCAGTTTCCTGACATCCAGCTTGGGTAGTAGAGATCGCCTTTAGCGGGTGCAAGAATGGGCGGTGATGTCCAACGGGGAAACTGCTCCAGCCGTGTTTGTAGCGCGCCTGCGTTGACCGATGGAATGAGGAATCCATTAAGACCAAAGGCCAAAATCACTCCAAACAAAAGTGTCCACAGATGTATACCAGGTTGCATTTTTTGCCTGCAAAGCTTAAACCTCTTGATTGTCGCATTACAGGCAAATAAAATAACCTTGCTCCTAACGAACCACCAATCCTTCAAAAAAGGTAAGCGGCCCAAATTCTAAATCATGGATGGTTAACTCATTTTCATGAATGGTGAGTTTGCGGGGCTGACAGAGATTTGTCCGTGTAGAAACAATATGGGCACCTTCGCTCCTTAGATCTTCCAAATATCCATCTTGGGCCATGTTCGCTTCCGTTGGATTTACAAACGGGCCAAAGTAGTAAATACAGCTCGGATGAGCCGTAAACACCTCAATCCACCAGCTAAATCTGAGGGCGACGTAGTTCGGGTCAATGGGGCAACTCATGATGATAACTCCTGAGATAACATTAAGGCTTTAATGCTGGGTTGGCCTTAGTCTCACTCCTCACTAGACGCTGTGCAGTAAACACAGATGAGATTTGCACTCGCTTCAAATGGATCGGCTGTAAATAGATTGGCTGTAAATAGATTAGCTGTGAATGGGGCGTAAGCACCTTCTATATTTTAAAGGTTCTGATCTCAGGTAAAAACATAACTTCACACTCAAACGATAAGATCCTTGAAAGTATTAGCGCCTTGACAAAGGGAGCTGCCAATCCAACAATTTTGCGACATGATGGGCTAACTCCATTGGATTAAAAGGTTTAGCCAGTACCCCCGCGATCGCACACTGAGCATATTCATCTTGATGGACAGACTGAACTTTAGCCGTCAGTAAAATAACAGGAATCGATTGGGTCTTTGGATTGGCCTTGAGCCGTCCCAGCACCGTGAACCCATCTAAATCTGGCATCATGACATCCATTAGAATTGCATCCGGCAGTTCAGCGTCGGCTTTGTGTAAGCCCTCAACGCCAGATCCAGCGGTGAGAACGGTCCATCCCCCTAACTTTTGTAGACAAATCTGAATCACCGAAGCTAGATTTGCTTCATCGTCAATTAACAAAATTCGCTTTGCGGTCATAGCCTAGTCCAAAGAGATCGGAATGGTGAAGTAGAACGTACTGCCTTGGCCCACGGTACTCTCAACCCAGATTTGCCCGTCGTGTTGCTGAACAATATTACGGCAAATGGCTAACCCTAGGCCCGTGCCGCCCTCATTACGCGAATCGCTGGCGTCAACCTGCTGAAATCTTCCAAAAATTGCTTCTAGTTTATGAGCCGGAATTCCTCTGCCTTGATCTTGAACCTGAAATAAAACTTGATTGGTTTGCAGGTCAGCACTCAGCAAAACTTTGCTGCAAGGGGGAGAAAACTTAATGGCGTTACTCAGTAAATTGACTAGGGTTTGAATAATGCGATCAGGGGCAGCCCAAAGTTGAACCGGACTGGACGAAACAGAAACGGCGATTTGTTTTTCGTCAGCGAAGGGCTGCAACACTTCCACAGACTGCTGTAGGAGGGTGTTTGGATCGCACCACTGCTTATCCAACAAAACGTTGTTAGATGCAAGCCGTTCAAGATCTAGGATATCGCTGACCAGTCGGACAAGCCGTTCCGTTTCAATGGCCGCAATGTCTAACATGTGCTTGGCCGTGTCTGGGTCGTCCTTCAAAACATTAGAGGCGAGCAGCCCTAGGGAACCCCGAATGGATGCGAGGGGAGTCCTGAGTTCATGACTGACAATAGAAATGAACTCATTTTTCATCTGCTCAATGGCACGGATTTCGGTAATGTCTTCAATGGTGCCCACAAAGCCGAGCAGGTCTTGGTTCGTCGATAAAATGGGTGCAGACTTGACTTGGCATAGCCGAATGGTGCCGTCTTTATGAATATGACGCAGTTCAACGGAACTGGCCTGCATTGTAAGAATGTCAGAAGACCGCTGGGGCATAACTTGCTTCAAATCATCTGGGTGAATGAATTGCTGCCATCCATCGCCTAGCGCTTCTGCGAAGGTTGCCCCGGTGATTTCTTGCCACCGAGGGTTGGTATAAATACAGTTGCCCTTGGCATCGTTTCTAAAAATGCCCACTGGAGAGAATTCACTGAGGGAGCGAAAGAGGGCTTCGCTTTGTTGAAGCGAAACTTGAACCTGTCTACGCTCACTTAGCTCTTGCTGAAGCTGTTGGTAAAGTTCTGCTTGCTGGAGGGCGATCGCCATTTGGTCTGCAATTTGTTGGAGCAACGCAGCTTCACTTTGCTGCCATTGGCGATGGCGAGCACAGGCATGCACAATCAATAAGCCCCAGACAAAAGTGGATTCATCTTTGCGATGTTGCACAATGGGCGCAACGATTTTTGATTTAACATTGACCGACTCCATAAATTCGGTCAGACAGGCCGTCCAATTGTCAACGGCCACGTCTAATACAATGCGTGGATTTCCCTGACAGTAATACTCGTAGCAATCCTCTGTAAACCATTCATCGGGGAAACGCATATCTGCCGTGACGGGGTAATCTGGCAATACAGATTCTTGGATGACGACCCCTGTACCCTCCATCGTGAGCTGAAAAATTAAAGCACGATCAGCCCGAAGAATTTGGCGCACCTCATGAACCGCCGTGGGCAGAATTTCATCCAGATCAAGGGACTGACGGATCTTTTGCGTAATGCCCCAAAGCAATTGTTCACGGGCAACCTGACGCCGCATCACGACTTCGGTTTGCTGACGGTGAATCAGTTGGTGCTGGAGATTGGTATTGACCTGAATCAATTCGGCAGTCCGGTCTTGAACTCTACGTTCTAAGGTTAGATTGAGCTGCTGTAATGTCGCCTCAAATTGCTTACGAAGGACTTCGTCGCACTTCGCTTCGCTAATATCTTCATCGGTTCCAACATAGCCGATGATTTCGCCCAAGTCGTTGTAGATGGCAGCAGCGCGGGCATGTACCCAACAAACCTGCCCTTGAGGCGTTAAAAACCGAAACTGTTGCTCATATTCCTGCCCCTCCCGCACACATTGATTCCAATGGGAAAACACCGCTTCTTGGTCATCAGGGTGAATTGCCTTTGCCCAACCCTCCCCCAGACTTTCCTGGAAGGTTAAGCCAGACAAGGCTTGCCAGCGGGCGTTGGTATAGGAGCAATGTCCCTTCACATCGGTTTGGAAAATCCCAATGGGGGAAGAATCACTCAAAGACCGAAATCGGGATTCACTCTCTCGCAGGGCCGCTTCGGTTTTCCGCTGTTCCGCAAGTTCACACTGAGCCTGTTGATAGAGATGGGCTTGCTGGATCTGATCCATTGGCTGGGGACGAGTTACCTCTAAGGTTTCTTTAAGCCGATTGACTTCAGTTCTTAACGCCTCCAATTCCGTTTTAAGCTGCTGTTCTGTTTGGCTCATAATGCTAGTGTTCAGAACGTTAAAGTAACTTGAGCACTGTCAGTGTTGATCTCACGTTCGGTGTTGAGGGATGGAGTTTGTATGGGTCTGCGCTTGAGTCGATTCAAGACACGGGCCAGCAGTTCTGGGGCCATAATGGGTTTGTTGACATAGTCATCGGCACCCGCCATAAATACCCGCTGAACAATGTCTGCATCCCGATGAGCACTCAGAAACAGAATGGGGAGTTCGCCCCAATAGGGATCGTTACGGACAGTTTGACAAAGTTCTATCCCATTAAAATGGGGCATCGCAATATCTAAAATCAGTAAATGAGGCTCAGTGTTTTCCAGGGTTTTCCAGAACTGTTGTGAATCGTTGAGGGTTGTGACCTGGATTCCCCAAGGTTCTAGGAGTGCGCTCAAGGTTTGCAGTAAAAGCAGATCATCGTCTACGACCAACACCCTGTAGCCCACGATGTCTTTTTTGGCAAGGATACGAGCCACTGTTTCTAATAGTTTGGCGGGTGAGATCGGTTTTTGGATAAAGGCTCGACCACCCAGATGCGCGACCTTGACGCGATCTATCAGGCGATCGCACCCCGTCATGACCAAGACTGGAATATCGGGCACTTGATGGGTGAGTTCTTCTAAAAAGGTCAGGCCATTTTCTGCCGTTTCTGGAAAGGTCAGGTCTAGCAAAACCAGATCAAACTGCGCTTGAGCAACGCGGGAACGCGCCTGGGCAAGGCTGGTGGCAACTACCACTTCAAAGCCAGCAGACTGGGCTACGGCCTGAATGTGTTGGGCGATCGCCGTATCATCATCAACCAGTAATAACCGATGGGAAGGAGCCGGAGGATGAACCAGTGATGGGGGAAGGGGATTGGGCTGTAGGTTAGACGTTAGGGTAGAAGGGGATTGATGATGCCTGGGTTGATTCACAGCTTGCTTGAGTGCTTCCACCCACGCTGAGAGCTGTAACGCTTCTTGTGGGGTTAGGGATGCTTTTTCACGCAGTAGTTGCTCAATATGCCGCGCCAGATCTGAACCGCCAACTCCAAAAGACCCGAGGCTACCTGCCAATCGATGGGCTTCTAGAATGACCTGTTGACGTAGTAAAGGATCTAACGTTAGATTCGCAATTGCCTGGGTACAGATCTGGTCAAAACTCACAAAGGTTTCTGTCAGCGTTTCCTTTAACTTTTGCCAAACCTTCTGGATGGCTGCTTCCACTTCTGCTTGCGCCTGGATCGTTAAGGCATGGGGTTCGTCCAGGACAGAGCGTTCGCTGGGTTCTAGCCTCAGTCGATACCCTAGCCCATAGATGGTTTCCAGCCAATCGGCGGTCATTCCGGCTGACTTTAATTTTTGGCGAAGCCCCTTAATTTGGGTCGTAACAGCCCGCTCGCCAGGATATTCATTCGCCTTCCAGATACTGTCTAAAAGCGCGCTTCGATCAAAAATCCGGCGCGGATTGCGCAGAAATAACTCTAGCAATCCATATTCTTTGGGGGTGAGGTGAACTGGCGTTTTATGGTAGCTGACCTCACAGGTGTTCAGGTCAATCTGAAGTTTTTCCCAAGCAATAACGGTTTGAAGTGTTGCTTGTCTACGCCGGAGCAAAGCCCGAATCCGTGCAACAAGTTCCGGTACGTCAAAGGGCTTCACCACATAATCGTCTGCGCCAGCTTCTAACCCTTCAATGCGATCGCCACTGCTATTTTTACCCGTCAGCATCAAAATGGGCATTTGGGCACCCTGCGATCGAAGCTGACGACAAAGGCTCATACCGTCTAGGCCAGGGACAACCACGTCTAATAGAATCAGGTCATAGCGGTAGGTCTTGGTCAATTCCAGTCCGGTTTTCCCATCCTGCGCTGTATCAACTAAGTAGTGATGGGCCGTCAGCGCATCAGAGATCAGCTGAGCAGTATACTCATCATCCTCAACGAGCAGAATTTTCATCCTAGAAGCATCCCCGCGACGAAATTGAGCGTTACCCTAAAATTTTGGAGCCTGAGTTTGTTACTAAGAATGGTGTTCTGAGAATGGTGTAGTGATGAGGCTCAAAGGTAAATCCAACTCAAAAACCGAAGCGTATAAGTCAATGAAAACTCAAGCTGCTATTACTTTAGGGATTAAATGTGAGGAAATTATGAGGAACCTCTTTTTGTCCACGGAACAGATGGCAGTGTCACAATAAAAGCATAGCGCGAAGGCAAGGCACAGAATGAATTTAACGTGGTTTGATGGCAACTCATGGCTGATTGAGATGGCGGGTGCACGGGTGCTACTCGATCCTTGGTTGGTGGGGGATTTAATGTTTGGCAATGCGCCTTGGTTCTTTAAGGCTAACCATCCACAGGCGATGGCAATCCCAGACAACCTGAGTTTTGTGTTGCTGTCTCAGGGCCTGCCGGATCACGCCCATATCGAAACCCTTAAGCAATTAGATCGCGCAATTCCCGTAGTGGGTTCTCCCAATGGGGCAAAAGTGGCTCAGTCTCTAGGATTTCAAACCATTACGGCCTTGGCCCATACCGAAACCTTTGTCTGGAATAACGTCCTCGAAGTTCAGGCATTTCCAGGTTCATTGGTAGGGCCACAGCTTGTCGAAAATGCCTATGTCCTGACCGATTTACCTAACGCAATCAAGCTTTACTACGAGCCTCACGGCAACCATTCTCCCACCCTCAAGACCATCGCTCCGGTGGATGTGGTTATTGCGCCGTTGATTAATCTCAAGCTGCCCTTGGTGGGTGCTTTTATCCGAGGGGGCGATCGCGCTTTAGAACTGATGCAGTGGCTGCAACCCCAAGTTGTATTGCCCACAACCACCGATGGTGAGGCTGAGTACGAAGGGTTGTTGAGCAAGCTGATTTCTGCGGAAGGAACAGTGAAGGGGTTTGGAGATCGTCTTCACGCCTTACTTCCCACAGCTCAAGTGCTAACACCAGCAGTAGGCCAGCGCATCGGCATTCCCTTGCGTGCAAAGCAGTCAAATCCTCAAACTGTCCTGTAAGATTTCCACAGATGGAATCGATGGCTTCCCAGAACCGGATTGAGGGTGGGGGGCGATCGCAAGATTATTGAGGACGAGACGCTGTGAATCTTGGTAAATGGATTGGTCTAGCCGTACTGTGTATTTCGCTGTTTATCCTGTGGCAAATTCGGCAGGTCATATTGCTGGGATTTGCCGCAGTGGTTCTAGCCTCTGGGATGAACGCCCTTGCTCGGTTATTAATTGGTCGGTTTAAACTCAAGCGGGGTGCAGCGATTCCCCTCGTAATTGGATTTTTGCTCAGTATCTCGATTGTATTCGGGTTACTGGTCATTCCTCCCTTTGTGGCCCAGTCTAAGGAATTGGCGGCTCTTGTTCCTCAAAGCCTGGATCGACTTGAGGCTTTATTTCACTGGCTGGAGCAGAAGTTTCCGGGGCAATCTTTAATCAATGATAATTTCCTTCAAGACCTTCAGAAGCAGTTCACCCCATTGGTGGGGTCTCTAGTAGGCAATTTTTTCGCAATTTTTTCTAACTCTTTGGCGGTGGTGCTCAATATCCTGCTGGTGGTCATCCTCAGCATTATGTTTTTGCTAGAGCCAGAAAAACATAAAAGGCTATTTGTCCGTCTGTTTCCAGCCTTTTACCGCCGTCGGATCGACGAGGTTCTCAAGCTCTGCGAAACGGCCCTAGAGAATTGGATGGCGGGTACGCTCTTTAATATGCTTGTGATTGGAATCAGTAGCTTTATTGCGCTGCTGATCCTTCAGGTACGACTGCCTCTGGCCAATGCCCTAATTGCAGGGGTATTTGAGGCAATTCCCACCATTGGCCCAACCCTCAGTGTGCTGCCAGCGATGGCGATCGCCCTTCTCGATTCGCCCTGGAAGGCAGGTTTGGTTTTAGCGCTGTACTTTTTAATTCAGCAACTCGAGCAGTACCTATTGGTACCTACAGTGATGGCAAAGCAGGTTTCACTCCTGCCTGCCGTCACGCTCCTGTCTCAAATCGTGTTCGCCATTTTCTTTGGATTTCTAGGGCTATTGCTGGCACTGCCGCTGGTGATTGTAGGTCAAATTTGGATCAAAGAAATCTTGGTCAAAGACATTCTCGATCACTGGCAGGAGCCACCTCAGGGACTTGGATAAAGACAAAGGAGATGAGGTAGGTAGGGGCGCAAAGCTTTGCGCCCTCTAAGGGTTATGGGTAATTTTAATGTCGGAAATAACCTTATGTCTCTGACATTGGCTGTACTCTACTTGGTTGCCGTAAGGAATGCGTCTTTCAAGGCCGCCTTCAAGGTTTCAGTCAACGCTTCCTCAGTCGTGTCCGGCTCTTCTGGCGTCACCTCAGCATGACGATGAAAGCGAATCCCAATTAAAACGTCGTATAAAAAACTGCCAATATTTTCACGGTTAAAGATCCCGAGGGTTTGAGGGCTGCCCTTGGCGTCTAGCAACGGCTTAACGGCATAGTAGGCGGGCTGCACCTTGTACCAAGGCACCGAAGGCCATAGATGGTGAATAAGGTGATAGTTCTGGCCCAAGATCAAAATATTAAGGAGTGCGCTGGGGTAAACGCGAGCATTTTTCCAGCGATTGCGCTCTTGAAAATCACGATGGGGTAGGTAGTCAAAAAACAGCCCTAAGGCTAAACCCACCACCAGGGCAGGGGTAAACCAATAGTTCATGACATAGCCAAGCTGTCCCTGGGAAGAGGCAAACCAGACCACACTAAACATAAACAAGCGGCTCAAAAACCATTCCAGCAGCTCATGCTTACGCCAAAGCTTGCGTGAAAAGAAAAAGAACTCGTGGTAAAAAAAGCGGGGGGCAATCAGCCAAAGGGGGCCAAAGGTGGAGACAAAATGATCGGGGTCATTCTTTGGATCGTTCACGTTGGCGTGATGCTGCATGTGCACCCGTGTAAACACCGGAAACGCAAATCCCAAGATCAACGCGCTGGCATGCCCCATCACCGCATTCATCATGGGACTTTTATGGGCGACGTTATGGGACGCATCATGGATAACCGTCCCAGCGAGGTGAAGCGCCAATACATTCAGGGTAAAGACCAACCAACCCGGCAGGGCTTCTAGGAAATATCCCAGGGTTGAACCCACAATCAGGGCGATTGAAGCTAATAACATTAGCAAGGTGGGGTTAAATGCCCCTGGAGGGCCCAAAAATTCATACGGAACCGACCGGGGTTGAGCTTCAGCTAGCATTAACCGACAATCCTTGCTTAGTCGCCATTATTCTCAAGGTAGTATACGACAGACCATGACCTAAATTAAAGTTTTGTGACAGATCTGGCCGATTATTTGCGGTTTTTCTCATGAAGGGTTTCTTTGCTGAGAGAGGATGGTCTGTTCCGAGGGTTTTAATGAGCCGTCATTCCGCCAGTTTAATCGCTATCTGTGTGTTGCATTCGGTTATCCCTACAGATTTAACCCCTGAGTCCTTTTGGGGAACTTTGTTAGCATAACGAGTGTCATAAATGTCAACCTCCATACTAAGGAAAACGGTTCATGGACAACGTTAGGAAGCCCCACCAGAAGATTAACGCAGATTTTCGACTGATGTTTTCTGTTGGGCTGGCGAGCCTAGTGGCGATCGCCTCTTCCAGCGGACTGGCCAGCGTGGCTCAGAATCGAACCCAGACTCTAACCAATTCTAGTTTGCCCAAGGTAACGCCCGAAACAACTGCATCTACAGGCACCACTCCTGCTTCAACCACGAATGGCTCCACTAGAAGCACTACAACAGCAGCAAAAGATTCTAACCCCTCTAGCACCACCGCCTCAGCCCGATTCTTCTGTCAGGTATGGAACGGACAGTTTACCGTTATGTATAGTCCTGAGAGCCGTTCTGGCGAGGTTTTCCCGTGGGCAGTTCCCAAAGATTTAGGCAACGGCTGGGTGGCAGAAAAGCGCTGTAATGAAATTAGCCGTCGTCTTGAAGAATATCGCCCCGATGGGCTAAATGAGCTGAGCACTTCAACGGAGAATGGTCTCAACACGGTCTGCGCTACAACGCAGTCTAACTCCAAGTGCCGGATTGTGTTTACGGTGCCGCCAGGACAAGATCCTCTCATAACCCGAAATTCTGTGTTCCAGAATTTGACGGTTGCTGATGCTGGCACTATGACCCAGGGGGTCAATACCTATGTTGGTAATGGAAACGGGAACACCACCAATAATCTTGTGAACCTGGGTCTATCCATTTTAGGAAGCAATTCAGGTTGGAGAAGCAGCTATGCTGACCGAGATATTAACCTGAGACCCTATCTTTCTCCAAGAGATGGCGGGACGGGCAGGGCTTTAACCAATGGTGTACGTCTTCAAAAAGGACTACGGTTAAATCCTAGTAATTTCCGCTAAAGATCGTGGATTAAATAAAACCCAGCGATTGAAATCGCGGCTACAAGAACAAAACCCGCCTTCGCGGGTTAAAGTCCACTCCTAGTCCGCGCAGGCGGACATCGTTCTTGTAGGCGCGGTTTCAACCGCTAGCAAAAATCTGGATGTTAGTTAAATCCACCCTCCTAAGGAAACGCGACCCCAAAGCCCGCATCCTGAAATATGCGTTGTGCCAGAGGGCTAGACAAAAACTGAACATAGGCTTTAGCCGACTCTATATTCTGACTATTTTTGAGTACCGCCACAGGGTACACAATGGGAGAATGGAGACTCGCGTTGGCAGTGGCGATCGCCCTCACCTGCCCAGAAATCTTGGCATCGGTTCCATAGACAACCCCCGCGTCCACATTTCCGCTCTCCACCGCCGCCAAAACACCACGAACAGAATTGCTGAACACCTGTTTTCGGTTCAGTTGATTCAAAATCCCTAAATTTTTGAATAGCTCGTTCGTATATTGCCCCGCTGGAACACTTTTAGGTTCTCCCACCGCAATTTTTTTGACCTTTGGGTCTGTCAAATCTTGAAATCCTTGAAGCCGAAGTGGCGATCGCGTTGGCACAATCAACACCAGACGATTAGTTAGCAGATTGTGACGGGTTTGCACCACCACCAGTCCTTTAGATTCCAGCGCATCAAGCTGCTTTTTCCCTGCCGCAATAAACACATCCGATGGGGCACCCTGTTCAATTTGCTGCTGTAGCGCCCCCGATGCCCCAAAGTTATGGTTGACCTTTAGCCCTGGATGACTTTGCTCAAACAGCAGATCGGTCTTAGCCAAAACATCTTGGAGACTCGCCGCTGCTGAAACCAGTACCGTCTGAGTTGCAGGTTTAGTCGTAGAAACCTGCGGCTGAACTGAATTGGGTTGACAGCCTAAGAGGATTCCGGTCAGTAGACCATAGGCTGCTAATTGAAAAGTCCGCTGTTTCACGTTCAGCAATTCTCATTATGGAAACTTAGTCCAAAAAGTCACTGCACAAGATGCTTTTCACCTTGCACTACCCCCCTCAATCCCCCCTTGCTAAGGGGGGAAGAAGAGAAATTCTGGCTCCCTCCCCTTGGAAAGGGGAGGGCTGGGGTGGGGTAGCGCAAGATGTAGTGGTGACATTTTTCATGATGAGAATTGCTGCTTCACATTGTTACTGATCCACATAGACCGTGACAGCGGCGATCGCCACATACATGTCGTCATTTTTGTCATTAAACTCCGCAATGGCCGTCCCTTGCACAATCATACCGCCCTGCTCCACAGTCAGGGTCTTTTCGCCAAAGGGTAGCACCGCCAATACTTCCGCCTCTCGCACACTTTCAGGAAACGGCACGGCCACCTTCACTTCAATGCTCATTTCGTTGGGATGCTCTAGCCCCGCTACTTCCCAGATACCAGGGAGCGCATTGTGGGCGATCGCATTTCTAACCGCCCGCGCTGCCGCCACCGTCGGATCTTGACCGTGCTGATCCACGCCCATCCCCATCTCAATCACAAATCGTTTGCGTGCCATTTCTGAAATGCTTCACAATTAAAGAACAACGAGACTCCCCGAGGCAATCCATGCAGCTCCACCTTTCTACTTGGCCTGAAGTTGAAGCCTACCTGCAAACCTCCCAAGGCATTATTCTACCGATTGGCTCCACAGAGCAACATGGACCCACAGGTTTAATTGGTACCGATGCCATCTGTGCGGAGGTCATTGCCAAGGGAGTCGGCGAAGTAACCCAGGCATTGGTAGGACCCACCATCAACGTTGGGATGGCACTCCACCACACGGCGTTTCCTGGCAGCATGAGCCTTCGCCCCAGCACAATGATTCTGGTGATTCGAGATTATGTTGTGAGCCTATCCCGCGCTGGATTCCGTAAGTTCTTTTTTATCAACGGTCATGGCGGGAACGTGGCTACTCTCAAAGCCGCGTTTTCTGAGGTCTATGCCACCCTGGCGGATTTGCAGGTGCCAGAATGTGAACACGTTCAGTGCACTGTTGCCAATTGGTATATGTGTTCTGAGGTGTATCGTAAGGCAAAGGAATTGTATGGCGACAAGGAAGGCTCCCACGCCACCCCTAGCGAAGTAGCGGTGACGCAGTTTGTCTATCCTGAAGCGATTAAGACAGCAGCACTCAATCCTGACGTTGCGAAAGGTCATGCCATTTATGGCGCAACCGATTTCCGCCGTCACTATCCTGACGGTCGCATGGGTTCGGACCCTTCACTTGCTACGCCAGAACATGGCAAAGAACTGTACAACTTGGCTGTTGATAGCTTAATCAAGAGCTACAACCAGTTCTTACAAGAAGAATAGGTTTCAAAATAAAAGGGCGAACGACGGGACTCGAACCATCGGGATGGTGGTACCACAAACCTAAGTCATTTTCTCAGAATCCTTTGTTCAAGAGGTTTCTGATGTGTCTATTTAAGTCTTATCCAGATGCTTAGCAAGTCATCAAGGCTTTGTGAAAATTTCAGGCTTCATAACCTGGGCTGCTTCCTTCTGCAAAATCAGCGCCTTGAATTTCCAGGTGTCACCAGCATTTAAGTT
>JANLSD010000207.1:0-6159 GCA_031362245.1 Acaryochloridaceae cyanobacterium OTE_25_metabat_464 | reverse complement strand
GGACTCAATCCACCTATATTTCTAATTCTGGCATATGGTCGGATAACCTCAGCAAATCGCTCACTGAGTCATAGCAAACGCGATCGCCCCACCATCGCTAAGCCAATCAAAGCGATCGCCCAATCAAAGCACTGCGATCGCCAAAATCCCAGCAACCTTACAGAGACTGCGATCGCCCTTTGAATGGGTGAACATGACCTTTCTGCGATCGCTCGATCAAAGGACTGCGATCGCCTCCAGTCTAGGTTTCAGGAACTTTCTAAATTCTGTTGTGCTAAGACCGCCGCGTCATGTCTACGTTCATAATACTTGTCTGCGATTTCAGTAGCCCGTTCACTCATGGCCTTTGATTGCTGCTCTAATAGCCTAGCCGCTTCCAGTGCTTCGGTTAATTTTGCCTCCTGTTCCGGCGTCAGCGATGGCGAAGTCATTGTAAGTCCTCCAAAATGGCAACGGTTCTGCTTGTCAACATTTTATTCTCTAACACCCGACCTAGCATCTCCGACAAATCCTCTCCAGCCTCTTGAATAACTTCCGAACTCAGATTAGGAGATGAAATCGTATCAACTGTAAACTGGATCCGTCTTCTGGTTATCTCCACAAACAAAAGGACATTCGTTAGCACAGCAAATAATTCAATCATCCTAGCGTTATCAGGAAAGCGAGACAGAATCAATTTAACCAAATTAATCCCATTGATAGCTAACTGCTCGCTCTGACCGAGTTCTTGGTTGAGTCGTTCAATTAGTGAATCTATTTTTGGCGGAACTGACATCTAACCGAAAGCCTGGAAATATCGATATTCTTAGCTTACTAGAGTATTTAATGGACAGGAACGATCGCCCAATCAAAGGACTGCGATCGCTAAACCCCAGCAGCCATAGAAAAATGCGATCGCCCCTCATTCCCTGACGCAAAACTAGGTGATTGCGCTTTGTAGCCAAAAGCCCCATGCGCTAAGATCGTGGCACGTCACCAACTCACAGAGCACCCATGACAGCCCTGTCCTCACCCAACACTTCAACCCATGCCTTCGATGTCTTGATTAAGCCCGAAACAGAAGGCAAAATCAGTGCAACCGTCTTGGGTTTGCCAGAGTATCGAGCCACAGGGAGCGATCGCACCTCAGCCCTAGCAGCCCTGCAAAAACTATTAACCGAAAACCTCTCCCAAGCCGAAATTGTATCCATAGATGTTGCAGTGCCCCAGCCAGAAAATCCCTGGTTAAAAATGGCAGGTCGATTTAAGGATGACCCTCATTTTGATGAAATGCTTGCCGATATCGAAACCTATCGTCGTGAACGAGATGCAGAAATGGAACACCGCTTTCAGGAACCAGACAAACAGGTGCAGCCAGAGTGACCCCAATACTGTTCGGATAGCCCATATACCTTGCACTCAGCCCCCCCCAGCCCCCCAATTCTGGGGGGAGAAATCCAAAGTCTCGGGACATTTCCCCCAGAATTGGCTACGGTGTACACACAAGTCTGAAAAACATTAAAACCCTGCATTCGATCCCCCCTGCCCCCCTTAAACTATCCATTACACAGATCTCGCTGTAAGCCTTGGTGGAAAAAGGTTCTAGAAATGGGTTGCACCATTTCCAGTCCCCACAAGCCATCTAACTCATTGCCTGGTTCAACCCATCTGTGCGCGAAAAGCGAAAAAACCGCGATTCCGCTCGCTGACTGGGCGCGAAATAGCCCGAAAACCCGTGATGGGTTTAGGCGCAGTCGAATTCCAGAAAATATGCATGGCATAGGTTGTAGCGACTTGTGTGTAATGGATAGCCCCCTTAAAAAGGGGGGATCAACTCATATTCCTTCTCTACTCCCCCCTTTTTAAGGGGGGTTGGGGGGGATCAAAGGTGTTTGACGTTGTCACATTGACTTGTGTGTACACCGTAGCCAGGATTGGGGGGTTAGGGGGGCTAGTGCAATAACTTTGAACTTATCCGAACAGTATTGGAAAGCCTCTCAGCAAACAAATATCGCTAAAATCTGCATCCTTGGTGACAATCAAAAACCCTTCTCGTTTTGCATACTCCCAAACGTCAGTATCTGCAACCCGATCCAAATTTAATCGATAGACGTGATTTGAGCCATCATAAAGGTCTTGGAGCCGACTGACTAACGCTGGAGGTAAGTTGTGATCGAAGAGCAACTTCATGCCTTTACAACCATCAACATTTTTTCTCGATCGGCTGCATAACTAAGGCATGCACGAATATCTTCTTCAGTTAAGTAAGGGAAATCCTCTAAAATCTCTGAGTGAGACATACCCGAGGCAAGATATTCCAAAACGTCATAGACTGTAATTCTCATGCCTCGAATACAGGGTTTGCCACCACGCTTACCAGGCTCGATCGTAATTCTGTCTTCATAGTTCATTGTGTTTTCCTTGGTTAGCCTAGCTTTCATTTTAGTACGTTGAATCGCCCAATCTGATGATTCCACTTGCTTCAGCCTAGGGGAAAGGTTTAGTTTTGCGGTTCTACATCTTGCAAAATTACCTGCCGCATCTGTTGCAGCAACACTAGAAACTGCCAGAGGCGACTAAAATCATCGGTTTGCAAAGCGTGATATACCGTCTGAAACGATCCGGCTGATGACTTAGATACAACATCAGGATGCAAAATATTGGACAGGTATTGAAGTTTCTTCGCAACCGCTCGAATTTGTCCTTGCTCTGAACTGTCGATTAAGTACTGTTGAGCCGTTGCAAGTACAGTATGGCTAAGCGATAAGGGCAAAACATACGTGTTAGAGATCAGAATTTCTACGAGATCTCCCTTCCAAAATTCTGGCTTCAAGAGGTTTGTGATCCATTGATTTTGAATAGCTTGAGGTAAATCAGAAAATAACTGACGAAAGGGGTTCAATGGCTGCATCCAACGACCTAAAGGATTGAGTAGTGTTGCGATTGCCCAATCTAGTAACGCGACTGACCAGTCCAAGTTTTGCTGGTGTTGAGCAGCAAAAAGCCATCCTTGCGTTAATTCTTCTTTCCATTCATTCTTAGAAACAAGCTCCAAAAGTGTTTGGGGAGACCCAAAATCTGTCCACAGAGAAAGAGGGGCTAAGCGAACAAGCTGCAATAGTAATGCGCCTCGGTTGCCTTGCATATTCTGCTTCAATCGACTTGCGTCTAAACCATACTCTTGCCATTGCGGATCGTCGAGATCTGGCAGTTGAATTTCAAGCTTTTGTTTTCCCTTCACTTCGTTGAGGCTCACAAGCGCTTTCAATCGCATCCCAATTTGTTGGCTTAGACGCGATTCAGGCAATTGTGAGAGGATTTCAATCACCTTTGTCTTGACGTCCTTACTGCGATCGCCCAATCCCTTTTCCAAAAATCCTTCATCCGCCAAGGTCAGCCCCACAGCAAAACACTCTAAAAACGCGGCTCTATCCTTTGCCGAATCCTGTTTCCAAGTAGTTGCGACCAGCTCCCGTGCTGCCTCAGGATTTTGCGATCGCCATTCCCGCAGCAGATTTATCCGCACCGTGCGATCGCTGGTTTCCCAAAGCTCTTTCCATTCTTCTGGATTGCTGGACTGGGGCGTTGCTTGGGCGTAACGCCATTTTGGATTGAGACGTGCCAACCACTCACCACGCGAACCGATGACGGGGCGGAGATGCGATCGCACTTCAGGATGAAAATGTCCCCAATCCAAAAGCTGGGGCAAATACTCTGGTGGAATGCATTGTCCGCTCTGGTGCAACAGCGATAAAAACTCTGGCAACGCAGGCTGAAAATCTTGAGTAAAAATCATCCGCAAAAATGGCAGGAAAGCAGGCTCTTCCAGCGTTGGAGCCTCAGCCTCAGCGGATTCAATCAGCCGCTCCGTTCGTTTCTCAGCATTTTGTCCCGCCTGTTGGTAGGCCGCTAGGGTTCCAGCCGCACTCAGCAACCAGTGTTCAGCATCACTTGCATCAACTTGAACCAACAGGGTTTTGACACTTTTCTCCGCGATCGCCGGAAGTGCTTTCTGGCGATCGGTTCCCAGGAGCGCCACCGCCACTAAAGTTTCCCAAGACTGGCTCATGGCAGCGCCTCCATCGGAATCCAACGCCCCAGAACTCCAAGACTAAGGGGCATCAGCGTACTACCATTCCATTCCCCAAAAATCTGTACCGGATGCCCACCACTTAGCGCCATTAGCGTCCACTCCTGCTTAAATCCAGGATCTAGCGATAGCCGCGCTCCTGCCCCATCCGCCAAACAACACGTCTTGCCTTCCCAGTAGGGGATGATCTCTGTTAGCAGCATCGGGAAGATATCCAGCCAGGGGTTTTGAGCCATTGCTGCGCCGTAGTGGGCGATCGCCTCCCCAATCGAAGCATACTCAGCCGTGGGTTGCATCCAAGTCCTATCGCTTGCTTCCCGATGTTTGATTGCGGCACGGAGGGGATAAAGCGCTGGATAAAAGACCAGCGTTCCATTCCAGAGGGTTCCAGGCACCGCCAAACTCTCTAATACCTGACTACGATGGGCAAAATTCAGCAACAGCGCCGATCGCCCAGACGCTTGCCCCTGAAGCCAGACCCGCTGCACCTGCAAATCATCTTCTTCTGTCACGCGTCGGCCTAAGACCTGCCAGCGATCGCTACACACCTCCACCGCTGAATCCGCCTGCTCCGCCAAACTCAACAGCTCATCTTGCTTGAGGGGCCAGCCAATTTGCGATCGCAGTTCTGCCTGCACCTGTTCTGGCAATGTATCCCGCCGCTGATACCCTTGCACCAGTAAATGCAGCTTCCCCAATTCCGTCAGTAGCCGATCCGCCCACCCCTGCCCCGAATGGGGAATACTCGCCATTGCCCGAATTCGCTTGGCTAATACAGGCGCTTGCCCATCTACTAATCTTGCCGCTGCGCGATCCCAATAGCTATAGGGCTGACTTTGAACCGTGGCGAGTCCCTGACGCACGACATCGCGCAAAAATAAGTCCAGGTCTGCCAACCCTGCTGTGACCTTGGCTTCCCGCTGAGCAATACGCTTGGCTTGGGCAACAGGATCGACGGGTTTGTCGGCTTTGGCTTCTTGTTTTTTCTGGGAGGTCTGCGATCGCTTGTCTAACCACTCCTGCACCCAATCCGGCGGGTTGCCCTGTGTTAACGCATCTGATTGACCTGCAAAAATCAAAAACAGTCCTAACCCATGCTTACAGGGGAACTTTCGACTGGGACAGCTACAGCGAAAGGCGGGTTCGGTTAAGTCAATCTGGGTGCGATAGGGGAGCTTGCCGCTGCCTTGGCATTCTCCCCAAAGGGCGATCGCGTTGTGGCCTAGGACGCCCCATTTGTTTGCATTGGCGAGCTGTTGCCCACTTTTGCTAGAGCTGGCATCGGGCGAGAGGGCTAAAACTTTTTCAGTAGTCCAAGGGGATGACATTGCTGGAGCAAAGGAGGGACTTCTGGCGTTAAATCATAAGCCTTAGCTTACCCAAAATCATAATTGGGATGTCGTCGGCACGATTCTAGATGAGGGAGAGGGAGAACGTTTTGTCGATTAATCACAGGCACATGCGGCTCTTGTCTTGGATGGGGCTGGGCGATCGCCCAGCGCACGCTCAAGAAATTGTGTGGGTGGTGGCGCTATGTTGGCTTTTGGGTGGGGCTACACTCAAGCATCTGGAATAGTTACGAGTAAAGAGGCCGCTTCTTTTGAGCTGGGCTTTGGCCTGACCACAATCTCAACGTCCTGATCGAGACGGGTCAAGTATTCCATCAGGGTTGAGGTTGAGAATTCAGAGAGTCGCCCTCGAACCAGCTTTGAGACTTTCGCCTGATCGATGCCAAGAATCTCGCCAGCTTTTGCCTGAGTTAGTTTTCGTTCTTTGATAATTTCAGAGATTCGTTGCACAAGCTGAGATTTAGCAAGACGTTCTTCAGGGTTGGGAAGACCAAGATCGGCAAAAACGTTACCACTCCCTGTTTCAACGGTTTCACCCGCATAGATTTTTTCTTGTATCGTTTTCATGGTTGCCCCCTGTCATAATTTTCTCTATAGTGCTCTTCTGCGGCTTTCAGGCGTTTTTTGACCAGATCTATTTCTTCTTTGGGTGTAGAGATACCTTTCTTCGATTTTTTCTGAAAAGCATGGAGCGCATACACAACCCCTTTAAATTTCACAGTGTAAACTGCTCGATAAGTG
>JANLSD010000177.1:0-14695 GCA_031362245.1 Acaryochloridaceae cyanobacterium OTE_25_metabat_464 | reverse complement strand
TCCAAAAAGCCAGTCCCTTATGTGCGAGTCTATGAAGACTACGAACACCTGAGACGCGAGGCAAACTCGTTGTGACGCACGACAACGCAGAACTAGAAATCATTGTTCCTCCTGCTCGGAATCTTACCCTCAATCCTCAGACGCAGAAACATCTTGAACGATTGAAGCATCACAGCATTGTGGAACTTGAAGCCGTGCAGGAGTTTTATGCTTGGCTCGATGACAAAAGGCATTGTCGGCAGGCCTGTCGTGTGATTGGCGACTCGCGGACAGGCAAAACAGTGGCTTGTAATGCATATCGCCATAAGCATTTGCGTCAGCAATCGAGCGGCGATGCCCCGATTGTTCCCGTGCTGTACCTACACGCGCCAACCGAAGCAGGGCCGCGAGAACTGTTTGTTGGGATCTTGGAGTATCTGCAATATCGTGTCACCAGAGGCCCGATCTCCGAATTGCGGGATCGGGTTTATCATTTGCTGAAAATATGCCAAGTCGAAATGATTATTCTGGATGAGTCGCATCGACTGCGCCCGAAAACCTTCTCAGAAGTGCGCGATATATTTGACCTGCTCGGTATTTCCGTCGTGTTAGTCGGGACAGATCGGCTCGATGCGGTGGTGCGTCGCGATGAGCAAGTGCATAACCGCTTTATGGCGTGTCATCGCTTCCACCGGATGGATAGCCAAGCGCTAGAAGTGACAACCGCAGTTTGGGAAGCGTACGTATTGCGTTTGCCGCAACCGTCCAACCTCACCAGTGCGCCGATGCAAAAAATCTTAGGAACATCGACGCGTGGCTACTTGGGATTGCTGGATGAAATTCTGCGAAATGCGGCACGACGGGCCTTGCAATCTGGTCAATCTCAGATTGACTTAAAACTGTTAAGCCAAGCGGTATCGGAGTATCACTAATGTCATCCCAAAGCTGGGTGTTCCGAGTCGAAGCGTATCGTGGCGAAAGCCTGGGGCATTTTCTGGGACGGTTTCGACGAGCGAACGATTTGAGCCATAAATCCTTAGCAGACCATCTCGGAATCCGAGTGGAATGGGTCATAGCCTGGGAATCCCCATCTCGGCGACGGAATCCTACCTCATTGCAACTGATTGCCCTCTCGAAATTAGTAGACATTAAGCCGCAACAGTTGACGGAAATGCTTCCGCCACAGCCGTTAGAACTTAAAATAAGACTCTGCGCCGACTGCTATACCGAACAACCGTTTCATCAGGCCCAGTGGCAACAGGCCGAAACACAAGAGTGTGCCCATCATCATCTGAATCTATTATCCCAGTGTCCGGTTTGTAACACCGGATTTCGGACTCCTGCGCTGTGGGCCGACGATGAGTGCTGCGAACAGTGCGGACTGTTGTTCAAAGAGATGCGATCGCACCAAAGCTAGACCGGGGGCAATATGAGTTTGATGCTCCAAGCCACCTCTCGGCCTGCGATCGGTTCATGGGTTTGTTGAAACTGCTTTTTGAGCGACTTGAATAGGTCTTCTTGCACCACGACATCATCGGAATAAGCCCATTTCCCAGGGGTAAGTCTGCGCGAGATAATGGCTCGTTCGAGGGAAATCTTATCGGTATTGAGTGCGAGACAGGCAGCGCCAAAGGTTGGCTGTAAGGTTTGAATTTGGAGTTCAAGTTCAGCGACTTGTGCCCGTAGGTCGATCATGGTGTGAATGACATCCAGCGGTTGGATGAGGTAGGGGGTGTCAGGATGGTTATCGGTCAGCGGGGACGTTAAATCTGCTTTCATGAACTGTTCTGCGTAAAAGCTAAAGAGCATCTAACTGGATGGGTATTCATGTGACTGTGGCATGAAATCGATCTTCTGCCGAGACATAGTCTGGCTACAACCAAGAATTCAAGTCATTGAAAAATATTTAATGTGCTTTAAGCCCTATGGAGAAAGAAATACAGGCTTTCAGAGATCTGGATTTATCCAAATTACCGGAAACCGGAAAAAATTTAAATTAGAAATGTTATGCTGAAATTGCTTTTGCAGGGATTTACTCCGGAAGCTGAAATGAGTTTTTCAGGGAAAAATTGCTTATAACCAAGAGGTGAAAATGGAACCATTGTTGCTCGCATCGTTAAGCCCCATCCTCTATCTGGATGTGGACGGCACATTAGTAGATAACATGAAGCGCTTTTATGCTGTTTATTTATGCGCTTTAAAGACAGTTACAGAGACTGCTTATGCCAAAGGGCATGTAGTCGATGTTCGTCAACTTAGTTTCCTTGAGTTTTCTCTTGTTATGCGCCAGGGAAAAAGAAATGTGATCGCTACTCGCTCTGGGGTTCCACTTAAATATAGGACTGAATATTATGGAGCAGTTGATAAGTTCGCTAATGATCCAAAATTGCTCACCTTAGATCAGCCTCTTCCAGGCACTATCGCTGCTATCCATAGATTACTTAGTGCAGACATAGAGGTTGTAATGGTAACTGGTCGATTTACAAAGCAAGTCAGAGAAATATTGAATAATGGTTACTTAGACTTACCAATCTATGGGGGAGACCACCCTAAGTTAAAGACTAGGTCTAATAGACTTCAATTCAAATGTGATTTGCTTAGTTTCGCTCGTTTTGATCGCGATCCGCTGAAGATACGACGGAGTTATATGGGAGGTGATACAGAATTGGATGTGTTGGCTGGGAAAAAAAATGAGATCCCAACGATAGCGTTTTGTACTGGAATGCGGAGTCCAAAGTTTCTTTCCAGTTATGAACCAGACTTCTTATTACCTTCTCTCGTTGATGCTGTTGATTTGCTACTGAATGAGACCCAAAAAAAGCTCGCATAAATCTAAATAGTAATAAAGGTGAAATTTGACCTTTATTACTATTTGTTCGATGATTATAAATGGTGGAAAATGAAGCATTGGTTAAGTGTTTGATTAATTGATGAAAATAAATGATGTTTATCAATGAGACTAGATGTAGTTAAATCTTTTGTATTCCGATGTTTTAAAAATTAGATTTTATTATCTAAAAATTATATATTGATAAAATAGGTATGATAACTATGAGCAATAATAAATCTTACAAACTGTATTGCCTGACAGACCATGCACTAGAAAGAATAAGGAGTGCCATTAAACGCAAGTTTAGTGCAGAGAGAGGATCACGGAATATTTATAAAGAAAGTAATAATTCATATATCTATTCCAGCTTGAGTGAATTTTTAAAGAAAGATGATATAAATTTTAAGATGAGAGATGAGACACTCAAATTTATATTGGAGAGAACTACTGGCGTCAGAAAATCAACTATAGAATCTCTGTTCAATAAATTAGCTGAACCTTTTAGTGATAATTTTATTGTTGACTTTCAAGATGTAGATGAAAATATTGTTCCTCATAAATATAATACTTTATCAAAACTAAAGTATTCTCTCAAAGAAGAATTTGTCGGAAGAGAAACAGAAATAGAAAAAATAATTGATTTAGTTAGGATAGATAAAAGTCGTCCATATATAATTGTTATTTTCGGGAGTTCAGGAGTAGGTAAAACGTATCTAGTCACAAAAATATCTAAAGAGATTGAACGAAGTGAAGATCATTTATTAGCTTATGAGTCAATTATATATATTGAGTTTAAGAAAAAATATACGCATGATAGTAAGAGTACTCAAAGAGAGGATGATAGCAAGAATAATCTAAGTGAAAATGAATCCATGAACGATTTCTCTGAGATGATTTCTATAGAATTGAGAGATAATTCAATAATAGCAGATCAAACGAGGTACGAAGAAAAAATTTATACAGCTCTCGAAAGGCAAAAAACATTATTGATAATTGACAATTTTCATAACATAAACTTGAATGAAAGAACTAAGATTTCAAATTTTCTTGTTAGTCTTCCTATCTCAACAAAAGTTATTGTTACGACTCAAGAGACTAATTTATTGGGCTATCAATTTAAATTAGAGGATATGCCCAAAAATGATGCAAATGATATATCTAATAAGTTGATAAATCAAAAAGAAAGTAATATAGAGCAGATATCTATTACGAATCCGTTGGCAAATGTTATTGTTACAAATTGGGCTATTGAAAATAAAGAACACCCCCCAAATGATAAATGTGATGTTGATAGTGATCAACTTGCCTGTTATTTAGGAATAGTTCTTAATCCTTATATTGAAAAGTCAACATTTTGTATATTGATCTCAATCGCCTTGTTTGATTCGATAGAGTATAATTCCCATCTTGAAATCTCTGGAGTTTCTCATTCATCATCAGTTGAACGCTTAGTTTCCAAATGGGTGGATTTAGGATTGGTGTATACGAATGAGAGAAAATATTTCATGAAATCAGGTGTCAAGGACTTTATTCTTAAAGAAATTGAAGACGATAAATATTACGATAGAGTGCAATCAATTTTCATGAGAGCATACGAATATTATTTTCGTATGACAACAGAAAATGGTGGTATTGACTGGGGTAATTGGAAAGATAAATATGGTCGAATTAATGAACAGTGGTCAAATATAAAATCTATTCTTATTTATTTGTTGACTGACAAAAATGAAGGATATAAAAAAATCATAGGAATATGGAATAACGTCAATCATTTTGCTGATATGTGTGGCTACTATAATGATAGGCTAAAATGGCTTGACTGGATATTATCACAATCAAAAGATAGAAGTGAATGGATCGAATATACTAAATGTCTTTCTAGATCTGCATGGACTTTGTATATGATCGGTGGTGATGAAAAGCAAAAAAAAGCGCTAAGCCGTTTAGATGAGGCTATAAATATATTAAAGGATGAATGGGTGAAAGATGATTTCGAAACCAAGTTAAATGAACTTAATGTCTTACATCATTATGTAAAAATATTGCTGAGAAATGGTTCACATAAAAAAGCGTTTGAAAAACTGGAGGAACAGAGAAATATTATTCAAACTATCAATGAATCTAATATTGATAAAAATAAATTTAAACTATTTATAAGATGCAAGATAAATTATCTTCGAGATTTAGCTCAGTATTATAAAAAAGAAAATTCTAAAGAGGCTAAAAAACTCTATCTAGAAGTTTTAGATTTATCAGAACAAAATGATTGGCAAAGAGGTATTGCTCTTGCAGCAAATCATCTTGCTGATATTGAAATAGATAATGCAATTGATGGTAACTTAAGCCAAGCAGAAGCTTATCTCCATCAAGCGATAGAGATAGCTGATTTCAATGAATATGAGCGTAGACAAGCTCATTGTAATTTGAGTTATGCAAAACTAGAATGCAAACGTAAAAATAAAGTAAAAGCGAAAGAATATGTAGAACGAGCATTTGGTTATTATCAAAGATTCGAAAGGGACGATAAAATTAATGAAATTAAAGAAATTGAAAATTTTTTAGATTCATTAGAATAAAAGCTAATTATAATTAATCAGTGGCTGTGTAGTAAGATATTTTTTTGAAAGTTACTTTGGTTTTACATTGCTTAACTTATGTGTTTGATAATTGAATCTGATAGTATCAATGGTAAAATAAATTGTTTTTTCTTTTGTTGATTTTTCTGCTAATTGCATACAAATGTAACCAAAAAACAGTGGCAGGTCTATCTCCTAATCGACATGAATCTAGAGAGTGACATGAAAATGTTGACTGCATCCTGTTACATCCAAAATCTGGTCGATTTAATTTTTAGATTGGTTACGCAGCTCCCTCCATAATCTTCTAGCTGCGCCAAAACAAAGCTCGATAAATGATAACTTAGAGGTTTTTGCTTGGTGCGGTTGTTCTAGAGTAGGTTTGACGACGTTGGTCAATTCAGGCGTGCCATAGTAGTTTTCTTTGGCAGCTCTATCCTTACGGCGATTGGCCTCAACCTGCTGATCTGTCCAAGACGTCGCTTCAAGGATCCGCCCACGTCGAATGAAATAGTGAGAGCGACAAGCAAAATTCCAGTTGCCGATCGACGGAGACAAGGAGACCGTTTCTCCGTCAAACGTCATGCTCCAATCCGTTGGAGTAAAGGGTGTGACCACCTCTTTGCCACACCCACAACAGCAGCAGTGGGCTGCTGTTGCGTACTCCATAGAGATGTAGAGCACACCCGCCTCCAGACGTTCTGGAAGGTGCTCGACAAACCGATGTTCGAGACGTTTATGATGCATCATACGAGTTCATTATTGAGCAGCATGTTGCCATCCGTCGTGTACGTGGAGTGATGTTCCCGTTCCAGATCTCGGTAAAATCCTCGAATTTTCTTCCACTTGCCTACGGCCAGACATGCATTCAGCGCATTCAGATCGGCAACCTGAATGTTAGAGGTGTAAACGTCATCTACGCCTCCAACATCGAAGGAAATCCGACCCTGGTGAACGTGTTCGCGTTTGTCTGGAGTACTTGCCGTGACCCGCAAAATGCCACCCAGCGACTCATCGACCAATTCCAGGCCCATGCCGACATCGATGAAAGATACGCCCAGAGCCTCAAGCTTTTGTACGATTTGTTGCTTCGCCGCCCCGCCATCGATGCAGATAAAAACGAAGCTGAGTCCTTCCAGTAGGTGAAGATTGTCAGATGCGATCGCCACGGCATGAGGGACGATCCTGCGGTGCATCTTCGAGTAGATGCCCACCAGATAATCGACCTTCCGTGGTGCTTCCCGCAGCTCGTCTATTGACGGTGCCCCAGGCGCTCGGAAAGCATTGTGCTGAAGGAACAAATCAGGATCGAACAAGCGGATCTCCCTTGCAGGAGTCTTGGCGATCAAATCGAGCACATAGGATCCAGTCCCGCCCAGCCCGATAATTCCCACTGTTTCTGTAGCCAGAAGCTGACTGAGAGCACCAATGCCAGCCCGGTCAGAAGCTGTCTCAATGTAGTTGAAGACGTTGTCCTCCCCTTCATCAGGCACTCGGAAAGTCCTTGGGCTTACACCTGGCTTTAGAACCGCCGCTGGCCCAGAGAGGATGGAAGCGTAGGTGGTCATTTTATGGTGGTAGTCTGTGTAGCCACTGGCTGGCTTACTTGAGAAGGAGTGCTTCGCCATCACTCCGTTGCCAAGGTCTATGTCGCTACTTTGATTCACAATCTGGTGAATCTGAGTACCATCGGCATTGTATGGATACTCGCCATTGAAGTAGACGACATGCGTATCGGGCATACAGGTTACATCTCCAGCCATGTTCAGGTTGGAGATGAGCGTTCCGGTTCGCACCTGTCGCTGGGCATTAACGTATGGAATTTCGTGTACGAGAAGAAGCCCACCCTGGATCTGGACGAAATAGCCCTCATCACGCAATCGCTTGAGATCCGGACTATGATTTATCGGTTTGTGTGACATTGAAGATGGTTCCTGTTTTGATTTTAATGACACCGCCAGCACCCAGCTCACCCTCTGACGGGGCAGAAGCAGCCTTGCGGTAAGTGATAGAGAAGACAGAGTTGGGGGTGTGCGAACCAGGGAAGGCTAGCTCAACGATTTGCTCAAACGTCACATTGGGGCCTGACACTAATTTGGGTCGGGCGTTGACGATAATTTCGACTTCATGTGTTGGACGAAGCGCAGTGATAAAGCGCTCGATGCCTGGAGCGTTCAGGTCGATTATCTCCTCCGGTTCAATCAGCTTGTCTGTGCCACCTTGGATCTCAAGGAACACCGCCTGTTCATTGCTGACATTGGCAAGTTGGTAGAGATCGGAACCCTTGATTGCTGGCTTGCCCCAAGTGATCTGGCGGTCATCGAGGGTTAGCTTAAAATCACGGTCGGTGCGGAAAGCCACAAATTGCTCAACACCGCGTCCGCGCAGGTCAAATGGTTCATCAAGGCGGATATCCTCGAAGTCACCTGAGGGAAGGATTGCGAACAGGCTGTGCTCACCCCGTGCATCAACTCCATCGGCAGCAAGAATTTGGCGACCCAGCGGGATGGGATCAGCCACCTCGATGGATCGGAAGTTCAGGTTATCCAGCGCGAACTGGATGCGATAGGCACGGTTCTCATGGACGGCTTCGCCCTGGTCGTCACAATTAAGTTGCTCTTTCATACGATTATTTTTCCTTCGAGCCTAAAGGTGTGTGGCTCTAAAGTATTAATCGGAGCAGCCAGACCAAACCGGTAAATTGTCTCTAAAATTTTTTTTGCAGCGCCCCTGCCGGTGTCGGGCCGCAAATAAAGAAAGCTGGACAGCCTGGGCAGGTGCGTGTCGAAGAATTAGTCGGGAAGTGCCCAAGTCGGATGTGATTGAGGAAGTCCCCCAGCTTTTTTTGCCTTGTCTGAAGCTCGGCCTTAGATAGGGAGACGCTATCCACCTTTTGATCGGACAGAGAAAGGGAGTCTACGAGGGCATCAGGGAAATTCTGTTGGGCGGCAAGTACGAAGGCGGCAGTTCCGACGTCCTTATTCTCTTTCGAGCGCATATGTCCAGTCCGAACACGTCTGAGCGTCAGTTTCCCATCCTGACCCACTAGAACATCGTCCGCCTTGACAGTAATCTCATCATTGCCAAAAGCAAGCCTGAGCGTGGTCGGCGATTCCGGCGTATATCCTGCTCGCATCGCAACAAAGTATTGGATCATTTCCATCGCGAAGGTCTTCAATTCCTCAATAGAGCCATGGTCGGCCAGTTCGTAGGGAATCATTGCCTCCCAAATCCGCTTTTCGATATCGATGTCGTCATCGGTTGTCGTACCCTCAGCGATTAGTGCCTGGGTGACTGTCCGCACGGCCTCATGCATTTGCATGAAAGTAGTCTCCCCCCGACGACCGCCAAGTTGCAGCACATGGGTGTAGAAAAATCGGCGTGGGCAGGATTCATATAGGCCGATTTGCGATGCGCTGAACCGTAGACCGCCCTCAATCACAAGTTCGATATTCCTGTCTTCTGGCACCTCTGGCAGGACTCGATCTGGCGTGACGTGCCGCCGATTGAGTCCCTGCCCCAGACGATCCAAAAAGGGTGATAACCCCCACTGATGGCCGTTAGATTTTTGAGTAGGTGCGTAGAGAAACAGGCGATCGCGGGCACGCGAGAGTGCCACATAAAACAGACACTCCTGCTCAATCTTCTGTTCGGTGCGAAAGACTTCTTGTGCTGTGCCGTAAATTCCTTCCACCATCCCGTCCGGTGGTGGGCAAGGCGGTTCTGGAGGTGTTCTTGGGAGGGTTCCTGTATTTAATCCAGGTAGAGTACCACGTTAAACTCCAGGCCCTTAGCCCCATGGATGGTCATGAGGCTGACTGCATCTAATCCCTGGGCAGCAAATGGTAGTTGACGCAGGTCGCGGTCGTCGCCCAGCCTGACTAGACGGCGCACTCGATCCAATAGCCGCTTGATCGGAAGCCCTTGGCCGGATGGTTGGGTACGGATGAAGTTCATGAATTGCCAGAGCGCAATGCCACGCGACTGATTCACAATATTGCCCGAAACTGCAATCTGTGCTGCAATCTGGGTTCGCTCCAGTAGCACAGTGGCTAGAACCATCCAAGGCGATGAGCACTCATCGAAGCCGTCTAGCGTCCTAGCGATCTTGGCGAGAGAAGTGCGACCCATTTCAGACAACTCGGGTACGTTAACCAGTTCGTCTGGCCATCTATCTAATGTAACTTCATTGCACCGGAGGTGGTCTATTACCACCCCCACATCGGTGAGCGACATGGCGAACTCTTCCCAGCAGGCGATTCGGACTAGTCCTTTAGCGTGTCGGTCTGTAAGTAACGACAAGAGAGTCAGAGCGTCTTTGACCTCTGGCCGTTCGAAGAGGCTGCCGAGGAAAAGGACTGGCACCCCCAGGCGCTCAAGATCTTGAGCTAGGTTCGAGAGCTTCTCGTTACCAGTACAGAGCACAACCTGGTCGCGATAGTCGTTGCCCTGATCGCGCATCGCCTCAATAGTATCGGCCAGAGCTACCGTCTGCTGCTGAGCCTGATCGACCGTACATAGTTCAGGCTCACATCCACTAGAACCCCGTTGGGCTTCCAATCCGCTGTCACGATCGCCAACCCCCATATCTACAGAAAACCTGGAGTAGATACTCACCACCTCTTCCACCGAGCGATAGTTTTGTTTGAGCCTACTGCGCTCACCGCCAGGGAAATCCTCTTTCCCAAATCGAGTCATGTTAAAGGAGGATGCTCCCCGAAACCGATAGATAGACTGTTTTGCATCGCCCACCACCCAAAGGTTCTCTCCGTCGCCGCATAGAGCTTGGAGCAGGCGGACGCTACTTCGGTTGACATCCTGATATTCATCGACAAGCACATGGTCATACAGGCTCTCAAGATGATTTTGGATTGCAGCATTTCTCTCAAGGAGCAATACAGGTAGCGACACTAAATCGCCGAAGTCGATGCAGCCTGCCTGCCGCTTCAGTTTTTCATATGCCTGGTAGACCTGTGCAACTTCAACCGCCTTCTCTCCTGTCATCTGCTCTTGGGGCGTTGTTGCTTCCCGAAGCATTGCCGCTGCTAATTCCGTATATTTATGGACATCGACCACTTCATCCTTGGCACGCGAAATCGCTGTCAACATATCAGCAATGATCTGAGTCGGATCGTAGAGATTACGATAGTGCAAAAGGTTGAGATGAGGAAACTCCTGTTCGAGGAGTTCAACCGCATCGTTTCGGTCTAGCAAACGAGGATCCTTCGGTAGATTCAGGTCGACATAAAAACGCCGAATCACATCCAACCCAAAGGCATGAAATGTTCCAATCCACATCGCCGCCGCTGCACTCTTGTCCTTCTGCGCAATGCGCCTAGCCATCTCCCCTGCCGCTTTGTTTGAAAATGTCAGCAGCAAAATACGGCGCGGATCGATGCCATCACTGAGTAGGCCCTCCACACGGGCAGTAAGGGTTTGAGTTTTCCCTGTTCCAGGCCCCGCTTCAAGTAAATAAGCCCTTCCCCGATGATTCGCTGCATTGGCTTGCAGCGTGTTGAGTGAATGCTCAACCCTTTCTGCTTCCGGTTGCAAGGCGATCAGCGGTAAGAGCAAGGCATCTAATAGCTGCTGAGCCACTACCTCGAACGGCGCACCAAACCTTTCTGCAATTTGGGAAACGGTTAGACCTTCCTCAACATGGAGTTTGCGCACCACATGGCGTGGCAAGAGAAATTCGCGGGCGAATAGATCCATTTGAACCTCGCGCCGCTGCCTTGGACTGTAGTCAACAACGCGATCGATTCCGACTGGTGAGGGTTCAGAAGACCGTGCTGGGTCGATGTTTAGTATAGGTTCAGCGTTGGGGTCATCGCCGAGTTCGACATGACCGATTTCATGTGCGACCAGGAAAGCCTGCTCGAAAGGTGTTCCAACGTTTTCGTGAAGAATGAGGGCAGCGTCGGGAATAAAGGTTGCCCTCGCGCCATTCAGCATCGTGCCACCGGGAGCGGTCTTCTCAACGTATATTTCCCGGCGCTTCGCCTCGGCCTTTACAAATGCATAGGGATGTAGGGGATCCTCTCCTCTTGCAACAGCCTGAGCGTGAAGGTCAGAAGCGATCTGACGGGCGATCTCGATTCTATCCATCTCAATTTTTATCTGCCATTAATAACGCCCGCTTGTCCGAGGGTACATCGGCTTCAACCAAGATCTGCTCGAAGTTAACCTGTGCGCGATCGTCGGGTCTGGCATCTGCTTTATAGCTGCGTGCCAAGTTGAGTTTGGGTGGCAGCGCAAAGGCATTCTTAAGTATTTCGACTGTGCTGTTCAAAGCAGATGCCAAGCGCTCTAGAAATGGAGCTGGCACTGAAGTGGGTTCAACCCGATGCTCACGAAAGGCCATAATTACCTGGAGCGGCACATCGAGGCACTGGGCTAGCTCACGCTGCTCAGCAACCGAAAGGCTTGCAAAAGGATCCACGATTTCTTGGGGGCCTGCTGCAACATGTTGTAGCCAAGCTTTGTCGATCAGCGCTAAATCCTTATCCGAGAGTGGCATCTCGTCCTCGCATACATCACGCGACAACTCATGTGACAGATTTATGAGTTCGGCGGCGTATTGTGGGTAATCCCGAAGATATTGTTCGAGGTCGCGCCCTGAGTTAGATCCCACAGCGAAAGTGTACAAAACATCTTCTCGGGAGGGTTGGGGGTCAACAGGTATCATAATTAGTTATCTCCATTCAGAACGGCATGCAAAGTCGCGAATGCCTTGTTGCGGTGCGTCCGGATTGTCTTCTCATCCTTATCGAGCGCCTTAGCAATCGTTATTGCGTTTGAGTCCTTCGGGCCAATGGGAAAGCCTTGTTGAAGCATCACGATGATTCTCTTTTGAAATGGTGGTAAGGTATCAATCGCTTCATTCAGAGCAAACCGGTAAACGTCGCTGGAAAACTCAGACGTATTGAAAGGATCGAAGCTGCCGGCAGCGTTCTCGACCTCCACTGTCGGCTCGCCGGTCTCTTCGTCGTAAAGGGTGGTTGAGCGTTTCTCGTCTCGCCAAGCCTGATTCTGAGCATCGAGACGTAGCTTCTTCAGCGCGTCCTCAAAGTTAATCTCATAATAATCGAGCTTGTCCGAGTAATCGTTCCGATCGCTTGCAAGCAGCTCTACGAAATGTCCGAAGACTTTTTCCCGAATAGTGCTCTTTGTTAGAGATGTTGTCTTGCCACTTAAACTCGAACTATCAGGAAGACAACGTAAGACGCGCTCGGATAGAAGCTTGTAGAGTTTCTCGAAGTAGGTGTCAGGTCTGTTTCCTCGGCTCTCACGGATGAAATACAGTAAGCACTCGCTTGGAACATAGGCCGGGTCGTCTTTTTGTCGTATTGCACATCGAATGACGAGATCCTCGTGAGAGAGCGACGCCAGTTCTATAATTTTGGACTCGATCGTAGGGCGACGGGTGTATAGCTTCCCATCACGACTAATCTTCTTTAGTGGATTTATCAATGCTTTGCATCCCCCTCTATCATTCGCATACGGTAGCGCCTTGTTTTTTAATGTCTTAGTGCCGCATTAAAAAATACTTTTGTAAGCAGTTGATTCAACTGCTGGCTCTCATAAAACTGGATTCACATTCTTGCCTGCTCTGGCCTCCTGATTTTTGCTACATGAATTTACTCCTAATACTTTTCTCCGTATCTAGCTTTATTAGATTAGAAAAATTTCTATATACACCCTATTTGACTTGATTAATTAAGTCAATAGCTTTCTTTATTAGTGTTTTAATAAGGGCGGTTAATATACTTGATCGACACCAGTTAATAGTTAATTCGTTGACTGTATCATTGACGAATTAACTACATATTATGAAAATCGCCTGAAAGTATTTGAACGTATAAATAGGCTGTATTACGGCAAAAAACTGAATTAACAGATTAAATTCGTCAATTTTTGTCTAAATTTAGCCTCAACTTAATAAATTATCTGTGCCGTTTAGATTGGGTCTGTGCGTATTTCAAGAAGCCAGAGGTGCTCCCTTGCCGGTCGGATAAGGGCATCTACCGAGCTATTCCTGAGCTGTCGTTTTACGAGGTGTCTTGGCAGTTGCCGTGATTACCGGACTTGCCGGACTTACTGGAACAGCTTCAAGTCAGCGAAAAAGGGAGCCACCACCAGAGGCAGGGCAGCGGCTAGCCAACAGCGAACCGAATCATCGGGCTGAAGAATTGGCTGAAGGACATGGGCTTCAGCGCAGAACCGGAACCCATCCGTTATCGACGGCCAAGACTTCAGAAGCAGGAACCCACTGCACCACCGGAGGAGGAAAGATCGGAGAGGGCACCATCAAGGCAACGCTAGCGGGACAGCAGCAGGAGGAAGCTGCTGGAAATTCGGGTAATGGGGCATGGGCTTGGGCAAAGGCAGAGAGTGCGATCAAATGAGCATCCCTGTCCATGTATTGAAGGGTTGTGTCAATCAGCCAAAGTGAGACATCAATGAGGGTGGCGAGTACCCAGTAGAGGCCACTGATAGCCACATCACGAAGGCGAGGCGCAGCCCAGGAGACAAAAGGGTTGAACATATTTGCGATCAAGCCAGTAGAGGCGATCAGCAATGGAATAGGCAACGTCAAGAACTGTAGCGGTCTTTTAAGCAAATTGAAGTGCAGCGGTGTCGTGATATATGATGAACTCCTAATGTAGGGAGGGAGTTGAAGCAATCGGTAAACTGTGGTGCGTCGATTGTTATGTATACAAAAAAAGCCGATAATTAAATACAATTCAAGTACAAAATTGAAGCTTTATGCACAAACAACGAAAATAGTAAAACTCTAAAAGCCTTTGAGGAAAAAACTTTTACGAGAATTTTTGCAACGATAATAAAATATGATACAGAAAAGAACGCAAGAATTTTTATATGCGAATATTAAATACAAAGAAGCGATTTTGTGAGAATATCTTATACATTATGGTGTTTTGGATGGTAAGCGACAGACTAGAAGTGCTGATATAGCGTACTTTTACAAAAAGTTGAAGGTTTGCATTGTTTAGAGCAAGTCTGAAGAATTATATACGAAGTGCAAAGAGCGAGCTTTTGCTAGGGAGGGTGCAAAATGGAGGGCGATCGCTAAGGTGCGAAGCGCTGAAAGTATTGCTATATATAGATTTGTTCAAAAGTTGAAGGTTTACGCCATGTTGAGTGATTTTGAAGATTTGTATACGAAAGGGCGATCCCACAGTATGTTGTATAGTGTTTTGCACATAATATAAGATATTTTGAGTGTATAAGTATAGATCCCATGAAGCATGTCGTATACATAATGTTTTTCTTGTTACAAGAAAAA
>JANLSD010000137.1:0-3658 GCA_031362245.1 Acaryochloridaceae cyanobacterium OTE_25_metabat_464 | reverse complement strand
AGATTCTTTGGCGATTCATCAAGTACGAATGGATAGAGATCAATGCCTATCAAAGCTGGCAAAGTTTGGTCGATTATGTAGAAAAAGTGCTCAGAGAATTTGGAGAATCTTATGTAATTAATTTTGTCTGACTACTTATAGTAAACACAGTATTTTGAGGGGTGAGAGTGAACTTCGTTTGTCTCACCCCATTCTTCTACAAAGCTGCTCTAGTTCTCGAAATGGATAAAGTCGAGCTAAGACGGTATGCGTTACCTCAGAAATAATGCCCTTATTTTTCTCAAACCAATTCCCCGCCGCCTTCGCACCCTCAACAACCTGGGTGCCTGATTTAATGATTTGGGACTGTTGTAGAGAAAATTTATTCTATACGCCTAAAAAATTGGAGCAGCATCAGGATCAAATTGTGCACCATCAAGTATCGCATTATCCCACTTAACCCCAGTAAGGTTAGCCTCGCGGAAAATTGCTCGGGTAAAATCTCCTCCCGACAAGTCTGCATTTGTCAAATCAGCCATAAGAAAGCTAGCGCTAATAAACTTACCATTGCGTAGATTTGCGCCTACCATCTCAGTACGGTCAAATCCTGTTTCAAAAGCTTCGGCTCCCTGAAGGTTTACTCGATTGAGTCTGCTCCAAGAAAAACTACTATTTTCTAGGTACGCCCCCGATAAGTCAGCATCTTCAAGATCTGAGCTTTCGCAATAGCCAATCATAAACGTCAGGTTCTCAAAGCAAATTTCACGCATTGACGCATCCCTGAACGTCGAAAAGTTAAGGCAGGCTTCCTGAAAACTAGCCCTATCCAATTTTGCTCCAGTAAAATCAGCCTCAAGAAGCCTAACCTTATACAGCACTGCATCTTCAAGGTCTGTATGAATGGCAACTAAATCTTCAGCCTCTAGGTATGACAAATTTATTTTTTTCAGGTCAAAGCCTGAGATGTCAATATCCTTCACCATTTCCGCAAGCTTAATGGATTGATGCAGTTTTTCTACTATTGGATCAGTTGCCATAATTATCAAGTTAGTGCAGCATTTCGATCTTCAGATTACATAAACAAAAAAATCTGGTACTGCGTTATGTAACACCTCTAATGATTTTCAGAGATCTAAGTTTTTAATCTCAAATTTAAACTATCTTGAAAGGCTTTGAGGCTTTGAAGTATTAGAGAATAGAGTTAAGTGTTATTCCGCTTACAAGCTCATGACTGGTTTTGGCATCGGAACCCAGTTTTTACCAGCTTTAAATCTAAGCACCTTACTATAATCGCCAAATACTCCTGAGTCCTCCAAATTTCGCCTTATTTTCTTTTGAGCAATGCTCAATGTCTCTGCATTAGCCTGCCAGGGTTCTTCGACCAAATCCAGCCTAACTCCTCCCCAGGCTGTATCTTGAACATACCCATCGCAGTTATTTATGCGTTCCCTTCCGATTAGCTGTACTAAATGTGAACCAAACCAATTACGAGCAGAGATAGAAACCAATCCGTTAGATTGGAAATCCCTAGCTCCGATTCCGGCAGAATGAATGTACTCATAGTCAATGTCATCCCAAAAAGGATCAATACATGCAAATTCTGCATCTAGGCTCAGTGAGATAGAATCACTCCAATCGAAAATCTGAGACAAATCTTTGACCTTGAGACATGCATCGAACATTACGCTTACTGAATTGAGTCCCGAACCATTGTTTGAGACTTCTGCCTCATACTTTGGCCGCTCCTTTCGGTAAAGAACAGGTAATTCCTCATACTCATCAAAATTGGAAACATCAGCTAAAAACTGATGGCGATCGTATGGTTGATAGGTTACTTTCGGATCCTCTGAATCGCCCGACGAATAATGAGTTGGAGCCAGGTCAATGTTGCTGTCAAAGGCTTGTAGTAGAGATGAAAGCTGTGCTTGATCCACAGGAGAATGCCAAGAAAATATATTCAATTCAAGTCTGTCGGGTGCAGTCACAACTCTCTCCTTCCAAATAACATTACTATTGCCCTCCAAGACTAAATTTTACATCTGCATATTCAACAGAAGTCCATTCGCCCTTTTGTTTGTTAGCTCTAGGATCCCAGAACGACCATTCACCTGTCTTGATATTTTGATGATACACTGCGCTGCTTCCAGATAGCCCCCCTTTTCCTCCACTTGGTCGAGCAGCAGACAAATCATCACCGCTAACTATAACTGCATGCCCTTTACCTTGACGCTTTGCCCCCTCTCTCTCTGCTTTTATTTGCTCGGTGTTGTATACAGTTTGATCTTTCCCGCTTTTGGATTTTACGTCAATCCAATGTGTATCAGAAATTCCGTCAGGACGAGTTGTTGTTCCGTCTTTTGTCGTATGAGTTACGACTGTGCGCTCCCCTCCATTCCTCGTTGTTGTGTAATTATTATTCTCCACCCCAATATTTTCAAGTATTTGGTCTTCATGCTGCCGACCTCTACGTTGATTTTCGTGCGCTCTATCCTTAAGTGGTTCCCATTCCTCTCGGCTAAGCTTGGACAACTCTCTCTGTTCACGACTTAACGTGTTCAATTCATATCGCGCATCAACGGCCTTGTCATTACCTTTTTTCTTCGCTTCACTTTTTTCTTTTTCAAGCTTGAGCCTCTTAGTCCTCTGTGCAGGTGTTTCATCCTTCGCCGCGACGAACCCTTTACCAGGGTCTTTATCCATCGCCTTGAAGTCCTTCTTGTACCCATCTAGCTGATGCTCTAGATGTGCGACCTCCTTCTCCAACTTCTGACGCTGCTGAGGCGTTAAATTCCCCTTTGCCAACTTCGCCATACGATTGTCAATCACATGGGGTAGCTTCTGGATCTCTAACTTCGCCTCCCACGCCGTTGACCCAACCGGAGGCACTCCATTCTTATTTACCCACCCATGAATTTTGTCCTGTAGCTTCTGCGCATGAAACGACATCCCTGAATAGCGCTTCATTGACTTCACTGTCCGCGCATGAAGCTGAATATCCTCCTTGGTCGCCTTTGGCCCTGCTTTGATATGCACATCCGTAACGCGGCCACGCTTATCCTTGGAATAATGCACCTCCACTGTCTTTCCTTGAGGCCCAGTATGGGGATCTTTATTCACCTGCAACGGAACTTGGGCCGACTTGGGTAACGCTTGTCGTAGCTTCGTCTCTTTAAGCGTTTCCTTGCGTTGTGGTTTTACGCCATTGCCAGCAGGCTGAGCTTCAGAATGCCCTGGTTTTGTAGCTTGTGAATGCGCGTCTGTCGGCGTCTTTTTAACGCTAGAAGGATGATGCTCAGCCTCTGGCTGCACCTTCTTTGCACCAGATGCATTATGCTCTGCCCCCTTTGAAATCGGTACTCCATCTCCATGAGGCGTTTGCTCATGATGTCCACCCACAGGCGGCTTCTTGCCCCCCATGCGACCCGCCGCAAACGGCATCGCCGTAAAGAGCACCGACTTCGCGACATCCCAAGCTGACCCTTTCCCGTTCTTATAATCCTCATAAGTCTGAGCCACCTGCGTAGCCCCAATCGCATTAGGCGCGGCCCCCGACGCCCCCGACAGCACCTTCCCCGCAAACGCCTGCACCTTAGAACCAGACTCTATTCCCTTCCCAAGCAGCTTCTGACCTAACTTACCCCCAGCCGACGGTAACAACGAAGAGCCGACCGTCAGTGCC
>JANLSD010000120.1:0-7160 GCA_031362245.1 Acaryochloridaceae cyanobacterium OTE_25_metabat_464 | reverse complement strand
GGTAGAGTCGAGGGGAGGTATTACCCTCCGCCCCTCTCTATTAGATCTGTACGTGCGACTTTCACCGCATACAGCTCCCGACATCCTTAGTTGCTCATGTGAATGTAATCGTGACAGGATTCATGGAGCACTTGAAGGTTTGTTAGCCTCCAGTTCTGATGATTCCCATCAACGTGATGTAGATGAACTCTCTCATCACTGAGAAGTTTCATTCCACATCTTGCACAGGAATGGCGTTGTTTCTTGAGAATCTTGGCTGTGATTCCACCATACAGTTTCGAGTTCCTTTCGCTCCAATAAACTAAGTCGCCATCATAAGGGGATTTATTTCCTTTGACTTTAACGAATTTATTTTCGTTGTAGGACACCCTAGGAAATGCTTTTTCAATCAAAGTGGTTGTTGAATCCTTATCCAACTTGACTTCTTTATTAAAAACTTTCCATGCTCTATTCTGGATAAACCATAGGGAGAATTTTACCCCATTCATATCACAAAATTTGTGGTACTGCCTCCACCCTCTCACAATAGGTTCAAGCTTTCCAGCCTTTTCTTTCGCACCATAATTCGAGCTGTTGACGATGGTTTTGACATTTTGTTTGAAGGCTTTGTAATTGTCCTCTGACGGAACACACTTAAACCGACCATCGGTCAACACCTTGAAGTGCCAACCGAGAAAGTCAAATCCATCTGTCGCAGCGGTGAGCTTGGTCTTCTTTTGACTGACCTTCATTCCTCTTTGGGCAAGGTACTCTTCTATCCGTTGCAGTAACTCATGGGCGTCGTCTTCGGGTTTGAGGATAAACACCATATCGTCTGCATATCTGACGCATTGGTCAGCATGTCTGCGGTCGGTGTCTTTACTTCGATGAAGTGCCTCTATCCCATTGAGGGCGATGTTCGCTAATAGAGGACTCACTACGCCACCTTGAGGGGTGCCTTGGTTTGGAAATTCTGGATTTACTCCCGCTTTGAGGCTACGGAATATTCCGAGTTTTATTCCCTTGGGGGCAATTATCTCGTTCATGATGGTTGAGTGATCGATCCTATCGAAGCATTTTTCGATATCTAGTTCTAAGACTCGCTTATCTTTTCCATTTGCTTTGCTATTTAGGTGGTCGAACAGGCTTTTTTGTGCATCGTGGGTCGAGCGGCCTGTTCTAAATCCGTAGCTTCGTGGATGGAATGTTGCTTCGTGGGCTGGTTCAAGGGCATACTTGACCAGACATTGCCAGATTCTATCGGCGATAGTTGGAATTTTTAGCATTCGAGTTGTCCCGTCTTTTTTAGGGATGGGGATTTCTCTGAGCTTTTGGGGTTTCCATTGGTTTGTGTCTTGATCTAGCAGTTCCTTCATTTCCAAGCGTTCTTTGAAGTTGAGGGAAGATTTCCCATCGACTCCCGCTGTTCGCTTGCCAGCGTTGAGTTGAGTTACTTGGCGAATCGCTAAGTATTTTGTCGATTGGGATTTCAGAATCAGTTTCTGGAGGTTTCGAGCTTTGCGCTGGTCGCCAGCCTGAATTGCTTTGAACACACGACGTTGGAGCCGGAATAAATCCTGCTGAAATTTCTTCCAGGGGAGGTTTTTCCAAAGTTCGCTATGGTTGATATTTGCCATGCGTCTAACTAGGGTCTTCGCTGCTTTGTGTTTTCTGAATGCCTTGTCCAAATTACTGGACATCCTACCCAGGCTAGGGGTTTCCGCTTCTCGTCAAGCCTACTTAGGGTTCGACTACCCTCAGACCTGTTGCCTGTTTTTATTCGTTCCCTCATCTGATTGCTTATCCCTTTAGATGGAGCCATTTTGCCTGTTAGAAACCCTTACTCTTGCTACTATCACGGCGTCAATGTAGCGGGTCGCTGCTCTAACTAAGTCAGGGGATTAATTTTGTGTAACCCTGCTCCACGGTAAGACACTTTTCTAGGCTCTGTTTCATCTTGGGGACTCCTTTAACGCCAGTGTGAAGGTTACACGCCTTCTCTGATTGCGTCCTATTCCCAGCTTCAGCCTCCAGAATTCCGAGTCTGGTCACTGTGGGTAGGTCTTGAGTCACTCCTGAGTTTGGAGGGTAGGTCTTGCACCTACATCAGTTGAGAGTTCAGAGCAGGTTTATAAGACCTTTTTCTCTGTCCAGTTTATGTATTCGACTGGAAACGAATCGCACCGCCGTTCCGTGTGCAAGCGCTTGTTATGCATTGGAAGGACTTGGATGGCTGTGCAATATCTACTACATTTAGGGAGTAACTGAAAATTCTTTGATGTAAGGTTTGGAGTCGTTCACTTTAGAGGAAGATAGTTGAACCCTATATGTGCCTAACTGCCATCCACTTGAAGGACTATCTATTGAAGTAACTACAAATTTAGCAGATTTTTTTGTTTGAATAGTACTTTTAGTAAGTGGAACTTCTTTGCCAGCAAGAGATCCTGTAGAAGGCAAATATTTCCAATCAATTTTGATAGATGTATCATTTGGAACATTCTTTATATCAGCAGTAACGAAAAATTTCTGTTTTTTATTTTCAAAGCTGGTTTTATCAATTGGACAGCTTCCACTTGTATCTAGAGAATCACAAACCCTTACATTAGATAAATCAGGAGGAAAAATCGAAGTGCACCCTGAATTTCCAATTATAATGATTTGAGAGATTACAAGCAAACTAACTTTATGACATCTCATTGCTCACACCTTTAGAAGTTATAAAACTATCGTAAAGCAATTATTGTGACTGTTAATTCAGACACTAAAAATTCTGATTTGGAGAATCTTTTAGAACTAGATAAACTTTTTTGTTTCTAAATATAGAAGCCCATAAGTCATAAACTCACGAGCAAAAAAGTCATCAGCTTGAGAGGATACAACTTTTAGAAACTTCATAATAGCAGCATTTTCTTGGATTTCTATATAAGCCTGCAACCTTTCATATATTGTAACCGTACCGTCTCTTTCTATATTTCTAATTGAGTAAGTTTTCAGAAAATTATAGTAGTTCATATCAGAAAGAACTACATCCTGAACTTTCATATTTAACTCTTTGAGGACATCCTTCACTAGCGGAGATGCAAAAGTAATTGTCAAAAGTTTTTCATGTTTTTTAAATTCTTCAGCTTTTTGATCTATTTTGTCAAAAATTTTGTCTAAAACTTCATTTATATCACTAAATAGCTGTTGTTCCAGCTTACTAAGTTTCTCTAGTGCAGGAGAGACTAAATCCTGCATTATTTTGCCTGGAGTAAACTTATCTGCAGTTTTAGCAACTGTATCTAAGCTAGATGCAATAATAGAACCAATCTGATTAATTCTAGCTTCAATAAAACCATTAGCTTCTCCTAAAAGACTTTGTATTTTATTAAAAGCCTTGTCTAATAAATCCTGAATTTTTGAGATCGTGTTTGCAACAAGTTTTTCGATAGCTGTACTTGCAGAACCAATAATCTTAGTCGCAACATCTTCAAATTTATCTATGACAAAAACTGCGGCATTTTGAAGCTTCTCAACACCTTTACTAATAACTACATCTAGCTTGTCTAACAAAGGACGAAATACATCACTAAAAATCTTTGCAACTGCTTCACATAACTCTTTAATAAAGTCCATTGGATTTGGCAGAGATATTGTGGGCAAAGGCGGTATAGGAAGTATTGGAATAGTTCCTGGAGGTAGAATTCCACCATTATTAATAATCTTTTGAATAATATCATTAGGTTGAAATGGAATACCTATTTGTTCACCTATATCACCTAAAAACCCTTCTACAGGTTCGGTAATCTGTCCTACAAATTGTTCTGCTACATCAAATAGTCCCATTTTTATTTATCCTATTTTGATTGACTAATACTTCGACTCACACAACAGCAGAGAAAAGGTAAAACACTCAATACTTTTCCTGCCTTACAATCTCCTGAATATTTTTTGCAAGCTTCTCAACATCGGTCTTCAATAATGAAATAACAGTAGAATTATTATTAGAATTTTCTATAAGTATTTTTGAAGCTTTTTCCAGTTTTGTTGCCGAAGAAAAATTTTCATTGTTTAATATTTCCTCGGCGATATATTTACAAGCTATGCTAAGTGCAGCTTCAGGCAATTTAAAAGTATAAGCAATCCATTCTTTTGTTTGAAACTCTTGACTTCTTTTTTCATCTCTGGCATTTTCAGATCGCCGTTCTCTCTTTAATTTATGAGAAAAAGGAGGTTCTTTGTAAAAAACTTCCTTCTCCCAGTCACCATCAGCCGTGATCACGAGCGGCGGAGTGAATAACATTGAAAATTCTATGTCCGACATTCTAGATAAAACCTATAAAAGACTTACGAAAAAACGAGAAACTGAGTGCAGCATAACTATTGTTTAGACTGACTCTTTCTGCCTAACTCTGGGCTGCCTGCACTAAACCAAGCTTTTCAGCATTTTTTTGGATCTTAGCCCGAATCCTTCCCCATAACCCTATTGTCAGGGTACATAGACAGAACGAGTCGGCATAACATCCTGCACCTTCATCGCTAGAATAAGCCTTTCAGCGCACGGATGGGGATTAGACAGAATAATTCAGCATAACACCCCCCTGAGGGGGTTAGACCGAATCTATCCGTATATTCACCCTGAAACAGATTTCTTAACAAAAATTATTCAGTACTTTTCCGGTTCTTCTCATCGTCCTATTTTTGTACCATCCTGGTTGATGATTCAGATCTGCGTTTTATGCATCCAACCATTCAACTTCGACCTAAAAAACTGATAGATCCCGTCGAACCTCGACCCAAAAAGCTGCTAGAGCAAGCAAGAGACACACTTCGGCTCAAGCATTACTCTTACCGCACCGAAGAATCCTATCTCGCCTGGATGAGGCGATACATATTGTTTCATAACAAACGACACCCCAAAGAAATGGGCAGCATTGAAATTGAGGCATTTCTGAGTCATCTTGCCGTTAACGAAAAAGTAGCAGCCTCAACCCAAAATCAAGCGCTCTGCGCACTACTATTTTTGTATCGCCATGTCTTAAAGCTTGAATCCCCGCTAACGTTTGATGCGGTTAGAGCGAAGCGTAGCCACTATTTGCCCACCGTTTTAACAAAAGAGGAGGCAATCAGTGTCATTGGCAATCTATCAGGGGTACATCAAATTCTGATTCAATTGTTGTATGGATGCGGATTGCGCTTGCATGAAGCGTTACAGTTGCGTGTCAAAGACCTAGATTTTGCTCAGCGACAGATTGTGCTTCGAGACACCAAAGGTATGGATAGCCGCGTCACCATGCTGCCCGCCAAACTCCTAGAACGCCTCCAGGAGCATTTGCTACTCGTTAAATCAATGCATCGGCAAGACCTGGAAAAGGGCTACGGTTCTGTATACCTACCCTTTGCCTTAGAGCGTAAATATCCAAACGCCAATCGTGCCTGGTCTTGGCAATATGTTTTTCCCTCAGACCGCCTTTCCTGCGACCCACGTAGCACAGTTACCCAGCGTCATCATTTGCACGAAAGCGGCCTACAAAAAGCCCTGAAGCAAGCTGTTCGCAATGCCAATATTCAAAAGCGGGTCAGTTGCCACACCTTTCGTCATAGCTTTGCAACCCATCTTTTGCAAAATGGCTACGATATCCGCACGGTGCAGGAACTGCTCGGTCATAAGGATGTTAAAACTACGATGATTTATACTCATGTTCTCAATCGGGGCGGTCGTGGTGTTCGCAGTCCTCTCGATGAATGACTGTTTTCATTTCAGTGGCTCCACATCGGACGGTTTTTTACGCTGGGTTTTCTGTGACCCAAAGCGTTTTTCGTAAATGTCTTGAATCCATTCGCCCACAGGTGCTTTCCATCGCTCTTGCTTACAAGAGGTATGATTGGCCAGCAGCTTTTTCGGATTGAGTCCCAAAGCTTGAGCCTTTTCGATCTCTTCTTGGGTCATACGGCACTTCTTTTTGGCTTCCGTCCAAAGTTCTTGTTGTTTTAACTTTTTTGCTTGGCTCATGGCAAGGATTCCCATATTTTCAAGGGATTTCTGAAGGGGTGTTCGGCTCCCCATCTGCCGCTCGAATCTCTAGCGTTTGGACTGTATTGAAGTGGCTTCATTATAAATTGTTTGACCCCAGCCATTGATGAAGGACTACTTCTATCGTTAAGGCGACTGCGGCTCTTGCTTCATGCCGCTCCCAACCTGACATCAGAATCTCGTCATAGTTCGTATGCCGATGACGCACATGCGCCACGACCGCTAGGGCGATCACTTCGGGGTCGAATGCTTTGGCGGCAGCACTTCGACCCACTCGACCAGAGTATTTTTGACAGGCGTGCTCGGCGATCGCCGTCGCTTCTTCGACTGGACAAAACGGATACTGGGCTAGCACCTGTTGGGCAAATTTATCAACATACTCAACGTCCAGTCGCTCCCTACGAAGCGCATCTCGCTCCTGACGAAGGGCGCGAACCTCTGCATCCGCTAGACACTCATGCTCGGCTTGATGAAGGGCTGATTCCTCAACCAATATCCCCTGACGCTCATAGCGCTGACGTGCTTTGCTGAATTGAACCACTACCGCTCGCAGCGATGAATATTTGCTGGCCCGCCGCGTCAGGGTCGCGTCTCCTCGACCAAGATACACCAATCGATCCAAATCGGCACATGAAAGGCACAGCGCTTTTTCGCCTTCTTTTTTGAGAAAATCTCCCTTCCATAACTCAGCTCGGCATTCCGAGCATTCAGACGCTCTACTAATGGAGAAGACTACGATGTCTGATGTACTGTTTTGGTGCCCCTTCATCGTCATTGAATTGCCTATGCAACTCTAGGACTTGTCTTCAATGATTCTAGACATTGAACACTTTTCAATCAAGTCTTAGATTCGATTGGCTGCTTTGATCTAATGCTGAGTAAGTAAGTCTTAAATATTGACGGAAATTGCGATCGCCCCTCTTTCATTCCTCACACAACGCCACCCAAAATTGGGCCTCAGCTTGCTTTTGTAGCGATCGCTTTCACCGTCCTCACAAGCAGCTAGTGTAGGTAAAGCTCTGGCCATTTTCCTAATGCGTTTAATGCTTGCTCAATGGTGGGCAACTTTGTCCCGTGATGCGGGTCTAGAATTCTTCGGATCTCCTTCTCGTCTTTTCCGAGCATCTCGCCCAGTTGTGTCTTAGCAATCCCAGTTTCTTTAAGTGCT
>JANLSD010000074.1:0-11095 GCA_031362245.1 Acaryochloridaceae cyanobacterium OTE_25_metabat_464 | reverse complement strand
GGAACGGGATTTTCACCTGCCGTAAACATAAGAGTTCCTAACCGCTTGAGAAAGCTGACAAATTCAGCATCACTTAGCCACTGGTGACGTAGGATAACAACGCCATGATGTGCTAGTAAATGCTTGAGGTTAAAAATAACGTCGTCTTCCACCTCACTAACATTCATCCCTTTTATCTCAACGCCAAATGGCGCGAGGTTTTGAAGCGCGATCGCCATGATAAATTCCTATAGCTTGTCCTGGAGAGACTCTTGCAACTGCTCAAAATCTAAATGATTTACGAGTAAATTTGCGCTTTCAAAATGATGATCTGCTGTGTTCTCATCTGGAAAAGCAACACAGGCTAATCCCGCTGCCTTTGCAGCTTTCAGCCCGTCTAAATTGTTTTCAACTGCCACACAACTATTTGGCGTTTGTGCCAACGCTTTCAACGCAAAATCATAGGCATCTTGAGCAGGCTTAGAATGATTGACATCAGATGAGCTAACGACTAAATCAAAAACACTTGCATTAATGTCTCCCTGTAAAGCCTCCATAATAGACTCAACATTTTGTTTGGAGGTGGTTGTTACCCACGCAAGCTTATGTCCGTTTTGCTTCGCCTCCTCAATGACTTTTGTGACACCAAGGCGAGGCTCTAATTTATTGCGACGCAAAGACTCTTGAAAAATTTCAGACTTTGAGCGATGGATAGCTTTTGCATCAACCGATTGCCCCATCGATCTTGCATAGTCTTGAATCCGCTGGGCACCGCCGCTTTTTTCTAGAAACGTCCTATACTCCTCTCTAGACCAATTCCAGTCAAGACTGTGAAGCGCGAAGGCTTGGTTAAAGGCTTGCCTCTGAATTTCAGATGTGTCGGCGATCGTACCGATTGACCCAAAAAAAATAGCTGACATCTCCGTCCCTACAGATAAGTGTAAAAATCAAACTATAAACGAGAGACGATAAATGCTAAATCAGTCTTTAGAGAGAATTGAAGTTAGCCCTTCAGTTTGAACGAAAGCAAGAGATTTATAGGGATTTACGTTTTCACGCTGAACGTATGACTTTGCTGTCTTTTCAATTCAGTTTAGTAATTTCTGCACTAATGATGAGACATCTCTCTGATGTTTATATCTGTGTGGCGGCTTGGAGATTTTGGGCTAGGAGGCAAAATTGAAGTATTTTAGGTTTAAATTATGGCTTTAGTTCCCTGTAAAGAGTGCGGAACGCTGAATAGCGAACATGCAGAGATTTGTTTGAGCTGTGAGTTTCCCACCAAAGGTCGCTCTAAAAAACAGGTGTGGCAGTGGGTCGCCTTGGCAATGGCAGTGCTAATAGGGGGACCAATGGCAATGTATGCCTTGGATCTGCTCAAAACCCACGCAGTCACTCCCACTCAAACCACCCCTAGGCCCTAGACGATTGACTTCGGACGAAATACAAACAATCAGTCGAGCCACAAGCATAAAATTGTTAAGACTTGTTTTTATAACAAATGTTAGATATAAATAAAGAGAAGTCGTTACAAAAGCATGCCAAAAGTTGTTGATCATATTCAGTATCGCCGCGACTTATTGAGGCAGAGTCTGGATTTGTTTGCGGAGAAAGGCTATGGTTCCCTCACGATGCGCCATCTGGCAGAAGCCCTAGGGGTATCGACGGGGACGCTATATCACTATTTCCCTAGCAAAGAGAGTCTTTTTATTCAACTGATCGAGGAGTTGACAGAGCAGGATATTAGTAATTTTCTGTCCCAAGCACCCATGCCGCCCTCAACGCTGGCGCGAATGGAAGCGGTTATGGACTTTGTTCTTGAGCATCTGGATTACTTTACCAAGCAGCAGTTGCTCTGGATGGATTTTTATCAACACACCCATCGCACGCTTCTGGAATGTCCCGAGATTTTAGAGCAGCTCTGTGGTAAGACGCGACAGGCTTTGTCGGATTACCTTCAGACCCAGAATGAAGCCGTTCTGGAGTTCATACTCGTTTTCATCGATGGCTTACTCATGCAGCGAATCTATGGAAAGCAGGATATGGACTGGTTTAAAGCCCAAGCTACACTTCTCTGCGCGATGATTGCCAGTCAACTGTCTCCGTAATTATTAGAATATCCACTTGGCCATTATTTCATGTCCAAACGGTCGAAACTTGGAGACGGGTTCATCCGTCAAGCGCCTTGAGCGGTGCGTCAGCTTTTTCAGACTTAAATGTTTTGGCCTTAGAACCATGTTTTTAGAACCAACTCCAGACGCGCAGTCTTCTGTTCAGCCTCAATCCCCAGAGGAAAAGACCCCTTCCCCGTCCTCGTTGCGGAGAATGCCAGGGGGCCTTGGTATTTTGGTGGGGATTGGCGTGGGTGTCGCCATGACCATGGGTGGGATGACCCTTGTGGCTCGTTCAGATAAAAAAGCTCCAGGGGCATCTCCTCAAGAAAAGATTTCTAAAGGCTCTCAGCAAAGCGTCAGTATTGCGACGGCCCAATTGATGCCGATGGCTCAAGCCTTCACGGTTCAAGGAACGGTTGAGGCACGGAACTGGGTCTCGATCATCCCTAAGACAGCGGGGGTGCAGATTAAGTCCATTTCTGTACAGGAAGGGCAATCTGTCCAGAAGGGAGAGGTGATTGCGGTTTTAGATAACTCGGTGCAGCAAAACCAGCTCAACCAAGCCAAGGCTCAGGTCGAGTCTGCTCAAGCGCAATTGATTGCCGCCCAAGCCCAGCTCAATTCGACTAAAGCTCAAGTCTTGGGTGCCCAAGCCCAGCTTGCTTCTTCTGGGAGTGCTGTGTCTCAGCAACAGGCAAAGTTGACCCAGCAGCAGGCTACTTTGAACGAAGCCGAAAGTAATCGGCGGCGCTATGTTACGTTGGCAAAGCAGGGGGCCATTAGTATCCAAGAACTAGAGTCTCGCAAGACGGCTGCCGCAACAGCTAGGGCAGGTATCAACGTTTCTGAGTCTGATATTAGCAATGCCAATGCTGGAGTCAGTAATGCGATCGCCCAGGTCGCTCAAGCCAATGCAGGCGTAAACAATGCCCGTGCTGGGGTGAAGCAAGCCGAAGCAAATGTCCAAAATGCGATCGCCCGTCAGCAGGAGCAAGAAACGCAGCTTTCTCAAGCGTCACTGGTGATAGCTCCCGCTAGTGGCGTGATTGTCAAAAAGAATGCCCGTGTAGGCGACTTGACCGGAACAACGCCGTTGTTTTCCCTCATTCAGAATGCGTCGGTGGAACTTCAGGCCAAGGTGCCGCAGACGCTTCTGTCCAAAGTCAGGACGGGTGCATCTGCTACCGTTACCTCTGCTTCTGATCGTCGTCTTTCTCTAGAAGGCACTGTACGAGAGATTGACCCTGTGGTGGATGGCAAAACTCGTCAGGCTGTCGTCAAGATTGACTTGCCGCCTAACGCTGCCCTTAAGCCCGGGATGTTTTTGCAAGCGGCGATCGCCTTTGGCACATCCAGTGCCCTAGCCATTCCCAGCGAGGCCGTAGTACCCCAAGCCAATGGACAAATGATGGTCTACATTCTGGGAGCCGACAACACCGTTAAGGCTCAACCCCTTGAAGTAGGGGATTCTTCCAAGGGGCACATGGCGGTTAAGTCGGGGTTGAAGGCGGGCGATCGCGTGGTTGTAGCGGGGGCAGGTTTTGTGAAAGATGGCGATCGGGTCAATGTAGTGCCGTAGGGGTGGGTTTACGGAGTATGTACAAGTCAACGGAATGATGTCCGATACCTCTGATCCCCCCCACCCCCCCTTAAAAAGGGGGGAGAAGAGATTAGTTCCCCCCCTTTTAAGCCTGCTGTGTACACGCAGGTCAATCAAATGATACTTACACCTCTAATATCTCTAATCCCCCTAAAAAGTTTGACTATGAGTGGATTCCCCTCTTTTTAAGGGGGCAGGGGGGATCGAATGCAGGGTTAAAAGATTAAACCCACCCCACCCATATATTGAATTTACGATCGATGTCATAGCGTTTGGAGCAGTTCCGCGATGTCCTTTAATATTTCGGCTTGGTCAATTCGCAACCCAATCCCAACGCTGGTTTTGTTCATGATCCTCACCCTGGGTGGACTCTTTGCCTACCCCTCTCTAGGCATCGACGAAAACCCCAATATTGACGTGCCCACAGTACTCGTCACCGTGACCCAAAAAGGTGCTGACCCTGCCGAACTAGAAACCCAAATCACCAAAAAAGTCGAAGACTCGGTGGCAGGGCTAGGCAACATCGACCAGATTAACTCCACCATTAATGACGGCATTTCAACTACCGCCGTCACCTTTAGCTTGGGTACTGACAGCGATCGCGCCACCAATGACGTGCGCAATGCCGTTGCCGAAATTCGGCAAAACCTACCCCAGGATGCCAACGACCCCATTGTGCAGCGGCTGGACTTTTCCGGTGGGCCGATTGCGACCTATAGCGTTTCTTCTACGACGCGATCGCCCGAATATCTCAGCAACTTAGTCGATCAGCAGATTAGTCGTGCGATTCTTGCCGTGCCAGGGGTCGCGAAAGTGGAGCGCATTGGCGGTCTGAATCGAGAAGTGCGGGTTAACCTGAACCCAGAGCGCTTGCAATCCTTGGGTTTGACCGCCACTACGGTTAATGACCAAATTCACAGTTTTAATGTCAATCTCCCTGGCGGTCGAGGTGAAGTCGGCAAGCAAGAGCAAAGTATCCGTACCTTGGGCAGCGCCGTCCGTTTAGAAGACCTAAAGAACTACCAAATCACCCTTCCTGATGGGGCAGGGTTTGTGCCGTTGTCTAGTTTGGGAGACGTAACCGATGGGGCTGGAGATGTCCGCAGTATTGCGAGAATTAACAATAAGCCTGCCGTTGTGTTTTCCATTACCCGCAGCACGGGAGCAGTGGTGGTGGGGGTTGAAGAAGCCGTGCGTACAGCCGTAACGGAATTTAAAAAGACACTTTCCTCTGATATCAAAATTGAGTTGGTCAACAGCCTTCGCGCCGACTACATTCGCGAATCCTATATGGCTTCGGTGGAGTCGATTTTGCTGGGCGCGGTGCTGGCGATTGTGACCATTTGGCTGTTTTTGCGGGACTGGCGAGCCACCCTAATTACCGCTGTCGCCCTTCCGTTGTCGATGATTCCTACCTTTATTGTGTTCAAGTGGTTTGACTACACCCTGAACTTTATGACGCTGCTGGCATTGGCCCTGGTGGTGGGGATTTTGGTGGACGATGCGATCGTTGAAATTGAAAACATTGAGCGTCACCAGGGCATGGGTAAAAAGCCTTACCATGCGGCGATCGATGCTTCCGATGAAATTGGTCTGGCGGTGGTAGCGACCACCTTTAGCCTTGTAGCGGTGTTCGGCCCCGTGGCGTTAATGAGCGGCGTGACGGGGCAATTCTTTAGACCCTTTGGGGTGGCAGTGGCGGCTTCGGTGTTATTTTCGCTGCTGGTGGCCCGTACCATCACTCCGCTCATGGCAGCCTACATCCTCAAAGATAAACCCCACGGGCAAGAGGCGCTCAAGCAGGATCGGTTGTCCTATCAGTACCGTCGCTTTTTGTCTTGGGCGCTCAGTCACCGTATTCTGAGCCTGGGTGCAGCGCTCATGTTTTTGGTAGGGAGCTTCATGCTGGTGCCCTTAATTCCCGTAGGGCTATTTCAGAATGGGGATGTGAGTTTGTCCATTATCAAAATGGAGCTGCCCCCAGGAACCACAATGGAGACGACGGACAAATCTACAGAACGCCTGACTAATCTCCTGTTGGCGAATCCGAATGTGTCAGCGGTTCAAACCGATCAAAAGGTGGATCAATCAACGTTGTACGTCAAGCTCAAGCCAAGGGGCGATCGCAGTATCTCCCAGAAAGAGTTTGAAACTCAAATTCGCAGCAGATTTCCAGAGATTCCGGGTACCCGTCTAAGTTTTGATACTGGGGGAATTAGTGGCTCTAAGGAACTCTCCATCGTTTTGAAAAGTGAAGACCCAGCGGCCCTCACCCAGACCGCCCAAGCCCTAGAGAAACAAATGAGTGGCATTCCTGGTCTGGTGGAAATTGCCTCCACCGCCAGCCTGGTAAAACCGGAAATTGTGATTCGGCCCGATCCCAAACGAGCGGCAGATCAAGGCGTGAATGTGTCTGATATTGCCCGCACAGCAAGCCTTGCCACCCTCGGCGATAATGAGTCATCCCTGCCTAAATTTGACTTGATTGATCGTCAAATCCCGATTCGGGTACAGCTTGCGCCCCAGTATCGCAGCAATATCGACACCATTCGCAATCTTCAGGTCAAAAATGCAGATGGTGTACTTGTTCCACTCCAAAACGTGGCGGATATTCAATTTGCGGGAGGGCCTTCTCAGATTGATCGCTTTAACCGCTCCCGTAAAGTGGCGATCGAAGCCAACCTTCAGGGTGCGTCTTTAGGGAATGTTAACAAGGCCATTCACGAATTACCCGTCTTCAAAAACTTACCTGCTTCTGTCATCGAAGAAAAATTTGGCAATGCCAAAATTATGGGAGAGCTGTTTTCCAGCGTGGGCTTAGCCTTAGGCGCTGCCGCATTGTTGATTTATGCGGTGCTGGTGCTGCTGTTTGAAGACTTTTTACACCCCATCACAATTATGGCGGCGCTGCCTTTCTCTTTGGGCGGTGCTTTTATGGGGCTGCTCATAACCCAAAAAGAACTCGGGTTATTTGCCCTGATTGGGATTGTGCTGCTGATGGGTCTTGTGACCAAAAACTCAATTTTGCTGGTGGACTATGCCCTGCTGAATCAAAAAGAAGGCAAACCCTTGTATCCTGCCATCCTAGAATCCGGTGTTGCCCGTCTGCGTCCCATTTTGATGACGACGATCGCCATGATTACGGGGATGCTTCCCATTGCGTTGGGGATTGGCGCAGGGTCTGAGCAACGGAGTCCGATGGCGATCGCAGTTATCGGTGGACTCATGACCTCCACGTTACTGACGCTGATTGTGGTTCCGGTGATTTTCACCTACATTGATAGCCTTCAGCACATCATTTTTGGAAGGCTGCTTAAGGGGGCAGGCGCTCGTCGTGCCCAGGATCCGTTGCAGGGCAATAAGGTTTAGCCATACTGATAGGGAAGCCTCTGAGCAATGATCTTATATTTTGAGGGTTGAGCGGAAGGGCGAAAGTAACAGGCGTAGAATCGAAGACATGGTATTGGAGAAATCTTTGATGATACAAGGGGCCAATAAAATTTGCGGATTCATGGTTCTGTGGGCGTTTGTCTTAGGACAGACTACTCTGATCTCCAGCACGCCAGTCCAAGCCCGATCTGCAAAGAAGTTTCCGCACCCCGATCGCCTCAGTGCAGCCCCTTGGTGGATCGATAGAATTAAGGCCCAAGCACAAGCAAAATCGAATCAAACCTATCAAGGCTGTCTGTTTGGAGATTCTATTTCAGCGGGTTTGGGCCATAGCTTAGGCAGTGGGATTGCTAACTTTGGACAAGGTGGTCTCAGTTCGGCTTCGTTGCTGACGCAGTTGAAAATTGTACGGGCCGCAAATATTCAGTGCCAGCAGGTGGTGATGGCGGTGGGTACCAATGATGCATGGTACAGCATTAAAGATGACACCTTTGTCAGCAATATGAGAACAGCGATCGCCCTTACCCGTACCCTAGGCCCAGATCGGATTGTCGTCATTCCGGCATTTTATTCCACCCTTGCCGCCAGCAAAAAACCAGGGATTGCGGGGACGCTTGTCAGAGTGGATCAAATTAATCTGCTCCTCCGGCACGTTGCCGCAGTGGAGCGGGTGGGCATGGTGACAAAGGGGTTAGAGTCTCTTTTCCAAAACCACAGCCTAAAACGAGCCTTTACAGCGGATGGCGTTCATCTCAATGATCCAGGTAAAGCCCTGTATCGACAGGTTTTGACGCAACTGTTTAATCGACCACAGGATGCCCAGAATAGCGTTAATCCTCCTCTTGGCAATGGATTTGAGTCATCGGGGCGATGAGATTGGCAACTTAAAAAGCTGAGTCAGCGTCTGCGCTCCTTTACACTGTGAAATATTCGTGTTTGTTTGAGGTGCCATGAGTGCAGTAGATACGTCCGCCGCCCCCCTTAAGTTTCGGTTTGACCGCAAGCTCTGGGCGCGATTTGTAGAAGTGGCTCAGCCGTACTTCTATCCACCGGAAGCCAACAGTTCGTGGAAATTTTTCTTTTTGATCGCTACCCAGCTTGTTTTTGTGGTGGCCTTCACCTTTTTCTTTGTGGTGGGCTTGTCCTTAATTGGATTTCAGTTTAACCCTAAGTTTTTTGCGGGGTTGGTTCAGGAGATCATTTATCTACAGTTTTTATCTGATCTTGGTAAAACTTCCACAGAGATTTTTCAGAATCTACTGCGCTTTCCTGCAACCTATGTATTTTTGATACTTTTGATAATTAGTAGCGGAATCTTCTTTGCCTATCGCCAAAAACTCAAGGGCAAAGAAAGGCAATGGCTAATTTTAGGATTCCTGCTTTTCTTGTCTTTTATCGTAAGCAGTCTAAATGTTCTTATTAGTTACGTATTTAGGTTCATCGACAATGCGCTAAACAAAAGTAATCCTAAAATATTTTGGGAGTTTATAACGGTATATGGCATTGTCTTAATTGTTGCAATACCGATTTTAGTCAGCTATGTCTATGTTCGAGGTAAATTAGCACTTTTTTGGAGAGAGTGGCTTACCAATAAATTCTTGGGTGGTTACTTCAAAGACAGAACTTACTATGAGCTGGACTCAAACGCAGCCAACACAAATATCGATAACCCTGATCAACGGATTACAGAAGATGTCAAATCGTTCACGGTTATTGTTTTGGATCTCATCTTAGATGTTTTATCTTCTGTACTCGATCTAATTGCTTTTACGGGAATTCTTCTCAGTATTTCTCGCAACTTAACGCTTGGTCTATTGGGCTATGTTATAGTCGGAACTGCTTTTGCGGTCATCATTGGGACTAAGTTGATCGAGCTTAACTTTAAACAACTTAAGCTCGAAGGAAACTTTCGCTATAGCATGGTTCATGTCCGCGACAATGCAGAATCTATAGCGTTCTATCACGGAGAAGGACTGGAAAATAATCAAGTTGAAAGTCGTTTAGGGAAGGCTATCCAAAATGCTAATTTCCTAATCATCTGGGCTGCTTTACTGGGTATTTTTCAGCGAGCATATAATTATTTTTCTCGGCTCATTCCATATTTCATTGTCGCACCTCTATATTTTGCAAAAAAGGTTGATTTTGGCACAATTGGTCAAAGTATTTTTGCATTTTCAATGGTGTTTGGAGCACTTTCGCTCATTACAAATCGAATCCAAGATATTTCTTCCTTCGCTGCTAGTATTGAGCGTTTGGGCGTGCTCTTTGAGCGTTTTGAAAAGCCCGCTTCAGGTGGCAGCAGAGATGGCGGCATTGCCAATCATCTTTCTACTCATTTCAAAATTAGTGACCTTACACTCCGCACCCCCAATTCAGAGCAGACACTTTTCCGAAATCTATCCTTTGAATTAGGATCATCCGAGTCTCTGCTGGTAGTGGGGACGAGTGGATGCGGAAAAAGTTCTTTGCTGAGGGCGATCGCCGGTCTCTGGCGCAATGGTTCCGGCACCGTGGAAGGCCCAGACTATCACGATGTTTTGTTCTTACCCCAAACGCCCTATATGCTGTTGGGCACCCTGCGCGAACAGCTCATTTATCCCAACCTGCGCGAGAACATTACCGACCAAGAGATCCAGGAAGCGCTGACGATAGTGAACTTGGAAGACTTGGGCGATCGCATGGGAGGTCTCAATGCCGAAAAAGACTGGGCCGCAACCCTCTCGCAAGGCGAACAGCAACGCCTGGCCTTTGCGCGGATTCTGCTGAGCCAGCCCAAATACGTCATCCTAGACGAAGCCACCAGCGCCCTAGATGTAACCAACGAACGGCGACTGTATGAGCTGTTGCAAAGTCTAGATATGACTTACATTAGCGTTGGGCATCGTCCTAGCCTGGTGGACTACCATCAACAGGTTCTAGATTTGGGCGCAGAGCAAGGCTGGCAATTGCTATCTGCCAAAAACTATCGCTTTGCGACTTAGGATCGTGGATTAAATAAGATCCATAAATTTGAAAGCAGCCCGCCTTACACTCCCCTCATCCCCTAACCCCTTCTCCCAGTGGGAGAAGGGGAACTCCGGCTCCCCTCTCCCGCTGGGAGAGGGGCTGGGGGTGAGGGGTTTAAACCGCCAGCCTAATCGGTGACATTGGCTCTCAGGGCTTTGAGTTGTCCTCGTTTGGTTTTACTATCCATCCGTTTGTGTTTGGCACTGCGAGAAGGTTTGGTGGGTTTACGTTTAGCAGGTGTGATGAGAACACTTTTAATAAGTAATTGAAGCCGATTGAGGGCATCTTCTCTATTTTGGTCTTGGGTGCGATGCTGCTGGGCCTTGATGATGACGATGCCTTCTTTTGTAATGCGGCGATCGCCCAAATTCAGCAGCCGCTCCTTATATAGCGGCGATAGGCAAGAAGCATTAATATCGAAGCGTAAATGGATAGCAGTGGCGACTTTGTTTACGTTTTGCCCCCCGGCCCCTTGAGCACGAATGGCACTGAGGCTGATTTCACTGAGGGGAATACTAATTCTGGCGGTGATAGGCAACATAGGGATTTTTTGACAGGGGCTAGCGCTCGGCGGCGATCGCCTCATCGATTTCTTCAGTATTTTGTTTGTAATAGGTCGAAACAGCTTTGAGGTCATCTCTCGTAAGCTGTGGGTAGTCACTCAGTAAATTTTGGTCAGAGCATCCCTGAGCGCGCAAGGCGATCAGTTGCCACACAGGGATTTGGGTGCGACCAATACAGGCTGCGCCATCACAGATACCAGGCGTCTTTCTAATTTTTGTCGTTGCCATGTTTTATGCCAAGGCTTTTGCCAGGTTTAAGCAGTCCTATCTTTGATCATGTCATAAATACTAGGGAATGGTGAGGGCGATCGCCCTTCTAGCCTGATCGGTTATCGCAACAATGAAGGATAAAAATGCGATTATTACAGTAAAGCAGTCCTGAATTTGAGGATCATTCGGTGGGTCTTAGGCAAATCTGGCGGTTGCTCAGGCAAACCTTCAAA
>JANLSD010000047.1:0-6677 GCA_031362245.1 Acaryochloridaceae cyanobacterium OTE_25_metabat_464 | reverse complement strand
GATGACCGCCTAATGCTTACAGCAACTGGGTTATGGAACTTTTATTTGGAAGCTGCATAACTTGGAGAGCCAGGGAAGAAGGTATAAGAAAAGATAGGTTGTGAAAGGGTTTCAGGTCTTTTTATAAAGCAACAGCTCTAATCTCTCCACCACTGAAATCTGCAACTACTTTTCTTTTTTCTACCTTGCCGAATCCGTATACTTCCTTGAGACAGGGTGTTTTGAAGGCAAGCATTAAAAAAATGGCTGAAAGGTATGCTAGAAATACATTCTAACAGTTTTTGAATGCTGTTTTTTGAGCACTTATGAGAAATATGGGCTGGAGCCGTCATATATTTTGGGTGTGGAAGAACGGACTATTGGTGCAAAATCACTTTGAAAGAGCTAGCTATTGGGGTTTTTGCTGATAGGGCGATAACTACGCGCCAAAAGTCCGCCTTGTCGAAACTATGGTTTCATGAAAATCTTTGACTCATAAGGATTTTAAGAATTTTCTACAACACTAAGTCGAACATCAAGAGATTTATAATGACAGATGATGTTTGAGTCGTTTGGTTTTGCTATCTCTGATGCAGAAAGAAAAATACGCTTTAAACCATGCTGATACGCAAAAGTAAGCGATCTGTCACGCAATCGAGAAAATTTTCCTATGGTTCAATCCACTTTCAGCAGCCCAGACCTACCCGAGGCATCTAAACACCATCACTATCTCAAGCCATCAGTCTTTTGGAGTATTCGTCAAGAATTCCCTCGGTGGCTATCTGCCTTGATCATTGCGTTAGCCTTGATCGTCCCCTTAATCGTCTGGAGCATTGCGAGCTATGCAGAACTGGCACCACCCCTATTTTTACCCACGCCCACAGCAGTCCTCAATGCAGGATTGGAAATGTTCAAAGCAGGAGATTTGACCGCCGATACCCTGATTAGCTGTAGTCGGGTTATGGGAGGCTTTGTTTTAGCGGCTGTCGTTGGGGTGCCGATGGGCATTGCAATGGGCACGTTCACCAGCATGGAAAATTTATTTTCGCCACTGGTGGGTACCGTGCGCTACATGCCCGTAACGGGATTTGTCCCGCTGATTGTGATTTGGGTTGGGCTGGGGGAAGAATCAAAGGTTCTGATTATCTTTTTGGGTGTGGTGCTCTACAACGCCATCATGGTGGCTGATGCGGTTAAATTTATTCCCAATGAGATGATTAATGTTGCCTATACCTTGGGTGCAGGACGACGAGAAGTGTTGTTCAAGGTCATTATTCCGGCAACGTTTCCCAGTGTTTTAGATACGCTGCGGGTGAATATTTCTGGGGCGTGGACTTATCTGGTCATTGCTGAATTAGTGGCAGCTCAAAGTGGTTTAGGGTTCCGCATTGTCCAGGCGCAGCGCTTCTTACAAACCGACAAGGTATTGTTCTGTATTGCAGTGATTGGGGTGATTGGTCTGCTGATTGATTTTGGACTGAAGTGGGTTTCCAAGCGCCTGACGCCTTGGGCAGATCAAGCGCGTCATTAATTTCAATAAGAGAAACTCCCCTCTCCCATTGGAGAAGGGCTGGAGGTGAGGGGCAAATGTAGAGATTAGGCAATTCTTGCAAAGAAATTACCGCTTCGTAGGGGCGCAAGGCTTTGTGCCCTTGCAGAGTTGTTGGCAGGTTTGATTTTGGAAATGGCCTTATTTTACCTTGCTCCAAAAGAGACAGATAACCTACCAAAGTCCTCGTATAGGTGCTACTGGTTCAACCTGAACGGGTTCAGGCTGGACTGGCGTAGAGAGTGGCTTCTCAACCCTTGGAGCAGATGGCACAACAACAGCGATGACTGGCTGGGGTATAACATCCCGAACCATCAGGGTATAGCTCTCTAGTTTGTAGATTTTTTGACAACGTGAAGGCGTTCTAATTGAGGTAATCACAACCCGATCGCCCACCCATAGCGTACGACGACCTTCGGGAGAAAGTACGAAATTGATGAATTCACCGTTATCTAATTCCACCTCAACGTCGTAGTTATTCATCCTGCTGATCCGCCCCGTTTGGAGCGAACTGCCATCGACTATCACGTCAGATCCTTGATCTAACTTTAGCGACCTTAATATAGCCCCATTAACCTTGTAAACCTGGGTTCCATTGGCAGTTTGGAGGGTCATTTCAGAGTCGGTCATATTTGTGATCTTCCCATTGACCTGTTTGCCACCTGACAAACCAGCATTAATCGCTTCCGCCCAAACGGGGACAGCAGCCGAAACAAGCACGGAAAGACTTAAAGCAGCACTCACTAAGAATTTCATATTGCTAACCTTTAGAAAAAAAGTCTATAAACCTGGAAGTTTGAATGCACCAGTTGAAAACATCCTTGATTTTACGAGCACTACTACGAAAATCAAGTTCTTATTGCGACAAGGATTCCCATGCTTAGTCGCGCATTATTGTCACATTTTTAGCGAAAAAACAATGCTCACTAGGTATTTTTGCGGTATTAGGCAAACAATCTCCCTTTTACGAACAAATAATCGGATTGTCTATTCATTACAATATCAGAAACTTTAACCATAAAAAAGCAACGTGTAGATTGGCAACAATCCCAAATTCAAAAATGTATCGATTTTCCTGAGTTTGTATCCATAGAGAATTATCAAGCATGCCTTAGCATCAGACTTACCGATGACAGCATACTTGCCAAGTGAACCGTAGCGATCGCCACAGTTTCGTGTCACTTAAACCCCTTTTAATGTAAACATCGCCGTACATTCTGTAGAGGTGCAAGGCCTTGCACCTCTACAACATAGGATTTTCCCCTACAGTCAACGCTAGCCTGAGTTTCCCCATCATGGTTTTAGAAGCAGTTAAGGTTCGTCACTCTTCCAGTACTCGTGAAACAGCTCACAAACTGGAAGTTCGAGGTGTTTTTAAAACGTTTAAGCAGAAGGCTAAATCAACCATTGCGCTTCAGAATATTGATCTGCATCTCAAGAAGAGCGAGTTTGTCAGCATTGTGGGTTCATCTGGATGTGGCAAATCTACGCTGCTGAATATTGTGGCGGGATTGATTCAACCTTGCGCAGGGAAGGTTTTGGTAGAAGGCAATCCAGTTCAAGGGCCTGGAGCCGATCGCGGGATGGTGTTTCAAGGCTATACCCTTTATCCTTGGCTGAGTGTCGCCAACAATATTGCCTTTGGGCTGAAGCTGCGTCACCTTTCTAAAGCCCAAATCAAAGAGCGGGTGTCTTACTATCTAGATGTGGTGGGATTGACCCAGTTTGCCAAAGCCTATCCCAAGCAGCTCTCTGGCGGGATGAAACAGCGTGTGGCGATCGCCCGTGCCCTAGCCAATGAGCCGGAAGTATTGCTAATGGACGAACCCTTTGGAGCATTAGATGCCCAAACCAAAGAGCAAATGCAGCAGTTTTTGCTGGAGCTATGGGAGCAAACCCGCGTCACCGTTTTGATGATTACCCATGACCTAGAAGAAGCCGTATTTTTGTCTCAGCGAGTGTACGTCATGAGTGCCCATCCTGGCGAAATTCGGCAGATGGTCACAGTTCCATTGCCCTATAATCGCAACCTGGAGATGAAGCTTAGTCCAGAATTCATTCAGGTGAAACGCCATATTATTAATATAATGCGCGACGACGTGACCTCAGCATACGCTCAAGCCTAAGGAAGATATCATGACGGTTGCAGTGGAAACCCATCGGTTTTTGAATACGCCCAAGCCTCTCTGGAATAGCGTGGCGATTTCCTATATTTTTGCAGGATACCTGGGTGGTATTGCGCTATTGCTTGTTTCGCCGCTTTGGATGAATGCAGTAGGCGTTGTGCTGCTCACCCATAGTCTGATCCTGTCGGCTTATCTGTCCCATGAATTTATGCACAGCACCATATTTCAGTCACGGGCCGCAAATGCAGCCTGGGGGACGGTTATGCTATGGCTCAATGGCGGCTGTTATACTCCGTTTGACGACTTGGCACGGATGCACATCGCCCATCACGTTGATCGGGTCGATTTTTGTCGCTTTGATTTGCAGAATTTTCTTACAGAGCTGCCAGCTCCAGTGCGCGGGATCTTACTGGGTCTAGAATGGCTCTACTTTCCATCCCTCGCGTTCCTTCTGCGTTTACGAATGATCACCGCCCCCTTCTGGGATGCCGATCGCAAATCAGAGCGATCGCGCACGGCCCTAATTTTGCTGATCCGAGGCGGGTTATTTGCCCTTCTAGGTTATGTCTCCCTCAAGGCTTTAGGTCTTTACTTTCTGGCCCATATCGGAATGCTGACGGTGCTGCGGTTTGTGGATGCATTTCAGCATACCTATGAAGTCTTTCCCGTGGGGACTGCAATTCCCAAACGCGATCGCGCCCATGAGCAAAACAACACGTTCTCCAATGTTGTGTCTAAGCGCTACTGGTGGCTTAACATACTACTGCTTAACTTTGGCTATCACAATGCCCATCATGAGTTGATGAAGTGCCCTTGGCATAGTCTCCATGAGCTAGACAAGGAACTTTATACGGGCGAAGAGGTTCATTATATTACCTTGCCCCAACTGCTCTGTAACTATCATCGTTTTCGAGTTTCTCGCATTTTTTCAGGACAAGGGCTGGCGGTGAGTGATGCAGGCACCCCCCAGTTAGAGACATTTTATGGTGGAATAGAGGTTTCCTTTCTGGTTTTGCCCTCTTAGGTTGACCAGCATCTTTTAGCTTTATATGCTCCAGAGATCCAATCCTTTGTGACTCAAATCAAATCAAAAGCAGACCTGAAATCCAACACAGCCACACTTGGGGTTGTTTACGCAATTACCACAGCACTATTTTTTGGCCTCAGTACGCCCTTAGCCAAGCACTTTCTCAGTGATGTTCAGCCTTGGATGCTAGCAGGGTTAATGTATTTAGGCGGTGGCTTAGGGTTAGTTCCCATCTATTTTCTGCGGAACCGCATTCAACGTCCAACGACGTTCCTGAAATTGGAAAATTGGCGCATTTTGTTGGGTTCAATGCTGGCGGGGGGATTGGCTGCGCCCATTTTGCTGATGACGGGGCTTGAGCATACTTCCGCTTCAGTGGCTTCTTTGCTTCTAAACTTTGAGAGTGTTTTTACAGCTTTGGTGGCTTGGACTATTTTTAGAGAACCTTGGCACTGGCGCGTGCTGCTAGGCATTGTTGTCATTACAACTGGCGGTATTTTGGTATCCCATACAGGGCAATCCTCTATAAATTTATCCTGGGGGGCACTGGCGATTTTAGGCACCTGTCTCGCCTGGGCCATTGACAGCAACTTCACAGCACAAATAGCCAATCGCGATCCCCTTCAGGTGGCGATCTTCAAAAGTGGTGGGGCAGGTTTGGTTAATACGGCGATCGCCACGTTGATCGGTCAACCTTGGCCTTCTGTCTCCGTCACACTACAGATTTTTGGTGCAGGGTTTGTCGGCTATGGCTTAACCTACTGTGCGTTTGTGATGGCATTACGCAATATTGGTGCGTCGCGGACGGGTGCTTTTTTTGCACTATCGCCTGTGGTGGGGGTTGCGATCGCTATTGTATTTTTAGGAGAACCCCTCAGTGCAACTCTGGTGGTTGCAGCAATCCTAATGGCTCTGGGTGCAACCTTTTGCGCGTGGGAACCTGCTAAAGCTTGAGGCTAAAGCGCTGAAGATTATAAAAATATTATTCAGTAAGTAATTCACTTGAACTGGACGACTCTATTTGGAAAATTGGGAATCTTAAAATTGGAAAGTGTTACCCCACAACCCCTTCACTTAATCTTCCTTCTATCTCTGACTCGTGATCAATTTCTTTCATAGGGACTCGGTTCTTCCAGCTTAGGTGGCCCTGAAAAACGAGAATACATCACCTCAGCCGTTGGCGGATGCTTGGCCGTAATCGCCAGCAAACCCATATTGATATCTGCGAAAAAAATTACCCCACCGCTTCGCCCTGATGCCTGGATGGGCGCATGAAAAGACTGATGTTTTTCAATATAAATAATCAGAGAAGCAGAGACTTTAACGTCTTTGGAAAACATTTTCTGACAAATGCCCAGAATCGCAGCCTCCAAAAAATCCTGCTTTACGGGTACACCCACCTCCAAAAATTCTGGATGGTCGGCAAATTCATCCATATAAAATAACCAAGTTTTAGAGAACTCCTTCTCTTTCATGAGTTTGCGCTTGAGTTCCTGAAGTCGAACAAGTCTCATAAATCTTCCAATGAATGGGTTGGTTTTGCGATCAATTGTCTCATCCTCTCTCCATTGATGCACCCCCTCAATCTATCGCCAACAACTCCTCAGACGAACTGACCCAACCGATCGCACCATTTTCACCTAGCACCACCTCAATGGCCACTTGATGCTCAATGGGGTCAAAGGTCGCGCAGCAATCTTCCAGCAGCAATCCGTAAAAACCCAAATCGCTCCCGTGACGGTAGCTACCCAAGACACAGCATTCAGTCGTCACCCCAGTGAACAACAGGTGAGTAATGTTGTGACTGCGCAAAACCGCCTCCAACTCCGTCGCCACAAACGCAGACTGAGCGGGTTTATCTAGGGCTTGCTGAAAAAGCATAGAAGATAAGAGTTTCAGTGCATCTGAGCGAAAAAGGGGTTGAAAAGTGCAAGAGAAAAGGGAGAAAATGGTCAAAACCCTTGCATATGAGACGGCATGTATCGGATTTCACCTC
>JANLSD010000020.1:0-17344 GCA_031362245.1 Acaryochloridaceae cyanobacterium OTE_25_metabat_464 | reverse complement strand
CGCCGCTCACCTGCATCACCGCCAGCGTCCGTCCTTGAGTGGGTCGAACCGCGCCAATGCTCAGCGGAATCCAGTCGATTTGGTTTTTCATAATGCCTGAGACCTGTCCGTGCAGTTCAGGGCTAGACCAAACTTGACCTTCAGACCATAGACTCAGGGATCGCAGTTCCTGCACTTTGGGATGGGTGTCGGGCACGCTGCCATAGATGGGCAACTCACGGGGATCGAAAAATCGCACTTCTGCCCCAAATCCTTCAATGATGCGGGCGGCTTCTTCTGCTAATAGACGGCTGTAGGAGCGCTCTCGCAAAGAGCCGTACAAAAACAGAATTCTGGGGGGATGGTCAAATACACCCATTGGAGCTGGAGAATCCATACTATATTGACACTCATCAATATTGATAATCTTCAATATATTGCAGCCTATATCGAAAGCTGTCAATATATGAGTCATGAGCACTACATTGACAACTTGCTGTCCACCGCTGGTTCTTCAACACCTTAGTCCTGCCGAGGCAGAGCAGCTTGCGGCGATGTTTCGGGTGTTGGGCGATCCGTCGCGACTCCAGCTTTTGAGTCTGATTGCGTCTCAGCCGACGGGTGCGGCCTGTGTGTGTGAACTTATTGAGCCACTGGGATTATCGCAACCCACGGTCAGTCATCACCTCAAAGTGCTGTTTGAGGCTGGTTTTTTGACGAAGGAACGGAGAGGGACTTGGATGTATTACCGCGTTGTTCCGCAAACAGTTCAGAGTTTGTGTGTGGCTCTGACTACCCCTGCCAATGAATAATCGCTCGTTTAAATATGAAGCGTTTTAGATGCGATCGCTCTTACCCCATCAGCCTCAGCTAAATTAGGGTGGGCAATGCCCACGCTACTTGCTAGGCCACGATTTCTACAATTGTACCCACCTGCACTACCTCATACAATTCATCCACATCTTTCGTTTTCAAGGACGGACAACCGAGCGTCCAGTTCTCGCGTTTGTCTACTAAAGCATCTGCCCCTGTCGGCACGCCATGTATGCCCACCTCGCCACCAATCCCGCTGCTCCAGGGAATCTCTTCGCGCTGCTTAGCGCGATCGTGCTTGCATTGTGACTGGGCGTTGGGATAGTCCAACCAAAGAAACTTTGACCACTGTGCGTGGGGGTACTTATCTTGCACCCGCAGGATGCCTTCCGGTGTCTTGCGATCGCCCTCCCTGCGCTTATCTCCCTGGGGGTCGCCAAACACCACAGCATAGGATTTGATAGGCTGTCGGTCATAATAGAGCGTCAAGCGGTGGTTTGACTTTTCAATCAAAATTGAGGTTTTAGCGCGATCAAACGCTCTTGGCAACAATTGTGGCAAGGATCGATCTCCATTTAACAAGGTGGCGATCGCAGGTGGCCGATGCAGCGTTTCATCTGCGGGGCAAATAATGGGCTGAGATAGCCGCACCCACTGGCTGATGGGGGCAATCAGGCCCCTTAAAACGGCGAGCTTATAGGCTAGCCCCAAGCCAAGGACGGCAAATCCTACAGCCCAAATTTTTTGCGATTTTAGAACCTTCAGCACTTACATTTTTCCCTTTAAAATCATTGACGCATCTCCCCTCATTAAAGATTCCGAGCATTGAGTTCTAAAAATAAATTTGGCAGACATACTAAAAACGGTCGAGACGCATTGCGTCTCGACCGTTTTGAACATCAAACATCAATCTACCGAATCCGATTAAAACAGGCCCAACGTTAAAGACTTGTCAATGGGAAGGGTTGCACCAATCCCGAGATACAGCGTAAACACCGTCCCAAACAGGAACACGGCGGTTGCCACTGGACGACGGAAAGGATTTTGTAACTTATTGACGTTCTCAATAAACGGAATCAGCATCAGACCCAAAGGAATCGCAGTCTGGAGTGCAATACCCAACAGCTTGTTAGGCACAACGCGCAGAATTTGAAACGCAGGGTATAGATACCACTCAGGCAGAATTTCCAACGGTGTTGCAAACGGATTTGCAGGCTCACCCACCAAAGCGGGATCTAACACTGCAAGGCCGATGCAAAGCGCCATCGTCCCCATGATGACCACAGGGAACATATAGAGCAGGTCATTGGGCCAAGCGGGTTCGCCGTAATAATTGTGGCCCATGCCTCTTTTCAGCTTTGCTCTAAGCTGCGGATCGCTGAGATCCGGTTTGATAATGATCTTTGCCATAGCTTAAATGGTTCTCTTTCAAAGGGTCGGCAGAGGGTGCTTGTTCTGCGGTTTACAAAGGGCCAGAGATGCCTTGCTTCCGAATCATTAGGAAGTGGAGCAGCATGAAGACCGCAATCAACCAAGGAAGAACAAACGTATGAAGACTGTAAAAACGAGTCAAGGTCGGTTGACCAACGCTAGCGCCACCGCGAAGCAGCTCAACCATCAGCCCACCCACAACAGGAATAGCATCAGGAACGCCGGATACAATTTTGACGGCCCAATAGCCGACTTGATCCCAAGGAAGAGAATAGCCCGTCACCCCAAAGGCAACGGTGATGACAGCCAGCACGACACCAGTGACCCAGGTTAATTCCCGTGGTTTCTTAAACCCTCCGGTCATATAGACGCGGAAGACGTGCAGAATCATCATTAACACCATCATGCTGGCAGACCAGCGGTGGATGGAACGAATCAGCCAGCCAAAGTTGACCTCAGCCATGAGGTACTGAACGGAGGTAAAGGCTTCTGCAACAGTTGGTTTATAGTAAAAAGTCATCGCAAATCCAGTGGCAAACTGGACGATGAAGCACACGAGGGTAATACCGCCAAGGCAGTAAAAGATATTAACGTGAGGTGGAACGTACTTGCTGGAGATATCTTCGCCGATCGCCCCAACCTCGAGGCGCTCGTCAAACCAGTCGTACACTTTGCTCATAAAACAGATGATTCCTGAATTTGCTAATAGATGAGGGAAATTCATCGTATTCATTAACGAATGTAACACAGTCTTAATCATCATTTCAGCGGCTGGATGGCTAAGTATTTAAAGTGTTGTGAAGGCTGAAGGGCAAGATTTTTGTGCGGCTTTTGGCCTTAGGTGGCTTTAGGTTGTCACAATGGGGTAAGGCCGTTATTGGGTGAAAGCGCCGCACCCAGAGTCCGCCCATCCACAAACGATTCCGTAACCTATGAAAAAGCTTTTCGTTCATCTCATCTGTCTGGTTGCACTCCAGGTCTTGGTTTGGTCAAGTTGGGCACCCAGCGCCTTAGCGCTCACCTCAGATCAGATTTTGCTCAATGAAACCTGGAAGATTGTGAATCAGGCGTATGTGGATGGGACGTTCAACCACCAAAACTGGTGGCAGTTACGGGAAAAGACGCTCAAACAACCCCTCAAAGATCGGGCGGCGGCTTACGATGCCATCCGCACTATGCTGGGCACCCTCAACGATCCCTATACGCGGCTGCTCCAGCCTGCTCAATACCGTAGCCTTCAGACCAGCACCTCAGGAGAGTTGACGGGGGTGGGTCTACAAATTGCGGTCAATACCGACACTGGATATTTAGAGGTGATTTCGCCCATTGAGGGGTCTCCAGCAGCGATCGCCCATCTTCAGCCCCGCGACCAAATCTTGCAAATTGATGGCGTGCTGACCACAGATCTCACCTTGGATGAAGCCGCCGAAAAAATGCGGGGTCAGACCGGGACTGTGGTGGTGTTAGAGATTCAGCATACTGGCAAGGCCGAGGCGATTGAGACGGTGGCATTGAAACGCGATCGCATTGAAATCAATCCTGTACGTAGCGAAGTGCGCAAAGCCCCCGATGGGGCAACCTTGGGCTACATTCGGTTGGCGCAGTTTAACGCCAACGCAACAAAGGATTTGAAGACCGCTATTGAAAAGCTGGAAGCGCAAAAAGTAAAAGGCTATATATTAGATCTCCGCAATAACCCTGGTGGGCTGCTTCAGGCTGGCGTAGAAATTGCCGACCTGTGGATGGATCCCCAACCTATTGTCTACACCGTAGACCGTCATGGATTGCTCGGCAGCTTTGAGGCGACCACCACGGCGCTCACCCATGCGCCCTTGGTGGTGTTGGTGAATCGCGGAACTGCCAGCGCCAGCGAAATTTTGGCTGGGGCACTGCAAGATTCTGGTCGAGGCACCTTGGTGGGGGAGCGTACCTTTGGCAAAGGAGCCATTCAGTCCTTATTTGATCTCTCCGATGGCTCGGGCTTAGCGGTCACGATCGCCACTTACGAAACCCCCAACCATCGCAACATTAATAAAGTGGGCATTCAACCCGATCTCGAAGTGTTGCTCGAAGCCAAGACCTTCGATGGCGTTGCAGGCTCAGACAAGGATCGCCAATACTTAGCCGCTGTCGAACAGCTCACCCAAACTCAGGTGGCAACCCGTGGCGCACCTCTCTAGCCGCACCTACCACGACCCGCTCCACGGAGCCATTACGCTGGATCCGGCTGACCCTACAGAGGCGCTGCTGATTCAGCTCATCGATACCCCTCCATTTCAGCGCCTGCGACGGATTCGACAGCTTGGCCCTGCTAGCCTTACCTTTCATGGCGCGGAGGGTTCTCGGTTTACCCATTCTTTGGGTGTGATGTATGTGGCGCGATTGGTGTTTGATCGTTTAGCAAAGCGTTACCCCGAGCTATTACCACACCGAACCGTGACCCTGTGTGCAGCGCTGCTCCATGATGTGGGGCACGGGCCGTTCAGCCACACCTGTGAAGAGATTTTCCACGGCAACCATGAGTATTGGACACAGCGCATCCTTCAAGAATCTCCTGAAATCCAGACCCTGCTAGCTTCTGCTTCGCCAACGCTGACACAGGAAATGGTGCAGGTTTATCGCAAACAGTATCCGCTGCCGATCATTAGCCAAATGGTGACGAGTCAGTTGGACTGCGATCGCCTCGACTACCTCATGCGCGACAGCTACTTCACCGGAGCCTCCTACGGCAAAATCGATCTAGACCGGATTTTGTTGGCCCTTGACTATGACCCCACGAGCCAGCAGTTGGTGGTGGTGCGCAAGGGGCTAGCGGCGATCGAGCATTATTTGGTGGTGCGCTACTTTATGTATGTGCAGGTCTACAACCACGCTAAAAATATTGCGGCGGGCTGGATGCTGGAGCGCATTATGCATCGCGCCCGTCAACAGCTTGGCTCCGGCACTTTGGATGCGGATGCCACCCTAACGGCTTGGCTAACTAAACCCAACGCTGAACTGATGCTCAAAGAATATCTGAGTGCAGACGACGGGGTGTTTTTGTACCATATACAGCGCTGGTGTGAGAGTGACGATGGGATTTTGCGAGATTTATGTACGCGGTACCGCGATCGCAATCTCTTCAAGGCCAAAAATATTAGCCAATGGGGAGAAGTACAGCGAGAGAGCCTGTATCAGTCTGCCCAGGCAACCCTCAGGGCGAAAAATTTAGACCCAGACTACTATGTTGGTCTCCAGTTTGCGACAACACGGGGGTATACACTGTATCAGCGTGGCATTCAGCTCCAGACGGGGGCAGCTTTAACCGAAATTAGCGAACTATCGCCCTTAGTTCAAACCCTGATTCAGCCCTTGGAACGAGCATGGCTGATTTATCCCCGCGAGATTGAATCCTTGCTGTCTTAAGGCGCATTCTTCAGATTTATGTAAAATTCTTCTCCTATCTATAGGGCTAGTGTCTGTAGCCATATTTACTAAATGGATGCGGATTTCCATTGCATCTTCCATTATGTCAGCGGGATTAAACAATGTCCCATCGCCATAGTGATAATGACTTGTGGGTTGGGCAATCTAAACAGGGCAGCCATTCTAGCGTCGTTGTGTGAGAAAAGACTTTGTATGATCGATCCTCTAAACCCTAAGCTAAACTCGATTTCTTGCGATGCAACTGCTGATCGGGACAACCTCAAACTTTGGATTCGAGAGTTAAGTCACCTCTCGCCTCAGCAGGTTGAGCATGTTTTAAACCAAAGAGAACTGGTGGCAGTTGCAGCTCCATTTAAATAAATAGCGTTCTTCAATCCGTACAGTTTTAAGGTGTGTTCAAAACCTAATGCTCCTTGCTTGGAGAACAGTATGGTATGCGATAGTGGAAAAGCAGGGCGTGTTGACGCACAAGGAACTGTTTTTCCAACGCTTTATGGGTAATACATTTGGGCATTTGTTCCGCATTACAACCTTTGGGGAATCCCACGGGGGGGGCGTAGGCGTGGTGATTGATGGGTGCCCGCCTCAGCTTGAAATTTCCGAGGCGGATATTCAGTTTGAGTTAGATCGCCGTCGTCCTGGACAAAGCCGAGTCACGACGCCACGGGATGAAGCTGACACTTGCGAAATTCTATCGGGGGTGTTTCAAGGCAAAACCCTCGGAACACCGATCACTATCCTAGTCCGCAATAAAAACACGCGCCCTCAAGACTATGACGAAATGGCAACGGTGTATCGCCCGTCCCATGCCGATGCCACCTATGATGCCAAGTATGGCATTCGCAACTGGCAGGGCGGTGGCCGCTCTTCGGCACGGGAAACCATTGGACGGGTGGCAGCAGGGGCGATCGCCAAAAAAATTCTGCACCAAATCGCGGGTGTTGAGGTGATTGGCTATGTGCGCCGCATTAAAGATTTAGAAGCCCCCATTGAACCCGATACCGTCACCTTAGAACAGGTGGAAAGCAACATGGTGCGGTGCCCTGATCCGGTCTATGCCGAAAAAATGATTGCGTTGATTGATGCAACCCGCCAAGATGCCAACTCCATTGGCGGTGTGGTGGAGTGCGTGGCGCGAAATGTGCCTCTGGGACTGGGTTCTCCGGTGTTTGATAAGCTTGAGGCCGATCTGGCGAAAGGGGTAATGTCTTTGCCAGCCAGTAAGGGGTTTGAGATTGGCTCCGGTTTTGCAGGGACGCTTTTAACTGGAAAAGAGCACAACGACGAGTTTTATACCGATGAGGCGGGGCGCATTCGGACGGTGACAAATCGCTCGGGGGGAATCCAGGGTGGGATTTCTAATGGTGAAAATATTGTGTTGCGGGTTGCGTTTAAGCCCACTGCAACCATCGGCAAAGCCCAAAATACGGTGAACCAAGCGGGTGAGGAGAAGGTGTTAGCGGCAAAGGGTCGTCATGACCCCTGTGTGTTGCCCCGTGCGGTGCCGATGGTGGAGGCGATGGTGGCGTTGGTGCTGTGCGATCATCTGTTGCGGCAGCATGCGCAGTGTGAGTTGCTTTAGCGCAGTTAATATGGAGGGCGCAATGCCTTGCGCCCCTACAGTCCGGTCAACGGCTGACCCCAAAATTTAATCGTCGTCTACGACTTGGGACATGACTTCAACGGCCTGCACATCAATGGTGCCAGGGCTGGAGATGCGTTCAAAGGTTCGGCTCGTTGATCTAAGGCTTTCGCCACAGCTTGGACAATTAAGCTGTGCATTCTTGAGTGCGGTAAGTCCTTCTTGGCACACGGGGCAATTGCCTTGGACTAAATTGCGGGTCAGCCACCATTGCAATCCAAAAAATGCCACCACTGGAACGATGGTAAAAAAGCCGATTAAAAATAAAAATGACTTAACCAACCAGCCCAACCCTACAAATCCCAGCAGCCAAATGACCACAATAGTTGTGAGCCAAGGCTTAATGGTCTGCCAGCTCAAAGAAAAGGATTGAGGGGGGATTTGATTCATGTAGCGCTCCTAGCTTGCCCATGCAATGTAGCTTTAATCTAATCACAAGCCTGACTTAGTATAGCGAGTTAGCGGGGGGATCGCCCTCAAGTTAAGGCGGATTGCTTGGATGAAGACCGCATCCTTGTCTACAATCAACTTGGTTCGTGTCAATGCGCGCCAATCTTTTAAGCACTGCTGGAACAGCCTTCTTTACCCATGACAACTACAGACGATAAAACCATTGTTCGCTCGTACTTTAATTCCGTGGGCTTTGACCGCTGGCGACGGATCTATGGTGATGGCGAAGTCAATAAAGTTCAGCGTGATATTCGCATAGGGCATCAGAGAACGGTCGATACGGTTTTGTATTGGCTTAAGCAAGATGGGAATGCCCAAGGGTTAACCATCTGTGATGCAGGTTGTGGTGTCGGTAGTCTGAGTATTCCCCTGGTGGAGATGGGTGCCCAAGTGGATGCCAGCGATATCTCTGACAAAATGGTGGAAGAAGGCCAAAGTATTGCAATGGCTAAATTTGGCAACGCCGATAACCCTTGCTTTTCGGTGCAGGATTTAGAAGGGCTATCGGGTCAATACAACACGGTGATTTGCTTAGATGTGCTGATTCACTATCCTCAAGACAAGGCGGCTCAGATGATTGCGCACTTGAGTTCTTTGGCGACGGATCGATTGATTTTAAGCTTTGCGCCTAAAACGCCAATTTACTCCCTACTCAAAAAGATTGGAGAGCTTTTTCCAGGGCCAAGTAAAGCGACCCGCGCTTATCTTCACAGGGAAAAAGAAATTGTGCGGACGTTTAAGGCGCTGGGATGGCAGGTGAAGCGCTCTGAACTCACCGCAACGCAGTTTTATTTCTCGCGGCTATTGGAGTTTACTAAGTTGGCGTAGTGCCGTCTTACTTCACTGCACCAGGCGTCACATCAATAAAGGGTAATGGGCTATTGCCGCCCATATAGGTTGGAAACTTACCATCCCATTTTTCGATCGCCTGTTTTTGTAAGAGTCCCGGCGTAAGCGTTGAGCGTTGCAGTCGCTGAGCTTCCGCTTGGCCCTTGGCACGGTTCACTTCAGCTTCAGCATCCTTCGTGGCCTTAAGTGCAACAAACTCAGCTTGTTTGGCCTGCTGCTCGGCCACTTGCTTAGCCTCGATCGCCTTATTGAACTCTGGCGAAAACAGAAAATCTACCAGCGAGACATCATCCACCGCGAGTCCATAGGGCGTTAGTCGAGTTTTGAGTGCCTGATCAATTTCATTCTTGAGTTCTGTGCGCTTGGTCAAAATTTCTTCCACATTCTTTTTAGCCGTCGCAGCCTTGAGCACCTCAGAGACGGCTGGGTTAATAATCCGCTGCAAAATTTCGGTTTCATCGCCAATGCGCTGAAAGACGGTATTCACTTTGACGGGATCAATATGCCAGTTGAGCGCTAACTCCGTGGTGACATCCTGAAGATCTTTGGAGGCAGCTTGGGCTTTGATATCACTGCGCTGGACTCGAACCGTCATTGTTTTGACCGAGGTGATGAATGGCAAAATAAAGTGGAATCCTTCATCTAGCACTCCATCTTGCACCCGACCCAAGCGCATCACAACCCCGCGCTCGCCTGCATTGACGATCGCAAAGGGGCGAAAAAACAAGGCGACCAGCAGCAGCAGGGCACCCCCCACCAGAAATTTTCCGCTAGAGGGGGGTAGGTTAAGGTTTGGAAGCGATCGCGTCATAGTGTTGGTCTCTGAAGGGTAGATGGGCGACTAAAATTCATCGTAGACACCGGGCTTCGACTCCGCTCAGCCCTCAATTCAGAACGGTAAGCATGTATCCTGTTGAACGGATGGTATACGTTCTACGAAGTAACGCAGGATTGAGTTCCTCTGTCTGTAAAGGTTTGACCTTGGATGGGGATAAATTCCCAACTGTAGGACTTGGGTTGCAAAACGAATTTGATGACGCCAAAGGTTGTGGCATTTTGGACTTCGCTGTTGGGCCTAAGTTTCTCTATGTCGCGCAATTCTGCACCACCCGTACCCACCACAAACTCACGGATGCCGTGCTGAGGATCAGCCTTGCCATCAGGGTTCTGGGGTGCAAAGCGTTCGTAGTTATGGTCATGACCATTCACCACCACATCTACTCCCGCCGCGTACAGCGTTTTCCAAATATTCTGCATGGTTGAGTCATTCCCATGCACCCCTGAGCTAAAGACGGGATGGTGCCAATAGGCTAAGGTACAGGCTTTGGGATGGGCGGCGAGATCGGCCTTGAGCCATTTCTCTTGCTCTGAACCTGTTTTGGCATCGATATTGCTGTTGAGGGCAACCACATGCCATTCGCCTAAGTCATAGCTGTAGTATCCTTTGCCTCCGGCTCCTGCTTTAGCCCCAAAGTAGGCATAGTAGGGTTCAGCATTGGGGGAATAATATTCATGATTGCCAGGGGTGGGGGCGGTGCGAGCCTTGAAGCGTCCCCAGGTTGGGTCGTAGCATTTCTGAAAGTCTTCTGCCGTCCCACGAGGATAGGCATCATCCCCTGCGGTAAAGACGGTGCCTGGAATCTTATCAATGAGCTGAGCGGTTTGTTCGTCTTGGGGCTTGGCGCAGTCTGCAATATCTCCCGCGCCTACAAAGACTGCATCTGCCGTGGGCGCGGCGGTAGGCCCATTGCTAGGCTTTGGGGTTGGCTTGGAAGCAGTCGTTGTTTTTGAGGGGAGTATCGTTGACTTTGTTTTGATCGCTGGAGCGTGTGGTTTAGATTGGGCTTGAAGTTGCTCCTGCTGTTGGAGAAGTGCAAATCCACCGAGGATGGTGAACCCAAGTAAGCTGGCCCACAACAGTTTTGGCGCAAGAGGCGGTTGATTCATTCAATGTCCTTTAGCTGTATTGAAGCAGACGAACTTTAATGGGAACGGTTTCTGGTGGCTAAGGATTGAGCGAGGGCGATCGCCGCTTTCATACTAGTCGCATCTGCAATCCCCTTTCCAGCGATGTCGAAGGCTGTGCCGTGATCAGGAGAAGTCCGAATAAAGGGTAGCCCTACTGTAGTATTGACCGCTCGGTCAAAGGCCATTAACTTAACCGGAATTAATCCTTGATCATGATAGAGCGCAAGGTAGGCATCATGGGGCGGTTGGTTTTGTAGGGGTGTTTGTCCAAACCAAGCTTGTCCTGGCCTTACCCACATTGTATCCGGTGGGATGGGTCCATCTAAAGTCGCTTTGGGGTAGCGATCGCCCATTTCCTTCAGCCAGGGTACGATCCAGTCGTTTTCTTCAGTGCCGAGCTGTCCTTGCTCGCCACTGTGGGGGTTGAGACCTGCGATCGCAATTCTGGGCGTATCAATCCCAAACAAGTCTTTTAAAGTCTCAATCAGTAAGTCTAATTTGAGAGTCATCAACTCAGGCGTAAGTGCAGAGGGCACTTGAGCTAAGGGGATATGCGTAGTAGCAAGGAGGGCACGCAATTGCCACTGGGTAACGGGGGAAGTTGCCACAAACATCATGCCAAAGCGATGAACGCCAGCCTTTTCTGCTAGCAGCTCAGTTTGACCAGGGTAAAGATGTCCTGCTGCTTTCCATGCCGATTTTGCGATCGGGCCTGTGACAATGCCTTCATAGTGGCCTGCTAGAGTTTGGGCGATCGCCTTCTCCAAATAAGCAAAACTGGCTGCACCTGTTTTCGCTGAGGGATCTCCTAAACGCAAGTTTCCAAAGCTCTGCTCTAGCTCAACCACTGTGAGGCTATCGGGATGGGCGAGATGTTTTTTGGCGTAGGCGGTGCCCTGTGTTTGTTGGATTTGAACGTAGGTTTGGAGGAGGGAGGGGCGATCGCCAAAAATCGTAATCCCTTCTGACCCATCAACGAGCGCTTTGAGGATCACCTCCGGCCCAATTCCGGCTGGGTCTCCGATGGTGAGTGCTAAGGATGATGATTGGGAAGAAATTACAGAAATGGGCTTGGCTGCGGAAATAGTCATTGTTCAAGACCGCTCAGAAATAGTATCGGCTGGCAAAAGACTGGAGGATAAGAGCAGGAAACTAGGCTACGAAAATCAAAAATGACCTAAAATGCATTGTTATCAGGCTTTTTGCAGATTAGCATTCTAGAGTGAAACTCACATTATCTGGTTCCAACACGTTACATCAAGGGAATCCATATGGCTAATACTAAAAAATCAGAAGCTGTCCCCAAGACAATGCAAGAGAAGTTCACTCGCATTGTTGCCCTTACAGATAGTTTTGCCCAGCAGCATCTGAATGATGAATATGCTGAGTTTATCCGCTTTGCAACCGCAGCACTTTGTCGCAAACGGCCTTCTCCCTTGGCAAGCGGCACTGATAAAACTTGGGCTTGTGGCATTACCCATGCGATCGGGATGGTCAATTTTCTCTTTGATTCTTCCCAGGAGCCACATATTAGCGCAACGGATCTGTATAAGGGCTTTGGCGTTAGTGCTAGCACTGGGCAAGGAAAGTCCAAACTTGTGCGCGATACCCTGAAAATGTATCAGATGGATCCCGATTGGTGTTTGCCCAGTAAGTTGGACAATAATCCGATGGCCTGGATGATTTCTGTAAATGGATTCATCATGGATGCGAGAACGGCACCTAGAGAATTTCAAGAAATGGCCCTTGAGAAAGGCTTAATCCCTTATATTCCTGGAGATGATAAACCAAAGACTACAACTCCCGTCAGAAAAACAATCTCTCAGAAGAAAGCGGTTCCTGCTGCTGCTACCATCTCTCCAAAGGCTCTATTTGTGTTGGAAGTGGGGTTGATCGATGGGCCAATGACGGATGCATTTGCCGCCAAAAATCCAGAGGTCTCTCGCGTCATCGAGATCAAGGCCAGCAGTACGTTGAGAGATCTCCATAAAATTCTCTTCAAGGCTTTTGACCGAGAGGAGGAGCATATGTATGAGTTTCAAGTGGGTGGTCGTGGGCCAAATGATCCCAATGCGAGACGCTACGGGTTAAAGCACGCTTTCTCAGACTCTGATGATGAGCTTATAGGGGATGCTGCTATCACTACGCTGGCTGAGGTTGGCCTATCCAAGGATGAGTGCTTTGGATACTGGTTTGATTTTGGAGATGATTGGTGGCATCAAGTCAATGTTCTGTCTATTGCGGAAGATGCGCCGAGCGGCAAGTATCCCAAAATCACGAAGCGGGTTGGGGCGAGTCCTCCTCAATATGCTGATTTTGATTGATGGGCGATTTAAAGTGACTACATTTCAGATGGCAAAAGATGCGAACGGTCTTCTGGCGACAAGGAAAACTTATCAGCTAGTCTTTCCACAACATCGGAAATTCGGACTTCACCCTCGGCAGCAATCTGAAGGACTGGCAACATAAAGCTTTGAAAATCTGGTATCGACAAAGGGTGCCCTTTCAACTTGTTCAACAGATCTTTGCTGATTATATTGCCAACTCTTCAAAAAACTGATTGAGGAATGCACAGGCTCCATTCCCTGACCCCACCACAATCCACGTATAGTTGTGAGTCTCTGGACAGCTCGTAATCTTAGTCAAGATCACCCCCCGTATTCTAATCAATACATCACGGCAAAATACATTTAATAAATTCCGCTCATAAATTCCTCACTTTTACACAGGCTAATTATCGAGATTTATTATAATAAATCTCGATAATTCTTCATGAACTGCCTAAGTCTAGAAGTTCGAGATATGTTAAACTCTGTTTGTATGTATACTCTTAAAGCGATCTGTGTTGAAGTTGAAAAATAACGATAAAATTCTATTTTTTGATTCTTTGTATGACTTTATCTTGATTGAGTATAAAGGAGGTATATGGAAAGAGATACTTCTAGAGATGGATTTTTTAATAAATTAGAATTATTCTTCCTGACAAATTTTTCATGGTTATGGAGGTTGATTCGACTGAACCCGTGGCTAACGCGATGGATGAATCGATTCCTATCCAATCTTACGATTTATAAAATTGCTACGCGACCGTATCCTTTTAGCTTGATGACTCTGGATGAGAATATTCCAGATACTGATCCTGCTCGGCCTAAAAAAACAGATACCTACACCTCTTGGGAGTCCCTTTCTGATCGCACTTATTCCAGTCGGCATCTGCCCCCTGCGCCAGCGTTTAACCAGAGTGGCATGTTGCCAGCTCCAGAAGACCTAGCGGTGCTCTTCCGAAAACGTGATGGTCAGACTATCTACTCTGAAAAGTCAACCTTACTTTTCCCTTACTGGGTTCAATGGTTCACGGATGGATTCTTACGTACTGATCGTAAAAATCGTCTGAGAAACACGTCGAATCATTATATTGACTTAGCCCCAGTGTATGGTCTAAATCGTAAAACGACCCATTTGCTTAGAAATTTTAATGGTGGCAAGCTCAAAAGTCAGCAGATAAATGGTGAAGAATATCCACTCTTTGTATATGAAGATTCTGTACAGGGTTTATTCAAAGAAGAATTTACAGGTCTCTACGATCCGCTAAAGAGCGAGATCGCATTGCCCCCTGAACGCAAAGCAAAACTGTTTGCGATGGGAGTAGAAAGGGCCAATATCCAGATTGGCTATGTCATGTTAAACGTAATTTGCTTAAGAGAACACAATCGCCTTTGCGATATATTAGCAGGGGCTTATCCAGATTGGGATGATGAGAGACTGTTTCAAACTGCACGGAATATTTTGATTGTGACGATCATGAAAATCGTCATCGAAGATTATGTTAATCATATTACCCCATACCATTTCCAAGTGATTCTTGATCCGTCATCGTTTACCAACGAGAAGTGGTACCGTCCAAACTGGATGACGATTGAGTTTGACTTTGTTTATCGCTGGCATAGTGCTCTCCCTGAAACATTTATCTACGATGGCAAACGGATGCCAATCGTTGATTCTCTCTGGAACAACCAGATGATTTTGGATCGGGGCATTGGGGCAGTCCTTGAAGAAACCTGTGCCCAACCAGGCACCAAAATTGGATTGTTTAATACTCCTGATTTCTTAGTTGATGTGACAGAAGTACCGACTATCGCTCTAGGGCGAAAAACTCAGCTCGCCAGCTACAATGATTACCGAGAAGCCTACCAGTATCCTCGCCTGACTCACTTCAATCAGATTTCAGGCAATCTAGAAACACAAAAACTTCTGGAGCAGTTTTACGGTCATATAGATAATGTTGAACTATATGTAGGTCTTTATGCCGAAGATACTCCAGAAAATGCGGTGCTAGGACAACTGATTACAAGGGTTATTGGCATAGACGCACTGACCCATGTGCTCACTAACCCGTTGCTGGCTGAAAATATTTATAACAAAAATACGTTTTCTCCAATTGGTTGGGAAGTTATACATGAGACAAAAACACTTTCGGACTTAATTAACCGTAATGTCGGCAGTATTCAGTTAAAAAGTAAAGTATTTCAACTAAATAAAGACCAGTAATAAGCCAATTACAGAGTATCTTTTAGGTTTAGAATTGTTTTTTAGCCCAAATGTACGAGAACACCAATTCTGGAAAGCATATGTATTAAATGTTTTCTCTGGGCGTGTGCAGGTTGTGGGAGGGTTCTAAAAGAAAAAGGGATGCGAGAATTCTTGTATCCTAAACAAAAAGTACCTTGACCATAGCCAATCTAGCGACCCTGTATCCAGAGCAAGCAGAGTGGAAAATCTGGTATCGACAGATGGTGCCCTTTCAACTTGTTCAACAGCTCTTTGCTGATTATATTGCCAACTCTGCAAAACTTGGAATGACCAAACGCTAGACAAAATGATGCTTGATCGCAACCCTCTCGCCTATCTCCAAGTGAAGTCGCCGCTTTCCAGTACTGCCGGAATGAACTAGGCGATCGCCTCTTACCCCCCTAAACAAAAATGCCTTGGCTGTTCTTTGTGATCTCGAACCAGCCAAGGCGTTTTTGTTAAATTGCGAAGAAAAAGAATCGCCTACTCAGCGGCGTCCTCAGCAATATCCTCGGTAACATTCTCGACTTCAGCTTCTTCAAGCGCGACCTCAAGCTCAGCCACCGGTTCTTTAAGTTCAGCTACCGCTTCTTCCTTAGGAGCAGCAGCTTCAGTAGCCGCCTGCTGGGCCAAAGCCATTTGCTCACGATACTTCGCAGCCATTGCCTCAGCCTGGTCATAAACCACCTGAGGATTTTTGACCATATCGCCAGGTTCTGGCTCAAGCTGCTTGGTAGAAAGCGAAATCCGACCGCGCTCTGCATCTAGGTCAATAATCATGACCTTGACTTCGTCGTTCACATTGAACACGCTATGGGGCGTATCAATGTGGTCGTGGGAGATTTCTGAGATGTGCAGCAGACCGCTCACGCCGCCGATGTCAATAAATGCGCCATAAGGCTTGATGCCACGCACTGCGCCGATGACCACTTCGCCCACTTCCAGACGATTCATCTTACGCTCAACCAGCGCCCGACGATGACTCAGGACTAGACGGTTACGCTCTTCATCCACTTCCAAAAACTTGAGGGGCAATTCTTCCCCAATCAGCTCTTCTTTGGCAGCACGGGTGCTGATGTGGGAGCCAGGAATAAAGCCCCGTAGTCCTTCAATGCGTACCAGAGCACCACCACGGTTGGTGGCAAACACGGCAGACCGCACCGTTGCATCTTCGGTTTGAAGCTGACGAACGCGCTCCCAAGCGCGCATGTACTCAATGCGACGAATGGAGAGGGTGAGCTGACCGTCTTCATTTTCATCGGCAAGGATGAAAAACTCACGGGTTTCGTTAGAATTTAAGACTTCTTCAGGGCTATCAATCCGGTTGATCGACATCTCCTGGATAGGGATATAAGCTGCGGTCTTTGCGCCAATATCAATCAGAGCGCCCCTAGGCTCAATGCTGAACACTGTACCCGCTACTGTATCGCCGGGATTAAAGTGGTAATCGTATTGGTCGAGTAGGGCTGCAAAATCTTCGTGAGTAAAGCCAACATTTGGCGCGTCTGTTTTCTGATTGACCATGCTTAGTATTTCCTAGTTATCCTCCATAAAATTGACGCCTTCTGCTGATGTTGGGTGAACACCTTAACAGGGGGCACTTGGTGAAGTCTGCCGAATGGATTAAAGCTAAATTCACCCTAGCTAAATTTAGTGCTAGATCTATTATCCTAGCTTAGAATGATCGGTTTCGGAAAAGAGCTTTACATGGTTTTGGGGCGATAGCAAAAAGGCTTTACCGTTGACCTGGGTTTGAAATGTCCCAGAAATTTAGAGGGGCAGAGGGCAACTTAAGGCCGTTTGTGTTTCTTGCGGTGCATGGACAGAGCTGTCGTGGACTGGCATGTCCGCAGTCTGATCGCTTTGAAAACTGTGAAGCTCTTCCACAAAATCACGGATGCCTTGGAACTGTCGATAAACCGATGCAAAGCGGACGTAGGCCACCTCGCTCAACTGTTTGAGAGATTTCAAAACCGCCTCTCCTACCTCGGTGCTGGTCACTTCTCGCACGGCGCGTTGCTGAAGTTCTGCTTCAATATCGTCCACCAGTGCCTCTAGCCGCATGGGGGTTAATCCGGTCTTGCCACAGGCCGTCATCACGCCCCGCAAAAGCTTAGACCGATCAAAAGACTCGCGCTGTCCATCTCGCTTAATGACGGTAATCGGAACAAATTCAATGCGCTCGTAAGTTGTAAAGCGGCGGCTGCACTCTAGGCA
>JANLSD010000003.1:0-9164 GCA_031362245.1 Acaryochloridaceae cyanobacterium OTE_25_metabat_464 | reverse complement strand
CACATTGCCCGCGCCGCTGCCCAGCCCCCTGATGGTGGAGCAGTTGATTGACCCTGATCGTTTGCGAAGACGATGGCAAGCTGAAGCTAAGATTGCCGAACAGTCTGGCAGCCCCTCCCAGGGTAAAGTGCGGCTTGCACCTCAGAAAACGACGGCGAAGCTCTCGGCTCAAGGGTTTGAAGGGGCTATCGCAGACTGGGCTAATCGGTTTTCCCAAGCCACGAAGGCCGCTGAACCCTCCACCATCGAAGTGAATGCGGTCTTTATGGGTTATGACCATCATCCTCTGGAGATGTTGCTGCTGTGGCTGGATCGGGCGATCGCCTGGATTGAAATGCATTTGACTAAGATGAGTCGTTGGCTGTCCCCCAGAATCAAAAGCTGGATTGGGCAATACTGGCATCGTTCCTAGAACGTTCCCGCTCAAGGTACAACAGTCCGATATGATAGTGGAATTCGGCTTGAAATTCCGTTTGTTTAATCTTGTTCATTTATTCGGTAGAGCTACAGCGGCTATGGAAACTCTAAAAATCGTAGTTTATATCACTGTTTTCTTTTTCGTCGGCCTTTTTGTCTTTGGCTTCTTGTCCAACGACCCTGCCCGTAACCCCAACCGTAAAGACCTAGAGTAAGGTGAAGCTCCGCATCATTGTAGGAACGCAAGGCATTGCGCTCCTACAGAATGGCGGGTCACTTTTCAGCAAGAAATATGCTCCTAGTCCGCGCACCAGCCGGACTCTATTCTTGTAAGTGTGGTTTTCCTTAAGAAGCCACTTCCTGTCACAACCGCGAGTCAAGATCCGGTAATATAAAATCCACGTTCCTGAACTAAACAGGGAGGTTGTACGTCTCGGCATTGAATCGGTGTACCGTAACAAAATATGGTCTATCCAATCTTAGAAGCGGTAACGCCCCCTGCAATCGTTCGGAAGGTCTCAGTTCCAGCTCTGGCTTTAAAAATTCCCAGCAATGTCGCTGTACCACCCCCTCAAGCAGTGGTTAAGCCTTTGGCTCCTCCGTCCCCTCCAAAACCAGATCCAGGTGCTTCTATTCTTGGCAAGCCCATCACGGTACCGCCCTCATCCCCGTCTGCCGAAATTCATTTCACCTTGACGTCTGCTCCGACGGTGATGGGTGCACTCCAAAAGCCTTTGACTGCCTCAGATCGATCTAGTCATTTCATCCTAGATGCATCCGCGAGTCATCCGTTCAAGCCAACGCTAGCGCAGGCTAAACCGCCCGTTCTTGCACCCGATCTTGCGCCAGACCCGACGCTTCCCACACCCATTTCTCCCACTGCACCGCTGCCTCCTTCCACGCCTTCACCCACGCTGCCCGTTCAATCCACCCCCAATCTGCCAGCCACACCCACCCTTCCCACTAAACCCAGTTCTTTTGTCGAACTCTCTGCCGATCGCCAAGAGTATGATGTGGCACGACGGGCGTTGACGGCGGTGGGGAATGTATTGCTGAACTACCGCACGGCTGAACTAAAGGCCGATCGGGTACAAACTTTAGCACTCCAGAAGCAAGTGTTTGCGGAGGGCAATGTGACCCTGACTCAGGGGGGTCAGGTGTTGCAGGGAGATCGCCTAGAATACTTGCTAGATCAAGAACGAGGCATTTTATTCAAACCACGGGGTATCATCAATCTTCCTTCAGCGGGGAGTGAGGTGGCTGCCCCCACCCCTGGCACCGCAGCCGTGGGGAGCAATCCCCTTAGCGGTATTAAGGATGCGCTCCAGCAGTCCAACACAACCACCATTCAGAGCAAAGAGGGCATTCAGCGTCTACGGTTTGAGGCAGACCGGATCGAATTTACAGGACAAACCTGGACAGCCGTTAATATTCGCATCACAAGCGATCCGTTCTCGCCGCCAGAGTTAGAGGTGCGGGCGGATCAAGCTCAGCTTCTGCGGGTATCTGCAAAAGAAGATGTTGTCACCCTTAAGCGTCCGCGCTTGGTGTTTGATCAACGGATTTCTATTCCCATCCCCCGCTCCAAAATTGTGCTGAGTCGAGCGCGCACAAACCCCTTTACCGTTGACATTGGGTTTGATGACCGCGATCGCGGCGGATTATTTCTGGGACGGCAGTTCACCCCCATCTCTAGCAAACGCTTCACCCTTTCCCTGACGCCTCAGTTTTTTCTACAGCGGGCCATTCTCTCAAAAAACTTCAATTTACTGTCCCCCGATCTCTACGGACTCAGCGCTCGGGTCAAAAGCGAAATATCCCCCAAGCTGAAGTTTGGGGCCTATGCAGTCTTACGAAGCGTTGATTTCACAAACTTCGCCGACAATGTGCGGGCTGGGCTAAGGCTGGATCGTCAGATTGGTGACAAGAACCTCGCCTTTGAAGCCGCCTACCGAGAACGGGTTGTGAATGGATCCTTAGGAGAACAGACCATTCAAAATCGGGCTGGATTTATTTTCAGTTCGCCCACAGAGCAACTGGGCAAAACGGGCATTGAACTCAACTATCGCCTTGCGGCAGAACTCATTACTGCCAATAGCGATCGCTTTGGTGGTATTCACCTCCTTAGCCTGGGCCGCTTTCAGGGGAGTGCTTCTGTTCAAAAAGCCGTTGATCTGTGGCAAGGCAAGACCTTACCCCCTACGGCAACGGAGGGCATGAAGTATACGCCGTCCCCCATCCAACCTTATCTCCGCATTATTGGGGGCGTGACGGGTGTGGTGAGTGGCTATTCCAACGGTGATTCCCAGACCAGCTTAATTGGCAAGATCCGGCTTGAAGGACAATTCGGACATTTTTCACGCCCCTATTTAGACTACACCGGATTTTTTGTGGGTTTTTCCCAAGGGGTTCAGTTTGGCGACTCACCCTTTTTGTTTGACCGCGTGATTGACCGACAGGTGGTTTCGGCGGGGTTCTTGCAGCAGGTGTATGGGCCTGTCCGTCTCGGGTTTCAGACCTCGATCAACCTAGACACGGGCGAGTTTTTCAATACGGACGTAATTCTAGACTACAGCCGTCGTACCTATGGCCTTACCCTTCGCTATAATCCAAACTTGCAGGTTGGGTCTGTTGTGTTTCGCATCAATAGTTTCAACTGGTCTAGTAATCAAGACCTGCTCTCTAGTCCAGAAATTGGCGCAGTTGAGGCAGGTGTGGGTCAAACGAACAAGCCGTTTTAGCGTTTTTATTGGGCCTGCATGACTTCTTCTTTTCCCACTGACCCAGTAGACCCTAAGACCCATCGCGTCTGGATGCAGCGCTGTTTAACCCTGGCGCGTCAAGCATTAGGCCGCACCGCGCCCAATCCAATGGTGGGCTGCGTGGTGGTCAAAGATGGTGAGGTGGTGGGGGAAGGCTTTCATCCCAAGGCGGGGGAACCCCATGCTGAGGTGTTTGCGCTGCGGATGGCCGGCGATCGCGCCAAAAACGCTACGCTTTACGTCAGTCTAGAACCTTGTAACCATTATGGTCGCACACCACCCTGTTCTGAAGCGGTGGTTGAGGCGGGCGTTGCACGAGTCGTTGTGGGCATGGTGGATCCAGATCCGCGTGTGTCTGGGGGTGGCATTGAACGGCTGCGGGCTGCGGGGATTGAGGTGATTGTAGGCGTTGAGGAGCAGGACTGCCGCGATCTCAATGAGGCATTTATCCATCGCATTTGTCACCAAAAACCCTTTGGGATTTTGAAGTACGCCATGACTCTAGATGGCAAAATTGCCACCACCAGCGGGCATAGTGCCTGGGTGAGTAGCCCTGAGGCGCGGGCCTACGTCCATCGACTGCGATCGCATTCTGATGCCATCATTATTGGCACTAATACCCTCCGCCGTGATAATCCGCAGCTCACCAGTCATCAGGAGGATGGGGGCGCTTCGGTGCATAACCCGCTGCGGGTGGTGATGAGTCGTTCCTTTGATCTACCTGCCCAGGCAAGGCTCTGGCAAACAGAGGTCGCACCTACGGTTGTTCTAACAGAAGGTGAACCTAACCCTGAACTTGTCGCACAACTGCAATTTCAGGGTGTAGAGGTGATTGTTTTGCCAAAACTTACACCCAAGGCCGCGATGGATTATCTTTACCAGAGGGGCTGCTCGACGGTGTTATGGGAATGTGGAGGGACGCTTTCAGGGGAGGCGATCGCCCAGGGCTGCATCCAAAAAATATTGGCGGTGATTGCACCCAAGATTATCGGCGGGCAAAGTGCGCCTTCTCCTGTGGGAGATTTAGGCTTAACGCAAATGACTGATGCTTTGCGTCTGGAACGACTGGCGGTGGAATGCGTAGGACAAGATTACTTGATATCAGGATATCTACCATCATCGCTCGGTAACAATGCGATTTGCTAGGGCCAATACTAGTGTGAACGTAGCCAATCATTCAAATCCGTAGGTGCTGAGAAATCCAACAACGCCTCACCCAAAGACTCAAGCTCAGTAAATGATAGTGATAAAACCTGCGATTTCACTGTTTGGGAAATCTTGCTGCCGATGCGTCGTTCAAGTTGGCGGAGGATCAGCGATCGCTCACGATCTAGCCCCTTTTGTTCACCCTCTTGCCTTCCTTCTTGCAGCGCCTCTTGATAGACCTTTGTTTGTCTAAGTTCACTTAATCCAAACATCCGCTCAATCTCCTCCCGACTCAGTTGCGGAAACTTGTAAAGCACAATTGTCTCTATGAGTTTTATTATCTCTGCAATCTTGGCATTTGTCTGGCCTTGAGAGCGTGCCTCAGATAAAAGCACTTGAGCCTGAGCGATCGCTTTTTTCGGCTTTGCCAAAATCAACTGAATTAAGCCAACCCCCAAACCCTCGCGGGCTTCAAGCTCATCCAGATACACACGATAGACTTGGTCGCTATTCAACAGCGCTCTATGGAGATGCCTTTGTTCTGGCTCAACCTTGCGACTTGGAAATAGGACAACAGCTTGCCAATTCTGAGTTTCAGGATACTGAGCCAAAAAAAGACCAATTTCAGCAAAAAAGCGATGATAAAAGTGTAGATCTTTTTGAAACTGCACCTCTATGATCCAGACCGTCTGGTCAACGGCATCTGGTTTAGGCAGCAGTACCCCATCAATCCGAAACGCTAACTGCTTAATCTCAATCGAGCAAAACTCATGGCCCTGGGCTAAATCAGGAGATTGCCCCAACAATTCAAAGAGAATGCCAGGGTCAGTCTGAAAAATGCGATAAAAGATGGAGTCTGTTTTCAATCGGTGTAACCTACCCTGGATTTAGTCAGCACTTTAGTGTGGCGCTCAGGTCGTATAACCAAGCATAAAGCATCATAAAATTTTGACCTTAAACCTTGATTCTCCCATTAGTGCCTTTGGAGAACAGCAGCTTCTCCAACGTGTTCAGCGGTTTTGTCCTGCTCATTTTGTGGGGGATGATGCGGCAGTTTTGCCCGTGCGAGGCGATCGCCACCTAGTCGTCACCTCAGATATGCTCGTAGATGGCATCCACTTCAGCATCGGGCTAACCACCTCCCCCGCCGATGTCGGCTGGCGCGCAGCAGCGGCAAATTTATCCGACTTGGCGGCAATGGGGGCAGATCCCATCGGCATTACGGTGAGCTTAGGCTTGCCCCCTGAAACACCCGTTCGTTGGTTGGATGAACTATACGAAGGGATGACCGAATGTCTGAACCGTCATAACACTCCTATTCTTGGAGGAGATCTCAGTCGATCGCCCATTCTAAGCCTCTCCATCACAGCATTAGGAGAAGTTCTGCCCACCCAGAAAATCTTGCGCTCAACGGCCCAACCAGGAGATGTCATCGTTGTGACAGGGATACATGGGGCGTCACGGGGTGGACTGGCGCTACTGCTTAACCCTGAATGGGGACAAGATTTAGATGATGCAGTACGCAACGCTCTCAAACGTGCCCATCAGCGTCCGATTCCGCGCCTTGATGTGCCGCCGTTACTTCGCCAAATTGACCCGATGGGTCGCGTTGCCGGCATGGACAGTAGCGATGGTTTAGCGGATGCGGTGCTCCAGATTTGTCGTGCCAGTGGGGTGGGGGCTTGTCTGTGGCGCGATCGCCTGCCCATACCCGAGGCATTCAGACAAACCCAAGCACTTTCTGAAGCAGACGCTTTGGACTGGGTGCTGTATGGCGGCGAAGACTTTGAGCTGGTGTTGTGTATGCCTGAGGCGATCGCCCAACCCCTTCTTCAACAACTTGGGGAACCTGCCGCCATCATCGGAACCATTACGGCAGAGTTGCCTGTGGTGCTGAAGGATCCGACGGGTGCCCAACCGGATCAGGTGTTGATTTTAGAGCACGGGTTTCAGCATTTTGGCGATAATGTATCTGCTTAGGCAAAGCTTAAAACTCTAGATTTTCGTGAACGGGAATATCAACGACTTTGTCTTAGAGATCAGTCAAAATAGCCATTTACCCACATCCCTCAGCCAAAGAAGCCCTCCACGACCTACTCGTGCGGGTGAGACTGGGTGCTACAAACTCATAATGCTTTTTCAGACTAGAATTGACCTAATCCCTGTGAACCCAAATTATGGAGGAGCCATGCTTGCCCAAGCACCCCCATCCGCCAAGGCTTTAAACATTACCTGGGATAAACTCCCCACCGATTTTGTTTTACCCGACGATCCTGTGGAAAATATTCAGCAGCCGTTCCTTGCCGCCGCATTAACCGAAGCTCTTGGTACCGCAGGGTTTATTAAACCAGACATGTTGATTGCATCCAACTTTGGGTTGGTTTCTACTGTTAATCAAAAAACGGTCGTAAAAGCTCCAGATTGGCTATTTGTGCCCAAAGCCTATCCGGTAACAGGTGTCGTTCGTCGTAGCTATACGCCCTACCTAGAAGGGGAGCCTGTTGCAGTGGTAATGGAATTTCTCTCAGACACAGAGACAGGCGAATATTCCTCTAGACCCACCTATCCCTACGGCAAGCTCTACTATTACGAGCACATTCTTAAGGTTCCAACCTACGCGACCTTTGATCCAGCCATCCCTGTGCTTGAAGTACGTCGGCTAGAGAATGGTCAGTACACCTTACAAACACCGGATCAAAACCAACGGTTCTGGATTCCAGAACTCAACCTTTGGCTAGGGCTTTGGCATGGTGAGCGTTTAGGCATCACGACCGATTGGTTGCGTTGGTGGGATACAGCAGGCACTCTCTTGCTTTGGAGTTTAGAAAAAGCCGAGCAGGAGCGGCAGGTAAGACTTGATGCGATTCCTAAGCTATTGAGTATGGGGTTGAGCATTGAACAGATTGCTGAGGCACTCCAGGTACCCATTAGTGAGGTAAGTAAAGTGCAGGCAGAACAAGTCTAGCACTCGAAAAACCTGTCATTTCCAAATTGAACATTGCCGACCATTTGGGAAGGGCGAACACGTAGGTTAGCCCCTACGTCGGAATCAATTCGCCTGGGCGGAGTTTTGCCCACTTGCCCATTTCAGTGCGGAAACTCTCGCAGCCCACCACATCCCATTCCATCTGAATTTCTGAATCAGCGCTGGTGCGGATATTTACATTAATGGTGGGGTTTTTCGGCTCAAATTCAGGTACTTCAGTCAAGTGAGGCTGCTGATGCTGGCCTTCAACGGCGTGATAGGTTTGGCAGTCATCGACGTAGTGACAGTTGATGCAAATACACATGGGTTGAATCCTCGTGGAGGTGGAGTCAAGGGCCATTGAAGGTGCAGTTGGGACTACATAGTGCCACTCTAGCGCATCTTTTAAAAAAGGTTAGCTATCGTTTCTGCCATGTTTTAACAACCCGTCCCACAACGGTTGTGTCTAAATAGGGTGTATTACTGGAAAGAGATTTGAGGGTGCTGGCTTTGGCTTCCCAAGAATGCTGCGGGTCAAATAACGTCAGTTCTGCGGCTTTATTTTCTGCTATGGCGTTAGAAGGCTGCTTCAAGATTTGCAGCGGGTTTGTGCTGAGCTTTTGCCACAAGTCTAAGGCACTCCAGCGTTGAGATTCCACAAAGGCTTGCCAGAGCAATGGTAGCGCAAACTCTAGCCCGATCGCCCCCGATGGTGCTTCGGCAAAGGGAACGGTTTTTTCTTCGTAGGTGTGGGGGATGTGGTCAACGGCGATCGCATCCACCACCCCAGTCTCCAATCCATGAATCAGCGCATCCCGATCCTTTGGATTGCCCAAGGGCGGGTCGAGCCGTAAATGAACGTTGTAAGACCGCAAATCTTCGCTATCCCAAAGTAAATGCATCCAACTCACGCTGGCGGTGATGGGTAAACCCCGCGCTTTAGCAGCCTCAATCAAGGCAACACTTCGCGCCGTAGAGACGCGCATGATGTGGACAGGCGTTTGAAGCATTTCGACCATTTCTAGCAGCGCAGCCAAGGCTGAAGTCTCTGAAATGACGGGATTTTCAGGAAGTCCCGTTTGCAATGCCTGAATGCCTTCGCGGATAACGCCTTTGGTGGAGAGAGTGCGATCGCAGGGCCACAGCGCAATGGGCACGTTGAGCGGATTGAGGTATTCCAACACCCGTCGCACCAGCATCGAAGAGCTAAGGGGCTGTCCATCGCTAAAGCCACAGACCCCAGCGGCGGCAAGCTCAGCCAATTCTACTAGCTTGGTGCCTTCTAAGTTTTGGGTGATGGCACCCCATAAATGAAACGTGATGGGCAAACCAGAAGGGGCATGGGCTAGCATCCAGTCCACCTGTTCAGGGCGATCAATGACTGGATGAGTGGAGGGCAACAGAGCTACACGGGTAAAGCCGCCATTCACGGCAGCTTCTGCGATCGAGTGAAGGGTTTCGCGGGATTCAAAGCCAGGTTCGCCCACGGTGCTGTAAAGATCGACGAGTCCTGGCCCTAGGATTAATCCCGTGCAGTCGCGGATTTGGGTTTGATCCGGGTGATTTTGGATTTTAGGGGCGATCGTGTTGATTAGGCCAGATTCATTGATCAGGACATCGATGATGCGATCGGTTTGATTGAGCGGATCTAAGAGTCGGACTTGTTGAAGGAGTTCGTGGGTCATGCTTGCGACCCTCTGCGGTGTACACCCAAGCCTGAAATGACTGATGAGTCTAAGTTCAAGCACCTTGCACTACCCCACCCCAGCCCTCCCCTTCTAACGGGGTGGGAGCCCGTCCATATTCTTCCCCCCTTTATATGGGGGGATTGTGGGGGGAAATGCAGGGTCTCTAAGCTTAGTCTCATGACTACA
>JANLSD010000399.1:0-15549 GCA_031362245.1 Acaryochloridaceae cyanobacterium OTE_25_metabat_464 | reverse complement strand
GACTTCCCTCTCCCTAGGGGAGAGGGGTTGGGGGTGAGGGGTCAGTAACGGCATCAACCTCTCCCAATCAAAACAGGTTTCCCCCAGGTGGGCCAAACGCTCGATCACCCCATCCAAATCCTTCTGCTCCACCGCTGGAATCAGCCCCAAATGGCGATCGGGTAGGGCAATTTCTTCTTGACGCCGCAGTACACCCACAATGGGTAAATTCAACGGCTCTAACGCCTGGGTGAGAAGTTCTAAGTGGCGATCGCTCCCCACACGATTGAGCACCACCCCCACCACCTGAATCCGTGGGTCAAAGGTGCGGTACCCGTGGGCGATCGCGGCGACAGATCTAGACGTACTACTGCAATTGAGAATCAGCACCACAGGGACATTGAGCAACCGAGCAACATGGGCAGAGCTAGCCGTATCGTCTTTACCAGATGCCCCATCAAATAAGCCCATCACACCTTCGATGAGTGAACAGTCTGAACTCTGGCTATGATGGGCAAAACATTTCTGAACGTAAGCTTCGGAGGTGAGGACGGGGTCTAGATTGCGGCAGGGGCGACCTGTGATGTAGGTGTGGAACATCGGGTCGATGTAGTCTGGGCCTACCTTAAAGGACTGGACAGATTGACGACGTTGACGAAGGGCAGCCAATAAGGCCAGCGTTACGGTGGTTTTGCCTACGCCGCTGCGTTCGCCTGCAATGAGAATTGCCACTACTTGTTGCTCCTAGACCGTGACCCTGGCATTTGTTTATAACTTTAAATGAGGCGTGTCCGCATAGGATGGGAGGGAACTGGCGATCGCCCTGACCATTCCCTCGATTTATCCCTGGCCTCTTCCATATAAAAGTGTTTTCCCATCCCCAATGACACAACGATTTAGTTTCTTGCTGCACCGTGGCGCATTTCTCCCTTTCCTGTTGGGAATGATGATTGTGACCCCCATTTTAATGGCAGATAACCCGACGGCATTGGCTGAGCTACCGCCTGGTGCGTATCAACAATTACGGTCTAATGCCCCAGAAGCTTTGAAAATCAAAGTACTGAAGGTACACACTCAGGGGTTGAAACCCAATACGCTAAAGGTAGAGGTTCAAGCAAAGGTTTTGTCTGTAGTGCGATCGGCCTCAAAACTGAAGCCAGGATCGATGATTCGGATTGTGTATGAAGTTGATAAACAGGTGCCTCAACGCGTTGGGCCTAGAGCAGTCCCCGTTCTCAAAGCAGGATTGTTGTACGCCGCGTTTTTGGCGCAGGATGGCAAGATTTATACGCCTGCCGCTTACGGGGATAGCTTTGATTTAATGTCGAAGTAACGACAGATTCAACAGGCAAAGGTTTACTGGCGGGAGTATCTAAACCATGAGGAACTATAGAACGATTGGAGAGGTTGAGGAAAAATACCTTCGCAATCACCCTGAAGAAATTGACGATTATGTGACTGTGCTGTTTGATGATTATGCGGAAAGTGGCGATACTGCTGCGCTGCTTTCGTCACTGCGGGTGGTGGGTCGTGTGAAGGGTGTGAGTCACATTGCTGAGGTTGCTGGTCTCAGTCGCAAGGGAGTACAGACAGCGCTTTCAGAGAACGGTAATCCGAAGTTTGGCAGTGTGAATGCAATTTTGCACGCTATGGGCTATCGTCTTGCACCGCAAAAACTGGCAACCCCAAGTCCTTCCCCACAGTAATTTTGTGGTTATTCCATGATTACTATTTGAAGCGATCGCAGGACAGAGAGGCCAGTCATCGCGCTAAACCATCCAGGGCTTGGTCTGAAACGACGATCGCAACTTTACTCCCCATCCTCTCCCAGCGAAAAAATCGTCCATCCAGTTTTTCATGGCGCGTTTGCACAGGCAGCGATCGCACTTGCTTGGGCTTGCTACGGAAGTGGGCGATGGCGATCAGCTAGGAACTTTCACCATTGTGGGTAGGGGGTTAGATAGTGAAACTTGAATTTGATAGGGTCGTATATTTCCCTGCAAATGGGTCAGAAGTGTTAGAGGGAATGGAAAAATCTTGCAAAGCAGTCATAAACTCTGCATAAGTCATGAATGTGGATTCTGAGACATGAGTAATCGGAATTGATCCAGATACTGGAGCATTTGTGGTATCTTCCGAAACCCCTATCAACGCAACTTCCCATTGTGAAAAATACGATTTCTGGATCGGGATCGATTTTCGCACATACTTAAAAAGTAGATCTCCCATCACCAATGCGAAGCCACCAGAAAATTGTTTTGCAATGACTGATTTTTTAATGATCTGATCTAGCTGTCTTTTCCAGGCATTATTTGGAATGATGCCTGGAGATCCAATTTTATTGGTATTTAAATGGGTTTTCAAGAACTTAGCATTGAGTTCTTGGCACAGAAACTCATTTGTCGGGTTGTTTTGATTAATCCAGTCGTTTACATAGCGAGTAATTGTGCCAGTATTACTCGTCTCTCCACCACCTTGAATTTCAAGAATTACACGGCTTGGGCCTTGTGAAAACTTCATAGATGGATTGACTGTCAACACATAATCTAAATAAAGTCCAGCAACTCCAATTTGACGTCTAAATCCAATATTTTTAGCATTTACTCCTGGAAATAAGGCGTTTGCGATGGAAGCTAGTGCAGCAGTATGAGATGGAGATAAGGCTTGAGCTTGCGCAGGAATTAATCTGTTAGAACAAACTATAAAAACTTGACTATTAAACCGAACAGAGCATATTGGATGTGAGGGGTTGCTATTCTGTAACTTGATACAGGAATCACCTGAGAAAGGACAGGTTGGGACAATTGACCCTCCCAATTCAGAGGGAATAATATTTGGGGACTTGACATCTGTTCGATAGCCCAAATATTCAGCGATTGATAGTGGCATAATCCTCAATATGAGTGGAATTTTTTTGCCCAGCTTCTACTAGGACGAGCCTAGAAGCAATCCACTTCACTACATGGACGCAGACCGCATTTCCTAATGCTCTCATTCTAGAAGAGTCCAGTTCTCTGGAAATCCCTGGAGAGTTTCGTACTCTGAAGCCATCATTCGGCGCACAAACAACGTCGGAGCTTCCTCTAGAGTCAAGGGTATAGGTTTCTCCATCATTTCTGTATCCTTTCGCTTGTGGCCCTGCGGATGCTTTTCTGCCAATGGAAGCGTGTTGGATAGAAAATAAATCTGACTCTTGAAAGCTGACTCTAGAGAACTGGGAAGCTGAAGCGATTTCTGATTTGCTCTGTCGAGCCATTTCTGAAGGTGCTCCACTTTCAAAAAGCACTCTAGCGGCGCTGTCGGTTTGATAACTTGCGACAAGGTACACCCTACGGCGACGTTGGGGTGTTCCAAAATGCTTTGCGTCCAATACTCGCCATGCCAAGAAATACCCGATGTCATCCAGTGTTTGGACAACATATTTGAAGTCTTGCCCGTTTCCACTATTAAGAAGCCCAGGGACATTTTCAATAACCAACCACTTTGGTTTTGATTGATCAACCAAGTCTGCAAATCTGGTAAAGAGTCCACTTCGTTCACCTTCTATACCTTTCCTTTTACCTTGATTAGCTAAAGATAAATCCTGACAAGGAAATCCAGCACACCAAATATTGGATTCTGGAATATCACAAGCCGACAAACTACGAATATCTGGTTCTAGTTTTACAGAAGGCCAGTGCTTCTTCAGAACTCGCTGACAAAAGGAATCTACCTCACATTGAAAAACAACTGGACAGCCAACTTGTTCAAATGCCAAGTCAAATCCACCAATGCCACTGAAAAAAGAGGCTACTTTTAGTTTGTCGTTTGAGAGTTCAATATTACTCAAGGTCAATTCTCAAATGGTGAATGATGCTCAATATCAGGAAAAGTTGAGCCGATAGGGTTGATTCCTGGCGATTGGCTACAAGCATATCAAGACCTGAGCTTCTAGAATAAGAAATACCGTTGGGCCATTGGCAGCACCGTTGCAGGTTCACAGGTCAGAAGCTCACCATCAGCCCGCACCTCATAGGTTTCTGGATTAACCTCCATCTGAGGCATTGCATCATTGAGCTTCATATCGCGCTTGGTCAACTTACGAATCCCCGACACCGCAACTGCCTTTTTTTGCAGCTTCAGCTTTTCAGGGACATCGCGCTTGAGCGCAGCCTTTGAAACAAAGGTGAGAGACGTCGCCGTCATTGCGCCGCCATAGCTGCCAAACATGGGCCGCATGTGGACGGGCTGCGGCGTGGGAATACTGGCATTGGCATCACCCATTTGCGCCCAAGCAATCATGCCACCCTTCAGCACCATTTCTGGCTTCACCCCAAACATCGCAGGTCGCCAGAGACACAAATCTGCGAGTTTTCCCACTTCGATAGAACCGACATAGTTGGCAATACCGTGGGTGATCGCAGGATTAATGGTGTATTTGGCAACGTAACGCTTCGCTCGGAAATTGTCATTACGCTCTGAGTCTTGAGCAAGCGCTCCCCGCTGAACCTTCATTTTGTGCCCCGTCTGCCAGGTGCGAATAATCACCTCGCCAATGCGACCCATCGCCTGGGAATCCGACGAAATCATGCTGAAGGCTCCTAGGTCGTGGAGGATATCTTCAGCAGCGATGGTTTCGCGGCGGATGCGAGACTCTGCAAAGGAGACATCTTCAGGAATATTGGGGTCAAGGTGATGGCACACCATGAGCATGTCTAAGTGCTCATCTAGGGTATTTAGCGTGTAGGGCCGCGTGGGATTAGTTGAAGAGGGTAAAACATTGGCTTGACCGCAAACTTTGATGATATCTGGCGCGTGACCGCCCCCTGCCCCTTCGGTGTGGTAGGTGTGAATCACACGATCTTTGAACGCGGCGATCGTGTCTTCTACAAATCCGGCTTCATTCAGCGTATCGGTGTGGATGGCGACTTGGATATCGTAGTCGTCCGCGACGCTGAGGCAGGTATCGATCGCAGCGGGAGTAGTTCCCCAGTCTTCGTGGAGCTTCAGCCCCATTGCCCCTGCTTCAACCTGTTCTTCTAACGCATCGGGTTGAGCGCTGTTGCCTTTACCCATAAACCCAATATTCATCGGGAAAGCATCTGCCGCTTGCAGCATCCGGTGCATGTACCAAGGGCCAGGGGTGCAGGTGGTGGCGCTGGTGCCTGCCGCTGGGCCAGTCCCACCGCCAATCATCGTGGTAATGCCCGAGGCGATCGCCACTTCAATCTGCTGGGGACAAATGAAATGAATATGGGTGTCGATGCCGCCAGCCGTGAGGATGAGACCTTCCCCTGCGATCGCCTCGGTGCCAGGGCCAATAATAATATTCACATTGTCTTGAATATAGGGATTGCCCGCTTTGCCGATCGCCGCAATGTGCCCATCTTTAATACCAACATCGGCCTTAACAATGCCCCACCAGTCTAGAATCAAGGCGTTAGTGATCACCGCATCCACGGCACCGTCTTTGTTGGTAATGGGCGACTGCCCCATGCCATCCCGAATCACCTTACCACCCCCAAACTTCACTTCGTCGCCGTAGGTAGTGTAGTCCTGCTCTACCTCAATGAAAAGTTCAGTGTCGGCTAGACGGATGCGATCGCCCACCGTTGGCCCAAAGGTTTCCGCGTAGGCACGGCGACTCATGCGATAACTCATGGAAACTCCTCACAATGGCAGGCTTGGGGCAATTTAATTTTTCTTTCCCCAGAATAAAGGATTTCTGAGTCGATGCTGTGCGCTAGAAATCAATTGATGTCCGATTGTAGCTTTATATTTTTCAAGAAACACGACCGACTAAAAACTGATACCTTGATATAAGTTCTCAATAAGTATTGCAATAATGCCCCCAATGGATACCTTGTATCTCACCTCGCTCCAGCCCGGACAAGTGGGCACTATTGCAAATATTAAGGCAGAATTGGGGTTGAATCAACGTCTGAGTGCATTGGGGTTTAGAGTCGGCAGACGAGTTACTTTGGTTCGTCGGGCATGGTTTTCGGGTCCGCTTCATGTTCGGATTGGAACCACTGAAATCATGCTGCGTCGACGGGATGCTATAGCGGTTTCTATCGCGCTTGAAACTACTGCCATTGATCAACACTAATGAAACGAATTGCCGTCTTAGGAATGCCCAATACGGGTAAGTCCACCTTTTTTAATCGCTTGACGGGTGCCCACGCCAGTATTGCAAACTGGCCTGGAACCACGGTGGATCTGATGATGGCTAAGGTCAAGCTAGGGGGCCTTAATGCCGAAGTTGAGGCCGAGGTTATTGATCTGCCCGGTATTTATGACCTGCGAGGCTTTTCCGAAGATGAGTCCGTGGTGCGGCGGTTTTTAGAACAAAAGCCTGTTCATTTGGTAGTGGTAATTCTCAACGCGGCCCAACTTGATCGCCAGCTCAGTCTCGCGATTCAGGTGTGTCACCTCATGCTGCCCACGGTATTGCTGCTCAACATGGCAGATGAAGCCCCTAAGTTTGGCGTGGTGTTAGATACAGACCAACTGTCAAAGCGCTTAGGCATTCCAGTGATTTCCATGAGTGCCAAGTATGGCGAAGGCTACGCCACGGCGTTGGAGGCGATCGCCCTGTCCTTGTCTCACCAGGCCGAACCCGTATCGATTCAGTCCATTGAAACCCAGCTCATTTCAGACCACCAACTGTCTGACCAACTAAACAGCATTCTGGAAGGCGCGGTGCAGACCCCAGACCAGATGCAGGAAAATCTCACCACGCGGTTAGATCGGGTGTTGCTGCATCCCTTTTGGGGGTTGCCCCTCTTTTTTGGTGCCATGTTTTTAATGTTCCAGGTGATTTATGCCCTAGGGACACCGCTCCAGAATCAGTTAGCCCATGTTTTAGATTGGTTTAGGGTCATTGCCCTAGAGCCGTTGCTGTCAGCGCTACATCCCTTTCTAAAAGGGTTTTTGCTAGACGGGCTATACAACGGGGTGAGTACGGTCGCGGCCTTTTTGCCCATCATCTTTTTGTTTTTCGTCTGTATGGGGGTTGTGGAAGACAGCGGGTATTTATCGCGCTCTGCCTTTTTGATGGATTCCTTTATGGAGCGCCTAGGTTTAGATGGACGCTCCTTTGTGATGTCCCTGATGGGGTTTGGCTGCAATGTCCCCGCCATTATGGGGACAAGGGTCATGCGATCGCCAGGGCTGCGCATGCTCTCCATGCTGGTCATTCCGTTTTCGCTGTGCTCAGCGCGGCTGAATGTATTTTTGTTCATGAGCACGGCCCTGTTTTCGCCCCGTGTGGCCCCGCTGGTGCTGTTTAGCCTCTATTTATTGAGCTTTGTGGCGGCAATTCTGACAGCGGCAATCTTTAAAGGGCGTTTCCCGAATAAAGACCCAATGGTTTTGGAGCTACCCCCCTATCGCTTCCCCACCCTGAAGCAGATGCTGCTCCGCTCGTGGCGAGAAGTAAAGCACTTTTGGATTTGGTCCCGTAAATTTATCATTTTTGGCGTCATTGCCATCTGGCTTCTCAATAACCTGCCCATCGGCGCAAAACCCGCCAGCGCCGAAACTTTTTCCGGCATGATTGGCACTGCCATGCATCCTCTGCTGGCCCCCCTTGGTATTAATCCTCAGCTTACGGTGGCGCTGATTTTTGGCTTTATTGCCAAAGAAATTGTGTTAGGGGGGCTATCGGTCATATACAGCAAGCCAGAAGGGGCAGCACTGGCCGGGGCGATCGCCCAGCAGATTGACTGGGTACAAGCCTACAGCTTTATGTTGTTTACGCTGCTGTACGTGCCCTGTTTGTCCACCATTGCCGTGATTAAAAGCGAATCTAAAAGCATTAAGTTTGCAATGCTATCGGTGTTTTGGTCGATTGGTTTAGCCTGGGGTGCAAGCTGTATTTTTTATCAAGGTGCAAGGGCACTTGGGTTTTAAAGATCTGGCGGGAGATTGAGTCGGTTCATCAGCGATCGCAGCATCGGCTCCAGGGACGCCACCTGGGACGTGGGAAGGTCTAACGCCTGCAACAGACACTCCAACCGACCCACCACATCTGTCACGTTGAGAGAGAAAAAGCTTTCTTGAGAAAAACCTGGGAGCAAGTCAATGGCACCTTGCTGCCTCACCCAGCGTTTTTCTGACATAAAAATTTCGGTTCTGCTACCACAGGTCAACATGATTTTGAGATGGGGATGCCGATCTCGACACCAGCGGCAAAACTCATAGGGGTTTGGCGTTAACGACTCCAAGTCCGTCACAATTAAATGAGGCGTTGTCTCCAATCCCTCCAGCAGCATTTCAACGGCCTTGCTTGAGGTTTGTTCTGGACAGCTTTCCTCCAGAATTGATACGCTGCAAGTCTTAAGGAGGGTTTTCCAAATTTCGTATTGAACCGGATTGTTCTGCACCAGCAAAACTGTTTTTTTGGCCGCAGTGAGCTGACCGACAGGGGCCTCGGCAGAATATTGAAACTCAACTTCAACAGGCCCAATTTTGAGGCGATCGCCGTGGTGAAGCAGCACGGGATAGCGAATGGAGCGATCATTCACAAAGGAGCCGCAGACGCTCTGCAAATCACAAAAATAAATCTCGCGGCTGGCGGTTGCAAGCAGCAGTGCATGCTGGCTTGAAATTTGGTCATCCCGAAACACAAGGGTGCAGTCCGCACCACTGCCCAGCAGCCAGAATTTTTTTCCCACCAGAGAATAATAGTACCCAGCCGGAGGGGCGATCGAAGACCGAGACATCCACGTCATCGGACTCCAAAACCCACTGTCAATCACCCCTTGATTGGCATGGGGAGATTCAGACTCTATAAACAGTTGGGGGACGGAGGTACTTGTCACAGATCCATAAAAAATTGTTTAGGCTTGCTGTGCAGTCTTACCAGGGGCAGAGATTGATCAAGGGCAAATATCGTTGGCTAAACTACAGACCTATCAGCGGCGATCCGCTTCAACCAGTTGATCTGCGGCGATACCGCTGGCCAGTTGAAACGCGATTTTTCCGCGTAGGTCAACTCCACGATACATCGGGAGTGCGTCCGTAAGTCGAGATTCAGCCTGCTCAAAAAACTGACCTGGATTTTTCCCCGAGGCTCGAAGTTGGGTTGTCAAAGCGCTACGATCAGCTTCAGTGTAGCTGCCTAGGCGATCGCGTGCCCCAGGTCGTAAGGGCTGCATAGCATCTAAAACCTGAGATCCCACCTGATCCCAATTGGCCCGTAATGCCTCATCCTCTGGCCCATTACTCAGTAGCCGTCCCTGTTGGTCAGGATATTTGAGAAAGTAGGCTTCATTGGCTAAACGATAGAAAAAGCCAGAAGACACGCCCAACCCTTCTAGACGGCTGATCATCTGCGCTTTACGCTGTTTTTCGGCAGTAGAGTAGGTTGGCGTTGCCGGAGGGGCGGTAGACACCTGGGCTGATGACGTAGCAGAGGGCTGAGGACTTTGAGGCTGGAGCCATGCCCGAACCGCTGCCCACCCTAGCCCACCCGCGCCCAGCAGCAGGAGTAATACAAGAAGTTTGCGTAAGAGTGCCGTCGTTTGTGTCCAAATCCAGCCAGTGAACCCTTGGGCTGCCCCTACCAAGGGCGAAGGTTTCCCAGGCTGGACTGCGGCTGCCATTGCTACAGCCGTCCCGAGAGGTGCCACCACCATCGTCTTAAAGGAGCCGACGGTCTGGGGTGCATCTTGAGCCTCTACTACCGTTGTCCAGTTTTGCGCAGGAGGCGAAACCCAGTCAGTTTGGGGGTGACTCAGTCCTTCTGGGTGACTCAGCCCTTCTAAAGCTCGCAAAACCTGTTGGGCGGTGGTGTAGCGTTCCGTCACGCGATGGGCCACCATTTTGTCCAAAATAGCGGCTACCCCTTGACCCACTCTGGCTTTATCACGCCAGTCAAAGGTGAGATGAAAGGCATCATAAAAATCGGCGGGGTCTTTGCCAATCAGCAGCACGAGGGCTGTTACCCCCAGGGCATAAAGGTCACTGGCGGCAGAAACCTGTCCCCGTCGCAGTTGTTCTTCGGGGGAATAGCCTGGTTTGCCAATGAGGGTGACGTTGTTTTTGCCGTAGTCTTCTACAACGCCGCTATCGTGAACCTTGGCGGCACTGGCGGTCACTTCCTTTACGCCGCCAAAGTCAATCAGGACTGGGAGGCGATCGCTATTTCGGCAAATCAGATTATCGGGGGAAAGATCGCGGTGAATCACGCCTCTGCTGTGGATGTAGTCCAACACAGGCAAAAGCTGGGTGAGGAGTGTGACCACCTCCGACTCAGAAAAGGTTTGGTTTTGGCGTTGGCGATCGCGCAAAATTTCTTGGTAGGTCGGCCCTTCAGCGAAATCCTGCACCAAAAACATAGACTGCCGCGTGGGTTCCGTAAACCACTCCCGAAACTTCGGAATTTGCGGGTTCTGAAGCTTGTATAAAACCTCCGCTTCGCGGGCAAAGAGTTCCTTCGCCTTTTCTAAACTGTCCTGGTTCTCTGCTGCGGGGGCGAGTTCCTTGAGAACACAGTGCTCATTAAAGCGATTGATATCCTCTGCTAAGTAGGTTTGGCCAAACCCACCGTGGCCAATATCGCGCACAATTCGATAGCGATCGCCCACCACCTTCTCAATCAAGTCATTGGCATCCATCAAAGGAGCACCGCACTGATTACAGTAACGACTGCTAAGGGGATTGGAGTGGCCTTGATGACACAAGCGTGACCCTGACATGGGATTTATTTGTTAAGAGATTTAGTCAACGAGACAATCGCCATCTTAGCGAAATGTACCGTTCTTTGACGGCTGGATCTAAACTCAAGCGCTCGGGGCTTCCCCTATTTCCTCGGTTGTCCATTGAGAATAGGGATAGACCGCCAAGCTAGAGTTATAGTACCGATCCTGCTCAGAAACCTCCTGCCCCACCCAATCCGGTAACGCAAAGACCTGATCGCTCGAACTTAACTCCACCTCTGCGACCACTAGCCCTTGGTTGAAGCCTTGAAACTCATCCACTTCCCAAACAAGATCCCCGAAGGGCACCCGATATCGAATTTTCTCTACAATTCTGGGATGACACCACAGATCTAACATGGCTTGGGCATCATCGATTGGAATTTCATACTCAAACTCAGGCCGAGCATAGTTTTCTGCTTTACCTTTAAGGGTGAGATATCCCTGATTGCCTACAGCTCTGACCCTTACCGTAACGCCAGTGGATTTAAAAACATATCCCTGACGGTAAAGCTTGCCCACCGACTGGGAACGCCAAGCGTCACTTTTAAGCAAAAATTTACGCTCTATTTCCGTTCCCATTTTTCAGTCTTGCCTTAAACCGATTTACGGTAAAACACCCTGAAATAACGATCTGATGGCAGTCATCATTTCCTCGGAATTAAACGGTTTGATGATGTAGGCATCGCCCCCTTGCTTCATCGCCCAGTGACGGTCAAACGCTTCACCTTTAGTGGAGCACATAATGACAGGCACCCCAGGAAGTTCATTTTTGACCCAGCGGCAAAGCTCATATCCATTCATATTCGGCATCACAACATCTGTGATCACCAAATCTGGTCGAAGGTCTTTCATGAGCTGTTTTGCAACTTGCCCATCTTCCGCTTCAACCACAGTTAATCCATGTTGGCTCAATAAAGTGACCAACATCGCCCGAATCGTCGGGCTATCATCCACAACCAGCACTGTCATCATTTGCACAACCTCTTTGAGGTATATCCCTCCACGGAAAGTATGCCCAAAACCAGAGCGTTATAGTAACTAGCGCTACTATGTCGGCGGTTCTGGATGCTCAAGGAGTAAACCTGAATCATGACGATTAAACACAGCTTTTACATCCATGAAATTACGGATCTTTTGCAAAAGCTAAAATCAGACTGACCCTGAAGTATCCTTTGCCCAAGCCTTGCTCAACTGACCTAATTCCACTGTAGTCAAGGCTTAGAGTCTATTTGCGAGGGCTTTTAGGTCGTAACAAAGCGCACAAATTTCTTTTTGCCGACTTGAAGCACCTTTCCCTCCAGAGTCTCTGGGTTCTTTGCAATCCAATCCGGCTCAGAAATCTTTTGACCTTCTATCTTTACGGCTCCCCCTTGAATTTGACGTCGGGCATCGCTACTCGATGGGCAAAGCCCACAAAGACCAATTAAGTAGGATAGCTTTACGGGAAATTGAACTTGAGTTAATGAAAACTCAGGCACAAGTTCTGTATCGCTGGCTTTGCCGTCTTTGATCATGGCAATGACGGATGCCTGGGTCTGCTGTGCTATGTCCTTGCCGTGGAACTGGCTTACAATCTCCAGGGCCAGAAGCTTTTGGCGATCGCGGGGGGCTTCTGGCAGTTGATCCAGCGGCAAGTCTGTTAATAGCTCAAAGTACTGCTCAATGATAGAGTCAGGGACTTTTTCCAGTTTAGAGTATAGACTCACCGGATTTTCGGCCAACCCAACATAATTATTGAGAGATTTAGACATTTTCTGAACCCCGTCGGTTCCCAGCAGAATCGGCATTAACAACCCAAACTGGGGTTTTTGTCCAAACACCCGCTGAAGGTCACGTCCCACGGCAATATTGAACTTTTGATCCGTCCCCCCAATTTCCACATCCGACTGAACCGCAACAGAGTCATAGCCCTGCATCAGCGGATATAAAAACTCATGGAGAAAAATGGGATTGCCTTTGGTGTAGCGATCGGAGAACCCTTCTTTTGCAAGCATTTGGCCCACGGTCATGGTGGTCAATAGCTGCAAAATTTCAGACAAATCGAGTTTGGTCAGCCACTCGGAGTTATGGCGGATTTCCAGCCGTCCAGGGGTGTCGAAGTCTAAAATGGGACGAATTTGCTCAATGTAGGTTTTGACATTGGCGGCAACGTCGGCTTCGGTCAACTGTCGTCTGACCTCCGATTTTCCGGTGGGATCACCAATGCGGGCCGTAAAGTCGCCAAAGATTAAAACGGCAGTATGCCCTTGATCTTGGAATGCCCTCAGTTTACGAATGGGAATGCTGTGGCCCAAGTGAACCTCTGAACCCGTAGGATCAATACCAAACTTAATTCTGAGAGGTCCACTGGCTTGGTTCAACCTTGCCGCGATGTTTTCGGCGGGGTCTGTGGAGGCGGGAAGACTGGGGAAAATGTCATTGACGCCACGCTGTAGCGCAGATGACCAAGAATACGTCATGGAGGCAATCCGTTAAGCCGGTATATGGAAGGGGTCAAAGGCGTGAGGAACCTAATTTAAAGTTTATCAGCTTGCTTGTCTGAACGTCTGAGTAAATTCAGTGGAATCCCCGCTACTGTCTTCAGGGTCGGCGAATCAGATTAAGCTATCAATCAGGTATCCGCATTTCCAAAGACCGTATAGACGGTTTTGATGGTATGGTTTAATCGTTTTGCGGGGATCTTGGCTTCACTCTGGCATCATCATCGGTTTTGCATACAGGAATTACAGCAGCAGTGTCCACTAAAGCAATTCGCCAAAAGTCTTTGAACCGCTCTAAAGCCCAGGATGGGTTTTGGCCCGCTACGCTTAAAGTTGCAGGGTCTACGATTCTGGTCAGCTCAATGCTCGGCATTACAGCCTTAGCGGGGGTCTTAGTGGGCCTTGCCATTAGCTATAGAAATTTACCCGATGTGCGATCGCTTAAGGGCTATGTCCCCAGCGAAACCACCTACATCTACGACATCAACGGTAAAGTTTTATCCAGCCTCCACGGGGAGGAAAACCGCGAAGTGGTTCCCCTCGACAAAATTTCACCCAAACTAAAGTTGGCTGTCCTTGCCATTGAAGACAGCAACTTTTACCAGCACTCAGGGGTCAACCCCGTGGGGATTATCCGAGCCACCCTGGTTAACTTACAGAAGGGACGAACCGTTGAAGGCGCTTCAACCCTAACCCAGCAGTTGGTTAAAAACCTGTTTCTGACCCCCCGCGAGCAAATTAGCCGTAAGGTCACAGAAGCGGTTTTAGCCATGAGGGTGGAAAAGCTGTTCAAAAAAGATGAGGTACTGGAGATGTACCTTAATCAAATTTATTGGGGACATAATACCTACGGTGCGGAAACCGCTGCGCTGAGCTACTTTAATAAATCAGCAGCGGATTTGACGCTGCCTGAAGCGGCGCTGATGGCGGGGATTATTAAAGCGCCAGAGCAATACAGCCCGTTTTTTGATTTCAAAGCCGCAAAGCGTCAACAGGTTATTGTGCTAAACCGGATGGCTGCGCTTAAATGGATTTCGTCTGAAGAAGCTGAGGCGGCTAAGGCGCAACCGATCAAGTTTGGGCACGTCACGTCTTTTCAAAAAAGCACCTCCCCGTTTGTGACCAATACGGTTATTACAGAACTCACGAGCAAGTTTGGCAAAGAAGCCGTGCAGCGGGGTGGGATGCGGGTGCAGTCTACGGTGGACTGGAAGCTTCAGCAACTCGCAGAAGATACGGTGCGCTACGGCAGCAATGTATTGCAGGGGCAGGCTGACCAATTGGCGTTGGTGGCGATCGATCCACGCACGCACTTTATCAAAGCCATTGTGGGTGGGGTGGATAGCCGCAAAACGTCTTTTAACCGCGTCACCCAGGCCCAGCGTCAACCTGGGTCAGCCTTTAAGCCCTTTGTGTACTACACCGCCTTTGCCTCTGGGAAATACACCCCCGATTCCAGCATCAGCGACAGCCCTGTGAGCTATGACGATGGCAGTGGTGAGCGCTACTCGCCGCAGAATTATGACCATACCTTTGCTGGGGGGATGACGCTGCGCCATGCGTTGGCCCAGTCTCGCAATATTCCGGCGGTGGTATTGGGGCAAAAAGTGGGGCTTGAGAAGGTGATTGATATTTGCCGAGTTTTGGGTGTTAAAAGCCCGATCGCCCCTGTGATTTCACTTCCTTTAGGTGCTGTGGACTTAACGCCCCTAGAGATGGCTTCCGCCTACGCTACGTTTGCCAGTAATGGATGGCAATCTGACCCGACGACGGTGCTTCAGGTTACGGATGGATCGGGACGGGTGATGTTGAATAATACGCCGCAGCGGAAGCTGGTGCTGGATCCTTGGGCGACGGCTTCATTAGTGGATGCCATGCAGTCCGTGGTGACGAGTGGGACTGGGAAGGCTGCTGGCTTGGATCGGCCCGTCGCAGGGAAAACGGGGACGACGTCGTCCGCACGAGATATTTGGTTTGGTGGATTTGTGCCCCAGTTGGTGGCTGTGGTATGGGCGGGGAACGATGATTACAGTCCGCTAGGCAGTGGTGCCAGTGGGGGAGGCATTATGGCTCCCATTTGGCGCGATTTTATGAGCCGTGCGATGCAGGGGCAGCCTGTGATGAACTTTACGTCTGCGTCTAAGTTCCAGCGGCCTCCGGCGCAGTAGGTGTTTGGATAAGAAGTGTTTGGATAAAGTTGTTTAACCTTGCACTACCCCCCTCAATCCCCCCTAGCTCTTTCAGAGCGGCTTCGCCAAGGGTAAGGGGGGAAGAACATGAATTATGAAACTTTTGCTCCCTCTCCTTTATAAGGGGAGGACTGGGGTAGGGTCAATACTGTTCGGATAAGTTCAAAGTTATTGCACTGGCCCCCCTAACCCCCCAATCCTGGCTACGGTGTACAC
>JANLSD010000383.1:0-3544 GCA_031362245.1 Acaryochloridaceae cyanobacterium OTE_25_metabat_464 | reverse complement strand
TACCCAAGCGGTGGCCGAAAAACTCAGCAAGCAGCCTGTGGTCTTGGGCGTGGTTGGTCACTTTGGGAGTACTGCAACCCAAGCCGCCGCTGAAGTGTACCAAAAACAAGGGCTGGTGATGATTTCACCCACCAGTACATCTACAGCGCTTTCTAAACTGGGTGACTATATCTTCCGCACGGTTCCCAGCGATAGCTTTACCGGCAAAGCCCTGGCCCGTTACATGCTTAAAACCTTAAACAAACGAAAAGCGGCCGTATTTTTCAATGACAGTAGTGGATATAGCAAATCCTTAAAAGAGGTCTTCTCTGAAGCAATATCTAGTGATGGTGGCGAAGTTGTACAGGAATTCAATTTAAAGCGTTCAGACTTTGATGCCAAGGCAGATATTGCTCAGGCCAAAAAATTAGGTGCGCAAGTTGTGGTTCTTGTTCCGAACTCAGAGACATTGCCACAATCCTTTGAAATCATGAAGGAGAATCATCGCGGCCTTCCACTTTTAGGTGGAGATAGCCCCTATCGTGCCACAACCTTAGAAAAAGGAGGGGCTGATGCAGAAGGAATGGTTCTGGCTGTGCCGTGGCATATCGGGACCGATCCAAAGGCGAAGTTCCCACAAGTATCCCGTAAATTATGGGGGGCAGACGTTAGCTGGCGCACGGCAATGGCCTATGACGCGACAGAGGCACTCATTGCGGCCATTGAAAAAGATCCCACTCGTCAAGGGGTTCAAAAAGCATTGACGAACTCGAATTTTTCAGCGACGGGGGCGGCTGGGCCAATTCGGTTTTTCCCCTCTGGCGATCGCGACCGACCGATGCAATTGGTCAAGATTGTTCCAGCCAAACGTCCGCCTGGGTTTGAGTTTATTCCCCTGCGCTAATGCTGGGGTTATAGATTGTGGGGCGATCTCGCACCCTACTCTTGCGATAGCGCCGCAATCAAATCTAGGATCTTGTGCGCCATCTCTAGTTTGGTACATTGAGGGATGGGGGTTTGATGGCCTTGGGCATTGATGAAAATGGCCTGATTGCGATCGCCCCCAAAACCGCTATCCGCCACATCAATGGGATTTGCCACAATTGCATCTAGCCCTTTGCGCTTTAGCTTCTCAAGGGCAGGCGGCACAATGTCCCCCGTCTGGGCCGCAAACCCTACCAGCTTTTGATGGGGTTGCTTAACCTGACTCAGCGCCTGGACAATATCGGGGACTGATGCAAGGGGTAAAGCCTTGGGTAGCTCGTGTTTGGGTAATTTTGCTGCGGCGGTATGCTCTGGTTTTACATCTGCCACCGCTGCCGCCATTATCGTCCAGTCGGCTTGGGGGAATACAGACGCCAATGCCTGTTGCATTTGGGCTGCACTCACCACATTTTTTATGGCAATAGCGCTGCCTGCGGGAACCTTTAGGGTGGAGGATTGAACCAACTCCACCGTTGCACCACGATGCCAAGCCGCCGTCGCCAACGCTAACCCCATCTTGCCCGTTGCCGGATTTCCAATAAACCGTACCGGATCAAGGTATTCCCGTGTTCCGCCACTGCTAATTAAAATCCGTTTTCCAGCAAGATCCCGATGGCCCTTACTGTAAAGCAGCGAACACAGGTACGGCACAATATCTTCTGGCTCCGCCATCCGTCCTGTGCCTACGGTATCGCAGGCCAGTAGCCCATCTTCCGGCCCAATGCTGTGAAACCGATCTAAGGCAATCAGCTCTAGCCAGCGTTGTTGGACGGTTTGCTGTTGCCACATGGCTGTATTCATAGCTGGAGCCACCAAAATGGGACAGGTAGAGGCCAGCACCGTATTGGTCAGTAAATTATCCGCCAGTCCCAAGGCTAGCTTGCCCAAGGTATTGGCGGTGAGGGGCGCAATTAAAAATACATCCGCCCATTCCCCGAGTTGGATATGGAGCGGACGCTCGTGAGTAGCCACCCAAAAAGATTTATCTGTATAGACCGGATAACGGCTGAGGGTTGTAATGGTGAGTGGTGTAATAAACTGCTGCGCTGAGTCCGTCAAAATGGCGCGGACTTCTACGCCAGCCTTTGCGAGCGTAGAAATGACCTCACAGATTTTGTAAGCCGCCACACCGCCGCCAATGCCCACCAAAACATGCCTGCCCGTTAGCAAACCGCTCATGGCACTTAAGATCCCATCACCCATCGGTGAGGGCTAGGACTCATCAAAGGCTTCTAAATCTAATAGATACAGATACGGTTCCACCAACTCAGGGCGCTGAAAGGCAAGGGAACGGAGGAGATGCCAATCGTTGAGCGCTTCAAAGGGCGTACCGTAATCATCTTCTTCTAGGCGCAGCGCAAGGCTGGAAACATCTGTTTCCGTCAAAGTGGCGATATTGGGATGATTGACTTCAGTTGCATTCATAACATCGTCCCTCTAAGTCGGATCATAAGGTTGTATATTCAACCCTCACTTAGGTCATCATACCCTTAGGCTCCCTAGAATTCTACTTTCTAAACTTTGTTAGCGGCTTAAGGCGTGATTCGCCATAGACCGTTAAACTTTTGAGTAATCTGGATCGGTGGCCTATGATTAAGGTTTATAACCAATACGACGCTTTGCATCTTTTACAGACAAAGGCTGCAAAAGTTCTCTATATTAATTCAGTTCCGTTGATTTATCCGTTTTGGGAGTTGACTGATGCGGCAGGTTAATTTCTCGATTATCTTTGTGATTTGCTTGGCCCTTGTCTTGTTTGGGATTGAAAACACCCAGCTTGTTGGCATCAAAATCATTGAAGGGCTTGAGTTTAAAGCACCCCTCTCCATTGAACTCATTCTAGCGATGGGTATCGGGGCCGTATTGGCCTGGGTCTTTAGTGTCTGGACAAGGCTTCAGTCGGTTTTGGGCACCAAGCAAGACTTAGAAGAGAAAGATCAGCAAATTGAGATTTTAGAATCAGACATTGAGCGTTATAAAGCTGAAATTGAAGAGCAGCAGCGTCTTTTACCCAGTGCCAAGATGACCATTGATGCCTAGTGCTTTTTGTTGAAATTTAGCGTTTTTCAACCGTGGGACGAGGGGTGCTGCCTGATTTTTGGGTAGTACCCCTATTCTTGTTTGATTGAAACCCCTATCTTTTTTATAAATGCTCGACTTTAAAAGCTGTACCCGATAAGATTAGCTCGATACTGGGTTCCCATTATGAGTCATTCTTTTGCAAATGACGCGATCGCCCTTTTAATTGATTTGGCGCAGCGTGGAGAGCTTGATCCTTGGGATGTGAACGTTGTTGAAGTGTTTGATCGTTTTTTGAACGAGCTTTCCTACAGCGACTCTCAGGATTTAGCGACGTCGGGTCAAGCGTTTCTCTATGCCTCCATGCTGATTTTGCTGAAGGCTGAATCTTTAGCGGGGCTAAATTCGGCAGAAGAGGTGGTTGAAGAAGCCTTTGAGTTTTTAGATGATGATGTGGAGTTTGTAAACGGTACCTTGCCACTCAATCTAGAGCGACGGCTGCATCGTCGCCCGGTGGCCCATCCGTTCCCACGGCGGCGGGTTACGCTAGCGGAGCTGATTC
>JANLSD010000290.1:0-7817 GCA_031362245.1 Acaryochloridaceae cyanobacterium OTE_25_metabat_464 | reverse complement strand
TAAATAAACAAATCAATCTCTAGCCCTGCTCCTAGATTGGATCTAAGAGCAGGGCTTTTAAATTGCTGAGAGCTTCAAATAGCCTAATCCACTCACTTCTAGCCATTGATTCACTAAGAATAATTAGCAATAGATTTTCATTCGACTTTTGACGAGGATTGGTCAACTCGTTAAGTCTATCCCGCAGCTCCACACTACATACTAATAAAACTATATGTCAAGTATTGAGAGGAGCTATCAATCAAGTCATCTCAGTTACATTCCTGAAATTCAGCCATAAGAGCACGTTGAATAAAATTTAGACAATGAATTCGATATAGCACCGGAGACTCTTTACACTAATTTACAAAGTTTATTGAGATCTATTAGCAATAGCTGTGCTAAGATTCTCCCAAGCTTGTTGAGAGTAAATCTCAATAAGTTTGAAGACTCCTTCTCGCATCAGCTCAGTATCTTTGAAGTTTTCTAAGGAGACTCGTTGCCGTGACAAGCATGACTGCTCAAGCCACCGAAAACCTGCTTCGGTGGTCGGGAACGACTCGGTGGACGAACCTCTCTGGACGACTTGAGTTTTATGATCTGGTGCCGAGCATTTGGATGGAAACCTTTCCTCGGTTTGTTAACCCAGTTTCAAGCGTACTCTCCTCTCGGGCTTGGTTCGCAAGCATCCATTTTGGGTTAGGTTTCTTCTTTTTTGCAGGGTCATCTCTGGCATGCATTCCAATCTGCTGGATTGAGCATTCGCCAGGGCAGGGTGGTGGAGACTGTGGAAATGGCGATCGCCTCTGACAGTCTCTGCGCCGTGACCGCCTCCATTTCATGGAGTAACGAGCAAACCGTATTTAAGCAATAGCGACTGTTCCCAGCAGTATTACGGTCGCTTCCTAAATTAGGTCGAGGTAGAGCCATTTGCTCGACCTAATTCCATCTGCGGTAGCCTTGGTTCGGACTACCGCAGGTGCTTCTCCCTCGGCATACACCTCATTGCTGCCGAGGGTCAACACCGCAAGTCATGCGGCTGAACGACCTCCCAGCCGCATCTCCTTTCCTCGATGATACGACCTGGATTTTTGACCTGTAAAGTTGTCAGCGGCTTACTCTGAGCGCTTTTGTAGCGTTTTAAACCCTACAAAACCCCTCACAGATAGTCTGACGAACTCCTGTGCAATTGATATCAAACTCAACAACGGAGAAAACATCATCGTGCAATCTTACGGGAATCCTAATGTGAAGTATGACTGGTGGGCGGGCAATTCCCGCTTTGCTAAGTTATCGGGTCTCTTTATTTCAGCCCACGTTGGGCAAGCGGCACTCATTACCTTTTGGGCAGGGGCTTTTACCCTGTTTGAGCTGTCTTGGTATAAGCCGGATGTGCCCATGGGCGAGCAAGGCTTAATTTTGCTGCCCCACCTCGCCACCCTAGGGATCGGTGTAGGTGCAGGCGGTCAAGTCGTTGATACCTATTCTCTTTTTGTTGTAGGTGTCGTTCATCTCATTTCATCTGCTGTACTGGGTGCAGGTGCACTCTTTCATGCATTTAAAGCCCCTGAGAACTTAAAAGATGCCTCAGGACAAGCGCGAAAATTCCACTTCGAGTGGGATAACCCCAAACAACTGGGCTTGATTTTAGGCCATCATCTTCTGTTTTTAGGGGCAGGTGCGCTGATGCTAGCGGCAAAAGCCATATACTGGGGCGGACTCTATGACTCCACCATTCAGGATGTGAGAGTGGTCACTAGTCCTACGCTTGACCCCGCTATTATTTACGGCTACCAGACCCATTTTGCAAGTGTTAATAGCCTAGAAGACTTAGTGGGCGGTCATATCTACGTGGGTGTGCTTTTGATTTTGGGTGGCATTTGGCATATTGTCAAAGAACCACTCCCTTGGGCAAAGAAGGCATTGACCTTCTCTGGTGAAGCAATTCTATCCTACTCCTTGGGCGGCATTGCTTTGGCAGGATTTGTAGCCGCCTACTTTTGTTCGGTCAATACCCTCGCCTATCCGGTGGAGTTTTATGGCCCTGTCTTAGACATAAAGTTAGGTATTTCGCCGTATTTTGCCGATACGGTCAAGCTCCCTAATGGCGCACATTCTGCCCGCTGCTGGTTGGCAAATGCTCATTTCTTCTTGGCATTTTTCTTCCTGCAAGGTCATCTCTGGCACGCCCTAAGGGCAATCGGCTTTGACTTTAAGCGCATTGAGCATGCCTTGAATGGCATGCAGGAGCCTGAGGTTTCTGCGTCTGCAAAGTAGCGCTTCAAACTAAATCGTTTAGGAATTTGAAACCTTCGCACGGATTTCAAATTCCTAACACGGAGTTTTTACAAAATAAATGAAAGCAGTGGCTATTACTTCGGCAAAATCATGAGGAAATTCCATGACTAAAATCGGCTTATTTTTTGGTACCCAAACGGGCAACACCGAATCAATTGCAGAACAAATCCAAAAGGAATTAGGCGGAGCCAGCATTGTGACCCTCCACGATGTCTCTAGTGCAGAAGCCAGTGACTTTGAAGACTATGACGCACTCATCATTGGCTGCCCCACCTGGAACATTGGAGAAATGCAAAGCGACTGGGAAGGACTATACGAAAAACTGGGTGGCGTTGATTTCAACGGCAAAACAGTAGCCTACTTTGGTCCCGGCGACCAGATTAGCTATGCCGATAACTTTCAAGATGCAATGGGCATTTTAGAAGAAAAAATTTCGGGACTCGGCGGCAAAACAGTGGGACATTGGCCTGTCGAAGGCTACGACTTCACTGAATCTAAGGCAGTTAAAAACGGTACATTTGTGGGCCTAGCCCTAGACGAAGAAAATCAGTCCGAGCTGACCGACCAGCGCATCAAAGCTTGGACGGCTCAACTGAAACCAGCATTTGGGCTTTAGTGACATGACACAGCGACCCGATGTTCTTTGGTTAAGCGGCAGCCCTAGCTTGCAGTGCTTTGATCGTCCGCTTTTGAGTGTTTTGGCTTCCCAGGCCAATGTGATGCAGTGGCAGTATTGCCAAGGGCCAGATGAGGGCAGCTCTCTCTCCAATGCGGTTCAGCTACTGAACGACTATTTAAAGCAGGTTAACCAGCCGATTCACCTCATTGGTCACGGCATTAGCGGTGTGATGGGTCTGCTGTATGCGCGGCTTTATCCTGATAGAGTGCGATCGCTCACCCTGCTTAGCGTGGCAGAACAGCCCGCCATGACTTGGCAAACCCACTACTACGTTCAGCGCCACCTCATGTCATGTAGCCGTCAGCAGGTGTTGGCCTTTATGGTTCGCAATTTGTTTGGGGCAGAACTCCCCTACGACATCAAAGCTTTAGTGCGTGCCTTAGATCGAGATTTAGCCGAAGCCCCCTGTCTCCATTCATTGTTTCAAGTGGTTGATCTGCCTAAAGGCGGTATTGTAGCACCGCTGATGGTGTGCGGGAGCCAGACCGATACAGTCGTGCATCCACCCGCACTTTTAGAGTGGAGACATTGGTTAAAGCCGACGGATCGACTCTGGGAATGTCCCACTGGACGACATTTTTTCCATTATTTTCAGCCGCGCCAGGTTGCAGAGCAGGTGCTTCAGTTTTGGCAATTTAAATCTAATCGCTCAGACTTACATGTTTGGCCAGGTGCTGAGTCAGCCACTGCTTTTGCATCGCACCCAACCATTTAACTGTCGCACCATGTATCTCTTTTCTAAATTCATATCTGAACATATTCTGGTGAGGAATTTTAAGTAATGAAGTCAACTTTTTTGATTGCAGGTAGCCTAGCCTTACTAGGCTTAGGTTCTAGCATTCCTGCGAATGCTTTGCCGATATCGAACGCGATCGGTCAGGTCACATCAGTTTCTCAGCTCTCTGATGTACAGCCAACAGACTGGGCATTTCAGGCATTACAGTCTTTGGTAGAGCGCTATGGCTGTATTGCAGGTTATCCTGACGGCACCTTTAAGGGCAATCGGGCGGCAACGCGGTATGAGTTGGCGGCAGCATTAAATGCTTGCTTGGATCAGATCAGTGATCGCTTTGCCACGAAAGAAGATCTTGCCACGGTCAAGGCACTCCAGGAAGAATTTAAAACCGAGCTTGCCACCCTCAAAGGCCGTGTCGATGGGTTAGAAGCTCGTACCAAAACCCTTGAAGCTCAGCAGTTTTCAACCACAACCAAGCTTCAAGGTCAGGCCATTTTTGCGGTGCAGTATGGCGATCAGGTCAACAACAAAGGTGCGGTTGATAGCCGCGCAACGGCGATCGCCCGGGTTCGTCTTTCTTTTAACACCAGCTTCAACGGCAGCGATCTCCTTGAAACCACCCTTGAAACAGGGAATGGGGGGACTGACTTTATTGGCGGATCTGGTCTTGCCTTGGATGGTAGCGGTGTAGATTACGCTGGGGCAGGCCCAAACGTTACCCTTCAGCGGTTGGCCTATACCTTTAATCCCACTAAAAACCTGAGCGTTACCGTAGGGCCAATCCTAGAAGCCTCTGACTTTATTGATAAAAATAGCTACGCCAACGATGAGGCCGAAGACTTCAGCTCTAGCTTTTTTATCAATAACCCTCTGATTATTGTCACCGAGCCAGGTGCTGGGGCAGGCTTTGATTGGAACGTTGCAGGTGGACCCTTTAGCGTGCGCGGTGCCTATATTGCGTCTAACGCCACCAATTCTGTTGCAGCCCCAGGGGGCTTTGGGGGCGGCTTATTTGGAGACCCCTATCAAGCTTCTGCTGAGCTAGAGTATGCCAAAGCGTTTGGCAAAGATAACAAGAATAGGTTTGCGGTGCGGTTGCAATACACCCATGCTTCGACGTTTGATCTCCATCAAAACGTGGTGGGGCTAAATACAGAGGCAACCTTTGGGCGGTTTGGCGTGTTTGGTCGGGTCGGCTATTCCATTGAACCCACGTTTATCAAGACTAAATTGTCTGACTACGACATAACCTGGATGGCGGGTGTTGGCGCTAGAGACCTTTTTATTCCAGGATCATTACTGGCTGCTTCTGTGGGACAGCCGCTAGTCAGACAAGGAGAAGTAGGGCCAGAACAAACGAACATTGAAGCGTTTTATCGGTTCCCCATCAACGACAACATCAGCATTACGCCGACCATCATGGTGATTACAGATCCAGGCAATAACAAAGGAAATACGATTGTCCAAGGCATGTTGAGAACGACCTTCTCGTTCTAGGTTCACAGAATCGGTGTCTGGGTCTAGGCACCGATTCTGTTTTTAGATCACATTACTATCAGACCAAGAGGTTCTTTTATGTCTTCTAGTACAGCAATATCAATGCCAAGCCGCAGTGGCCTCTTGTCTTTAGTTCATAATAATCACTCCAAATCTTATCGGCGGGGTGAAATGCTATCAATTTTGCCAGATTTACTATGGCATTTAGAGAGTGGATTTATTCGTACCGTTGCTTGGCATTATGAGGGACAAGCCGCAACGCTAGGTATTTGGGGACCCGGCGACTTTTTGGGTAAAATGATTTCTCAGATTGAAGAATGTCAGTTAGAGTGCTTAACGCCTGCCATATTAAAGGGTGTATCGGTTAACCAATTGCCTGACGATGCGATCCACGAAGCTACGAAGTCTCATCTAATACAATCTCAGACACTGCTAAACATTTTGCATTGCAGACCAATGCCAATGCGTCTAATGAAGATGTTGATTTGGTTGGCTCATCGCTTTGGCAGCGAGGTGGAGCGAGGATGGATTTTAGACTTGAGACTAACACATCAAGCGCTTGCCGACTGTATTGGCTCCACGCGAGTAACTGTTACACGGGTGCTGCAATCTTTTGAAAAGGAAGGCCGACTGAAGCGACTTGGTCAACATCAATATTTCTTAACCAGCTCTGACTCAGTGTTCTAATCAACGCCTTGGTGACGTAAAAATAATTATCTTAACAACACCGTCAGGATACAAGCGATATGAAAAGAAAGACATTGATTCAAGTGTTTTTTGGAAGCCTAATCTTTCTGCTGGTTTCAGTAGGCAAATGAATGGATTTTGTTAACCAGTCCTAAATAACTTTTGACATCCTCACTGACTTAAGCGCACTACATCATATAAGGCATTATAGTCAACGCTCTATTGCGGGACGGATTTGGAAGTGTCCGGCTCTGGTGGAAGAGTAGGCATAAAGTAGCTCGTGACGATCGCCGCCATCAGCCACCACAAGGTAAACACTTGGGGGCGGTACCATACAGTATCTACGGTGCCGTGGGCTAATAGACCGCCCATTCCTGACAAAGATGCAATCAGCCAAAACCCTTGAATGGAGCGTTGCTGTCTGAGGTGCTGAATTTGAACCCACCCCTGCTGAACCAACGTCACAATCAGGGCAATAAAGCAGGTAAAGCCAAAAATGCCAAACTCTACAAGGTGTTCTAAATAAATCGAGTAGGCGCTGAGGGCACTAAATTTAGGCCGTTGGAACAGAGGATAGATTTTGTTGAAGGTGCCATGACCTGGCCCAATGCCCGTTAGGGGACGTGCCCAAATCATGTCCTTCGCGGCGTCCCAGACGTTGATGCGGTAGTTGTTGCTGCTGTCTTTGCGACTGGCAAACATACTGAGGACGCGATCGCGCAGGGGTGCCACAGCAAGCACACCAATCAATAGTAAAGCCCCACCCCCACCCAACAAAATGGGAAATGCCCATTTCCGCCAAAACGTCGGGAGTTGGGGCAAAATCCAGTACAGCAACAGCAGTGCTGAAATAGCTAGGGATAGCACCAGTGCAATCCATCCCCCTCGGCTAAAGGTCAACACAATGCAGATTGAATTGGCCACAAACATCACTGCTGCCAAAAGCTTTGGCCCCCAGTGTGGCCACACAAAAATAGCGGAAAGGCTAAAGGGTACCGCAGGCAGCAAGTAGGCTGCGGCTAAGTTAGGGTTGCCGAGGTAGCTATAGACCCGTGTGGTGCCCGCTAATGAAGATTCTTGATCGACCCAGGTTGCTAAAGGCGGTGCGCCAAAGAACCACTGGGAAAATCCGAACAGTGTCACAATAAACGTGGCAAATAAGTAGGTTGTAATAATCCAGGTGCGCCATTTGGGCGATCGCACCGTGCGTTCCATCAGTGCAAACACCACAAGATAAAGCGTGAGTTCCACCAACCCTTTGGCAGCCTCGACCTTAACTGGGGAAAGGATTGTAGTGACACCCGCCCAAATCCAGTACAGGGACAAGATTGCGTATACAGGGGAGACCTTTTGGGGTTGGGGTGCATCTTCAGAAACCGTCAGCAACAGCCACATCCCAGCACAGCCAATTTCAATCAGACCAATCTGGTTGGTTGAAACAAAGGGCGCTACTGCAAACAGCAGCGCCAGCAAAAAGACCGAGAGTTCAGTGCCCCATTGCATCAAGTTGCTGTATTGCCGCCAATGCCTGATGGGATTAAATGCTTTCCAGAGCAGACTATGACGCACACGCTCTAGGGAAGCAATCCGAACATGGGTTAGTTTTTGCAGGACTAAACTCATAGGGTTCTATCGGCAGTACCGGAGAATTGAACTGTAGCCATTATGCTCAATTGTGGGCTTTAGTAACGAATACGCGGATCAATCCAGGCATTGATAATATCGATCGCAATACTGGCAATCACCACAATCACCGCAAAAAAGACAATCATGCCTTGAACTGTGGCGTAGTCTCGATCGGCGATCGCCTGGAAGAGACGATTCCCGAGACCCGGCCATGAGAACGTCACTTCGGTGAGCACCGCTCCCCCCAACATGGCGGCGAGGGTTAACCCCAACACCGTGACCACCGGAATAAGCGCATTTCTAAGGGCATGAACG
>JANLSD010000272.1:0-3235 GCA_031362245.1 Acaryochloridaceae cyanobacterium OTE_25_metabat_464 | reverse complement strand
GTTTTGCATCTAAGGAAACGAAGCTGATAGGATGAAACTCGACCAACCCCATGAGTTTGATCGCCGGATGTCCCCTACCCCTGAAGCGCTGCTGCGTGTTGAATCTGTTTTTGCTGGGTACGTTCCAGGACTGGATATTTTACAGGGCACTAACCTATACGTTGCCCCTGGGGAACTCATTGCCGTCATTGGCCCTAACGGGGCAGGTAAATCAACCTTAGCCAAATGTATTTGTGGATTGGTGCCACCCCACACAGGGCAGGTGGTGTTTGAAGGTAAAAACGTCGCCAAGCTTAAGCCCAATGAAATTGTGGGCCGTGGGATGTGCTACGTGCCGCAAATTGCCAATGTGTTTCGGTCTTTGACCGTGGAAGAAAACCTAGAGATGGGTGCGTTTGTGCGGACGGTGCCCTTAGGCCCGCTCAAGCAAAAAACTTATGACGCGTTCCCTAAGTTGGCAGAGCGTCGCAAGCAGCAGGCCGGAACCCTTTCTGGCGGAGAGCGCCAAATGCTGGCGATGGGGCGCGCCATGATGCTAGACCCCAAATTGCTCATTTTAGATGAGCCTTCGGCGGCGCTGTCGCCAATCTTAGTCGATGAAATTTTTGCCAAGATTAAAGACATTAACCAAGATGGCGTTTCTATTATTTTGGTCGAGCAAAACGCCCGCAAGGCCCTGGCAATGGCGGATCGCGGGTATGTGCTTGATTCGGGTCGCGATCGCTACGAAGGCCCTGGACCCGATCTTCTCAACGACCCCAAAGTGGGCGCACTTTACCTGGGCGGACATATCGCCGAAGATTGAAGTTTACCGATCACCCAGGAGGCGGAAATGTCAGCAGCCGATCCGCTGTCAGAACTTTACAACTACCGACGCATTTCCCCTGAGATTGTGACGAGCGGTCAGCCGACGGTCGCGCAGTTTTCTGCGATCGCAGCTCAAGGAATCCAAGTTGTGATCAACCTGGGTTTAGCGAATGCCGACTATGCTCTCCCCGATGAACGGGGGGTAGTAGAGTCTCTTGCTATGGGCTGTGAGCATATTCCCGTCCAGTGGCAGAACCCGACGGTAGAGAATTTTCAAGATTTTTTAGCTTGTATGCGCCACCATCAGACCCAAAAGCGGCTGGTTCACTGTGCAAAAAATATGCGAGTGTCTTGTTTTATCGCGCTTTATCATGTCCTAGAAGATCAGTGGACGCCTTCGCAAGCCATTGCGGATATTCAGATTTGGGTGCCCAATGAAATCTGGCAAGGGTTTATGGCACAGGTGTTAACTCAGGGAGTGGCGTAATGTATGGTGCAGGTCAAAGTCTATGGACGGGGCGATCGCCTGTCCCCCCAAATCCAATCCATGTCGGACGTGATCCATGCCTGTTTGATGGAGGCGATCGCCGTTCCTTCCGAAAAACGATTTCATCGGTTTATCGCCCTAGAGCCTGAAACCTTTATCTATCCCAAAGACCGGAGCGAAAACTATACTATTTTAGAAATTCTGATGTTTGAAGGGCGCACCTCTGAAACAAAAAAACAGCTTATTCGGTTGTTGTTTGAACGATTTCAAGCTGAACTCAATATTGCACCCTTGGACTTAGAAATTACGCTGATTGAGACCCCCAAGATGAACTGGGGAGTACGCGGTCTACCCGGAGATGAGCTGTAACGGTCACAGTGGCGCGTCAATCGCGACGTTTTACCCATGTTACGGAAACCTAACATCCCGTATCCGACCCCATCATGGGACGCTGACATTCGCAAAAGCCTTGAGAAACAAGCATTCCAGCGATAGCCCTGAACGTGGTACACCGTGATTGAGCGCTGTGGCTTAAAACCTCCGTAAATTTACGGAGGTGAGAATACGGAGGACAGGCCATGGCGAGAACCCGTAAGTTCCGTAAATTCTCGCTATGGTACGTGTGGACAAATATGTTTATATGAATACATTGATTGGGCTGTCATACCCCCCGCACAGCTCACGTAGTCCCCGAAACGGCTACTTGATCGAAAGGTCAAGACGCAAATTAGCAGGCCTAAAGCCGAAAAAGCATTGTGGGTATGGATGCTGCTAGTGCCGAAGGGACTTTCCTAATGATGTGGGTAGCGATCCACCCTCTACAGCGCGATCGCTACCTTGCCTCAATCAGGACAAACAATTTTCAAGCACGCCCAGTCTTGTTGTTGCCAGTGTTGCTCTACCTGCCAGCCATTTGCCGTCAGTGCCGCCACCACATCGGGTACCTGCTTTTCTAAAATGCCGCTCAGGATTCCCCAGCCTTTGGGTTTGACCAAGGTTTTCATTTGGGGCACCAGCTCAATGATGATGTGGGCCAAGATGTTGCAGCAAAATCCGTCTACTGGGTTCTGGGCCAGGGCGATCGCCGTTTCAATCGTCCCCTCTTCCACCACCATGCGGTTTGCTTTAATGGCGTTGAGATCTCGGCATTCCTGGGCGGCTTGGACTGCCAGAGGATCGTTATCTACGGCAAAGGCTTGATCAGCTCCGAATTGGAGGGCGGCGATCGCCAAAATCCCCGTTCCGCAGCCAATATCGGCCACAACGCAGGGATGCTCGGTGGGCTGGTTAAATTGCTGTTCCAGGGCCACTAAGCAAAGTTGTGTGGTGGCATGTGCCCCTGTGCCAAAGGCAACGCCGGGATTGAGGCGGAGGACAATCCGATCGGTGGCAGGGAGGGGGAGCCAGTCGGGATGGATTAAAAGGCGATCGCCCACTTCGGTGGGGTGCCAGTAATCTTTCCAGCTACTGGCCCAGTCTTCTTCTTGAATGACGTTCCAGCCCACTTCAATGTCGCCTAAGTCTGCCGTCGCCATCGATTGCTTAAGCTGATGTGCCATTTGGGTCAAGGCTGCCTCAGAAACCAGACTTTGGGCAAAATACCCACAAATCCGAAGCTGACCGTCCTTAATTTGGCTGGAGGTTCCTTTACAGCCCATCGCCTGAATTTCCCAAGACAAAAGCTCATCGAGAGCAGGAGTGCCTAAAACCCACAGTTCCCACCATTGACTATTTGCCATCTGTCCACCTCACTAAAAAACGAATTCCATAAATATAGGGGTTCGGCCTGGGCCAAACCCCTTAAAGAGATGCTGATGATTTTTGGAAACGTAGTTATTGCGTTGTAGGGGCGCAAGGCCTTGCGCCCCTACTTGTGTTCTGCACCCTGCATTACCCCACCCCACCCCCGCCCTCCCCGGATGAAGGGGTGGGGGCCCAGAC
>JANLSD010000245.1:0-4198 GCA_031362245.1 Acaryochloridaceae cyanobacterium OTE_25_metabat_464 | reverse complement strand
TCGACGGCGATCGCCAATCCCGTCGAGTCCTGCACCCCAAACCGACACCAAGTACTGCCCACACAGGATTTCACTGTACGGAGCGCCTTGCCATAGGCATGACCAGACTCAAACCCAGCCGACACCAAGCGTTCCCAAATAATGGGGAGCTGATCGACCCGTGCGCCCAGTAAATCAATCCGCTGTCCGCCCGTGATTTTGGTGTAGAGGTTAAAATCTCTTGCCACTTCGCCAATCACAATCAGCATCGCTGGGGTAATTTCGCCGCCTGGAATGCGGGGGATTACGGAATAGGTGCCGTCTTTTTGAATGTTGGCGAGGAATGCATCATTGGTATCTTGCAGCCCTGCATGGGAGGGCGTGAGGACATAATCATTCCAAGCCGAAGCCAAGATGGAGCCAACGGCAGGTTTGCAAATTTCACAGCCGCGTCCTTTCCCGTGGCGGACTAGCAATTCGTCAAAGGTTTTGATTTGATGGGCACGCACCAGTGAGTAAAGGTCTTGTCGAGAGTAGGCGAAATGCTCACACAGGTCGTTTTTGACTTCAATGCCCGCTTTCTTTAGCTCTGACTTCAGCAAATCAGTGACTAACGGAACGCAGCCGCCGCAGCCCGTTCCAGCCTGGGTACATTTTTTGACGCTGCCAATGTCCAGCAAACCCTGTTCTTGAATAGCGGTGCAAATCTGGCCTTTGGTCACGTTATTGCATGAGCAAAGCTGTGCAGTATCGGGCAAGCTTTCTACACCCATCGAGAAGCCGCCGCCTTCACGGGGTGGCATCAGTAAGTCTTCGGGGTGGGGAGGCAGGGCGATCGCATTTTGCACCAACTGCAATAAATTCCCGTAGGCGGAGGCATCCCCAATCAACATGCCGCCCAGCAATAGAGAACCCGCCTCGTTGAGCACCAGCTTTTTGTAGGTGCCCTTCACCGCATCTTTAATCGCAATTTCTTTAGCGCCTGGGGTTTTCCCAAAGGCATCCCCAAAGCTGGCCACATCCACACCCAACAGCTTCAGCTTGGTGGACATATCCGCCCCGTTAAAGCTGTTGCTCTGGGGCGCGCACAGATGATCCGCCGCCACCGTCGCCATCGTGTACCCTGGCGCGACGAGACCATAGATAAAGTTCTTGTAGAGCGCACATTCCCCGATCGCCAGAATATCGGCATCGGAGGTTTGGCAGCGTTCGTCAATGACAATGCCACCGCGATCGCCCACCGTTAATCCGCAGTCTTTGGCAATCTCATCCCGAGGCCGAATCCCCGCCGAGAACACAATCATGTCCGTTTTCAGTTCCGTGCCGTCGGCGAACAGCATTTTGTGGACTTTGCCGTTCTCACTCACAATCTCCGTGGTGGACTTGCTGACGTGAACCTTCACGCCCAAGGCTTCAATTTGATCTTTTAAGATTTCGCCACCCACTTCATCCACCTGCACGGGCATGAGGCGTGGGGAAAATTCCACAACATGGGTTTGCAATCCCATATTTTTCAAAGCATTGGCACATTCGAGGCCCAGCAGACCACCGCCAATCACCACGCCTACTTTAGAGTTCTTGGCGTAGGCTGACATCCCCTCTAGGTCTTCAATGGTGCGGTAGACAAAGGTGCCCTCGGCCTCTTTGCCCTTAATCGGTGGCACAAAGGGATAGGAACCCGTCGCTAAGACCAACTTGTCATAGTTAACCGTGACCTCATTGGTTGACGTGATAGTTTTGGTCTCGCGGTCAATGCGATCGGCTTTATCGCCAATGTAAATCTGAATGTTGTGGGCTTGGTATAGCCCTGGCTCGACGAGGGACAAATCGCCTGCGGTCTTACCCGAAAAGAATCCGCTGAGATTGACGCGGTCATAGGCAACCCGAGGCTCTTCGCAAAAGGTGATCAGGTTCCAGTCTTGTGCTGAGTCTTTGGCAATCATGCACTCCAAAAACTTGTGCCCAACCATGCCGTTGCCAATCACAACCAGATTTTTCTTCGTCATAGAACTTGATGATGTCGTATTGTTCTTCTCAGCTTCGTTGAGTATAGAAAGATACCAGAAACGTTTTGGGCCTACAGGATACAAAACGTGGTGTGACTATCCGATAAACGCATACTTGGGATGCTGTTTACACATGATTTGCTCTAGCCAAAAACGTGAGCAGCCTTTGCTCTAGCGTTAATTCATTGTCCAAAGCGAAAGATGAAAGTCTTTGAATACGAGTTTAGTTTTTTTCTGGATCTGCTGTTCCAGCTTCTGACGATAGGCATCGGAAGGGTTCAGTAAAAATACAGAATCAAAGCCCGTCGCAATACTCGGCAGCTTTTTGACATCAGGTTCAACGATGTCCTGGGTTAACAGAAGTTTTACTTTGGGATCAAGCCGACGGCCTAGGGCAAAGGTTGTGCCAAAGTCGATGCCAAAGGAATTGCTGACCAGTAAGGGTTGTGGTGCTGCGTTGATGAGATTAGCAACTGTAAGCAGATTATAGTTAATCCCTTTTGTCCAAGCAGTGTTGCTTTGAGCGTTGAATACGCAGGCAAGCAGGCTAATGCTTAGGAGCATTGCTGTGATGCCCTGCCATAGCTTGGCTTGGACTGGAGAGGCTCCGCTGGCAGGCTGTTGCCAACGCAGAAGATTGTGGGCAAGGAGGGAGGCGATCGCCACGGGCAGCCCCACATAAAACGGCACAATGTAGCGACTGGAAACCGATCGCTGGCCCCCCATCACCAAATCCATCAATCCCAAAGGCAGAAATACGCTCAGGGTTAGCGCAACAACAAAGAGCCAGATCCTCAACGAAGTCTGACGATAGAGTTTATAGAAGGCAGTGCCCACAAGCAACAGCAATAGTGGCAACCCAACATAGGTTGTCCAATGGTCAAATCCAAAATCACTTTCGGTCAAGATAAACATCCTTAATAGATGCAGTCCCCAAGTTTTGAGCAAAATGGGCAATGGGATGGGAATTGCAGTCCAGTTGGCCCCTGTTTGTGACCAGCTTTTCGCAATAATATTTAGCCACGGCGAAAAGGCGAGAATTGCCAAGACAAAGGACAGAAACCCCGATATCGTCACCCGATTGATGCGGAAGCGTTCGACGATGAGAAGGTATAGGGCAAAGGCGATCGCCACCAACAGCATCATGGGCTGGGTATATAAGCCCAAAATCAACAGCACCGTAAATAAACCCCATGACCCTAGGTTATTTACACGCATCGCACGTAGGAGCGCCGCCCCAGAGAGCAAACTTATCGCAGACCAGAGACTATACTCCCGTGCTTCTTGGGCGTAAAGGACTTGGTATGGGGAGAGGGCTAGGAGGGCGATCGCCAGTCCTGAAATCAGATTGGCAGATTGTCTTTGAACTCCCGCCTTAGTCTCTCCCGCAAATAGCTCTTGACATAGCCAGTACATACTAGGGAACGTCAGTAGACTAAATACTGCGGATAAACTGCGGATGGCAGTCACGGAGGAGCCAAACATCACGGCCCACTGTCTGACTAAAACGTAGTAAAGCGGGGGGTGTTGAGAATCATCGATCGCGAGGGAGCGCAACGTATCAACAATGGTTTTGCCTGAGTTCGGCTGTTGATATTTCTGAAGCGCATCAAGGCCAACGACTTTACCGTTAAAAAGTTCTTGGTTAACCTCGACTGCGTTGTATCCCGAAATCCGCAGGGAAGTAAAGTTTTCATCATGCCAGTAAAGCTGCTGGTCAAGATGGGCGAAGCGAAAGAATATGCCTAGGAGCAGCGCTAAGACCAACAGTAACGTTAAGCCATTCTGAGGCAGAAAGCGGCGTTTTGGAGACTGAATTCTCTGCATCATCGCTCCTTCGGCTGTATCCCGTTCAGCATGGGTTATGGAACCAATGTTTGGGCGTTAAGTTCCGTATTGATAAGAGTGCACATCCTGTGAACTTACTTTAACGGTAGAAGGCCAACTGGGGAGTCATTAAATTCCCGTAGAATGCTTCTGCTGGCAGTGTTATCGAAAGACGCTTAAGGAGCATAGAATGTTTCATAAGCCCAAAATTCAAGCTTAAACTAGCCATAATGCAGCTTTTTGACTTGCTCTAATTCAATATCTCTGGCATCATAAAAACTCGGTCGAAGCTGTTAGGAGCTATTTTCATGACCTACGAAGATAAACAACCTCGTCCTGAAAATAAGCCCTCCAATGAACCGTATTGGGACAACAACAGCCTTGGC
>JANLSD010000238.1:0-20436 GCA_031362245.1 Acaryochloridaceae cyanobacterium OTE_25_metabat_464 | reverse complement strand
AATAAACGTATGCCGTCCTCGGTGCGGATGGATTTCCGGTAATCCTGCCGCCTGGGCGACCTGCTTGAACATCTTGTAAATGCCCTCATAGCCCATCCGTTCACCATAATTACGATGGCTATAGGACACGAAAATAGGATCATCTCCCTTGAGTTCCCCCTGCGCCTCCATCCAACGCTGACTCAGATACTCCACCAACACAACATGCGTTTGCTCATCCACCGGAACCCGACCGCTGGACTGGTGCTTGCCTTTTCTAATTACAACTTCCACACCGTTGTAATCTTCAACATTAAGCAGTGACACCTCCTCCGGTCGTAACCCAGACTTGAACCACAAAAACACGATCGCCGTGTCCCTGGCCTCGGTATTCCCCCTGCCCTTCAGTGCCTCAAACAACGCATCGATCTGGTGCTGCTCCAGATGTTTTGCTTCCCCTTGCGGTATCGTCGGAATCGACACCCCATCGGCGGGACTTTGGGCGATCGCCCCCACTTTCTTCATCCAAGTAAAAAAGCTCTTGATCGCCGTCACCGAAGCTGCAATGGAACTGACCTTCAACGACCGCCCTTCCAAATACCCCTTATAGGCCGTGACATCACTCATGCTCATTGCGGACCAATCTTTCCCGACCCAATCGCAAAACGCTTCGAGCTGCCGCCTGTAGTTGCGCTGGGTATTTTCGGACAGCGATCGCGCCTGCAAAAACTGCTCAATCATCCGCACCCGCGACTCCCGTACCGCTGGAGCCTGAACTGAGGTAATCGCAATGACCTTGGCTGACTCAGGCGAAGTCACAGGCTGTCGTCCCACTTCAATGAGCCGCACCGCTGGCACCGTCGCTTTGGACTGATTAAACGCACTCATCACTCAAAATCCTTTACTGCTAATACTTTCAGGGTATTAAACCCATTTTTCGTTAGATTTTTGTAGTCTAGAACCCTTACAGAGTAAATGTTTCAGCCTTAGAGTTGTTTTCTGTTCCGTTGCTAAAACCCATAAAACTTAGATTCATCCTAAACCTCAAAGTCATGATTCAAAGCCGTTTCAGAAGATGTGATACTTCATTGCCAGGATCGTTGCCACCCTCAAAACCTTGACATTGAGGGACTTTTATCGCAAATGGCCCCGTTTCGTCAGAATCGGTGCCCCGCTTTCATCTGAATTAAAGCTCAAAAGCACGAAAACTCGTTAATCCAAGATCCAGTTTAGCGGTTAATTCCAGATATGTGATTAATATCTGTACTCTAGCTAAACTCTAGCGAACAAAGATGGGTAGAATCGAAGTACCGGAAATTTGCACTTGGGCAACGGTTTCGGCGAACGCTACCATTCATACTTCAACCCAACTTACAGGTTTGGTGTTGGTACTTGATTCCAATCCGTAGATCCACGCATCTGGGACATTGCCATTGAGGGAATGTTCAGTCTAAGGTTTCGTTGCTGGTGCTGGATTTGGCGCAGCACCAGCAGTAACCAGATCGTCCACTAATGAAGCGAACGGATCCGGCATCTTCAGTGCTGTACTAGGTGGCCCAGGATAACCAGGCTGTCCACGATAGAGATCCTCTACAGCACCTGAGGCTACTCGATGAAAAAGTTCATGGAGTAGAGCATGTGCCTTTACTTTGTCGTGTGATTTTTCAAAGTCCGGGCAGATCACATAGCAGTTGAAGTCAAGGCAGTTCTTGCCTCTTGCCTTGACGATATGCGCAACTGCATTAGCGGGACAGGGTTCGCATTTAATGCATAAATTATCCGAAAATTTTGTTAATGCCGTATCAAGCCCTTTCTTGACTTGAGCCGGAAGGTCGGGCGGATCGTTCCCTGGCGACCAATTGAAATTCGTCTTTAAAGATTGGGTCAACGCCTTGCTAGCTGGCGTATTATCGAAATGATCAATTGCTTTTGTCAGGTTACCTGCGGCTGACTTGAAGGCTTCTCCCGCCATTTTGGAGATATCGTCCGAACATTTTTGTCCCGGACCTTGAATGCACTTGTCTTTTTCTCCGCACACTTCATCACATGCTGGCGCTCGATTGGGCGAAGGCAATGATGAATCTAGTGCCACCGAACCGATGTCGGGATTTTCCGCGACAATACTAGTCTCAGAGGATGCCCCAAACGGATCATCTAGTTGATCGAACGCGTCAGCCTGACGCTGAATAGGTTCACCATCGAACTTAGTAGGTTGAATCTGCCGAATGGTAGAGTTCTGGCGACCTAGCGCACCCTGTTGAATCGTGTGGACTAGCTCATGCGCCAGTAGCCTTCGCCCTACCTCCGTGCCAGGATTGTAACGTCCGCTATCAAATATCAAGTCAGCTCCAACAGTGTAAGCTTGTGCATTGATTGCCCGTGCAGATGCCACAGCGTTGAAATCGGTATGAATACGCACATGGTTAAAGTCTTGTCCAAAGCGTGGCTCCATAAATCTTTGAGTTTCGGAATCTAATATCTGACCGGGAGAGTTCAAAACTTTATGCACTATCGACGTCACTCCAGAAGGTTGATCTTGATCAGTGGAAGAACGTTGTAAAGGCTTAACTTCATTAATGATCGCCTCCCTCTGAACCATCCCTTCCTCTTCTTCGTACGGCTCCATCTGACGTTGAATCGTTGGCTCAGGCATTCTCATGACTTGATCGGCAATGCGATCAGCTTCCTGTTCGTATGGATCGCCTGGTTCGCTAATTTTGAGCTTGGTTTGAAGCTTCAAATTATCTTGGCAACGCGGACATCCACCACCACAAGCACATTGGCGTTGTAGCAATGGCATTTCTGTTGAAATATTGTGCGATCGCGTGCGATCAACATGCTGATGCTGGTTGGTCGAATCTTTGGCAAGTTGTTTGGTAGCAAAGGTTTTCATGTGTTCATTATCTTAATCAATGGGGTTTGTTTGATTTTATATTTCAACCTGGTTTGTCGGGTCTTATGGATTTATTTTTGTTACATTGGGCCAATCGTCGCCAATAACTTAAAGTAGGCAGCTTTGACCAGCGGATCGTCGTAAAATCGTAATGATTTGACATAGCTTTTAATTGCACCATCATAGTCTCGCTGCGCTTCTGATTCGCGTGCCTGCACATAGAGAGTAGCGGCTTTAGTACGATTTTCTTCAGAGGCTGTGGAATAGTTAGTCATTATTACACCCAACTAGTATTCACTGCATTACGTTGCCGCTTTAGTGATTGTTCGACTTCCTCATGTGGTATTCCCGCATTATTCAATCTTGTCTGTAGGTTGATATGGTGAGCATTCCCCATTCCTACGATCAGATAGCCATTGGCTTTCGCTGTCTGGATTTTCTCCCACATGATTTCCTCACGAGCTGGACTAAAATCATCAAGTTTTGTATTCAGTTTGCCTGATAATATCTTTCCCTGAGCTTCGAGAGAATTGTTGCCGCTTTGGGCAGCCAGCCCCATGACGTAAAGTGAACCATATTCGTGTAGCACTAAAGTAAAATCTTTAATCACATTCAGGTTTCGGAAATTGTTGGGCGCAGTGAGTTCATAAATACCGACGAGATCGTCACCATCTTTTGTGTTCATGAATTGATACAATATGGGCTGGTTTTTCAGGTAGAACTCTTTTAGGCTACGTCTGCTTTTAACAAACGGAGTTTCAACAAAATTTGGAGAACTGAAGTTTTCTTTAGCAATATCACTCGCCAAGTGAATTCCCATTGAGAGGTAAAGTGCGGTTCGTTCGCCAAAAGAGTAATCATTGTTGGTAGCCCGACGACCCCAGGATTGTTTCTCCGCTGCACTCATTGTGTGTGGGTTATTCGCGATGAATTCGTTCCGCGTAAGAGAGGCACCAGTAATCGCCTTGATAACGATATTCTCTAAGTCGGGATTAAAATTTCTCCTATCGACCAGACCTGCAACTCTTTCCTGACTGTTGAGCTGCGTCAGTCTCGACTGCGTCCCCGTAAAAGGGACATTGAGTGCGGGAACACTCGCCAGCTCGTTAAACGGTTCGTACATGAATCGAGATGTTTGTAAGCCGATAATCACATCCTCCACATTACCTGTATTGCTGTTATGGCTTTCTCCTAGCACGGTGAGTTGATTCTTCGGCAATCGATACCAGAATGTCCCAGCCGATGAAGTCGCCACGTCACCGATGTAGTCGGTTTGACCATTGGCATAATCTTCTAATTCGGCTACATCAGAAAATACCCGACGTACATTATCGACAATGAGAGCCGATACAGAGTGTTTGCTGCCTATAAAACCCTTAATGCCAACCTTATGATATTCAACTTCATTGACTCGTGTCTTACCTCCATTGATCCTGACCTGACGCTGCACCGTTTGTCTGGGGTGGTCGCTAATTCGATCTGTCCATAAAATAGGGGAATAACTTTGTGCTTCATTGCTTTGAGTGTTATTAATTCTCTTTGTCCCTGTCTGCTGTAACACATGTGTCAACTCATGAGCAATCAACCGTCGCCCCTGAATCGACCCTGGAGCAAACTGACTCGAATCAAACACAATGTCTCTTCCTACATTGTAAGCATGGGCGTTCACATCCTGTGCCGATCGATCTGCATCTCCCCCCGTATGCACCCGCACCTGACTGAAATCATGTCCAAATCGCGGTTCCATAAATGAACGAGTTGCTAAATCGAGAGGTTGACCTGGCGATCGCAACACATCATGTACAATATCTGGTACTTCAGTAGATTGATTTGGTTCGTTAGAACTACGTTGTAAAGGCGTAATTGAGTTAGTGATCGCCTTCGTCTGAACCATTTCCTCAACATTCTCTTCTGGCTCCATCTGACGTTGAATCGTTGGCTCTGGCATTCGCATTACTTCATCAGCAACTCGATCAGCTTCTTGCTCGTAGGGGTCATTCGGTTCGCTAATCTTCAGCTTGGTTTGCAATAACCCTTGTTCCTGACAGCGAGGGCAACCGCCCCCACAAGCACATTGGCGTTGCAACAGGGGTTCACCTGTCGAAAGTGGAGAAATGAAGTGCGATCGCCCTGTGCCTCCCAAAACCTTTCCCCTAAAAGATTTCTCCTGAGCAGTCTCTTTTGTAGATGATTGACGAGAAAGCGTTCTCATGGGATTTATCCCTCCGTATCAATTCCGAATGCTGAGATAAAAATGGCGATCGCCCAATTCAAAAAACAGAATGCAGCCATAACCACGATTTGCCTAACGGTCTAGAAAACTAGTAATCACAATTTCGCCATAGTCTTCCTCTCGTTTTGCGTTGCGGCGGACAGCATCTCTTGAGGAGAACAGCACCGTTCCACTGTCACTTGTGACAGCAATAAACAAGTCTGGCCCCACTTCACGCCCATCGGGTGATATCGTTCGCGGATAGACAATTTTAAACTCGCCCTTATCGCCCGTAAGAGTAGAGCCAATACGGGGAATTCCGACCATGGCAGCATTGAAGGCCGTCACCGTCAATTTAGGAATACCTCGTTGGTTAGGGTCAATCACCCTCCCACTCACAACGCCCTCAATCGTTTGGGAGGGCGGCGGGTCTGAAACAGGCGGCGGACAATCAGCACTTGAATCCGAAAGAACAATTTGCCAGAAGTCGATGAGTCCAAGTTTCACCACACGGGCGTTGGGTTCTCGGTAAAGCGATCGCTGATTTTTATCCGCAATGTTCAAAAATAAGGGTTGGTCATCGGGCTGTTCGGTTTTATAGGAAATGGCAAAATATCCGCGACTATCGGTACAGGCATACCCAATAGCGCGAATCCATTGGCTTTGCCCGTCAAAGAACGAAATCGTCAGCCCTTCAATGCCTACGCCCTTGCCATCCAGGACAAACCCGTGGGCCAGCCAGGTATTGGCATCCACGGAAGGGGTGGGAATTTGCGATCGCCCAATCTCTTCATCCAGATCGCGGAATAGACCTTGGTTGTAGGTTAAGCGCGAGGCGATGGTTTGAACTCTGGGGTGATCCTTTCCATATTTAGCACTCAGGCGTTTTTGTTCTTGTTCCAGAGCCGTATTGTGCATCACCTGCATCGTTTTAAGCTGCTCTAAGCCCTGAGCACGCTGTTGGTCTAACGTTGTAAACGTACTGTCGAGCTTATTAAACCGATCTTGTTCTTCAGGGAGTTTGCGATTCATTACTTATCCACCTCCAGAGAATTTAGAGCATTAATCACGGTATTAATCACGCAATATTCAATTGCTGTTGTAGACGTTGATAGTCTTTGTCACACTGAGGCGCACCAAAGAGCACGCGGTTATCCTGACCATTGACAGTAAATGCAGGTGTACCCAGAACATGTAAACAATGGGTTGCTTGATTTCCCGTTGCCGTATTCATAAATCCGTAAGAGAACAGAGAATAAAAGGCAACGGTGACACCTTCTTGGAAACGGTTATCGTTACTTCTGATCGTAACGCCAAATAATCCAACATCGGTGAGCACCACATCCAGCAATGAACTGCATTCGGACTGGTTACTGTTATAGGCAATATCGTCTAGGGTGGCGATAAGCTGAGAGCTAAAGGCAAAGTTGACCTCTGGCGATCGCAAATCCAACGTCACCTGATTATCCGCAAACAACACCGTCCCGCTGGGCAGATATAACAGTCTGGGAATGAAATTAACGGGTTGATTAAAGGTTTCTGAGTTGGCAGACCCAACCTTGCTAAAACTCGTGAGCAAAAGCAAAGCCAGCAAATCGTGGGAAACCCCTAGGTTGAGGATATAGACCGAGCCAGCCAAAAAGGAAAAGATATTCGCCTTCAGATCGGCCCCTTGAGAGGTCAGCACATTGCCCACCACCGATACAGGGCCAAACGCAATCAGGAATAACGCTTGTCCCAAGGGTTGCGTCACTGTATTGTCATGAATTTTCGCCGCAGCAATCCCGTCGGGGAACAGGAGGGATTGACCTTCTACTTGTTTTTGCGCAACGGGTTTGAACCCAAAGCCAATGACAATACCGCCACGAAATCCGGGCCGAACCGTCTTGTCTGTTACCGTGGTGCGCGGGCCGTTATTGAGGATGCGATTGTTAGAAATATCAATTTTCTCACCCATCAGGATGATAATCCCAGACACTGGCTCAATATGACTGGTACCGTTATTTTCAATCCGGTTTTCTTGCATCACCGCATTCTCGCAACGGGCGAGGGCAATGCCGCCAAAGCCAACCGCATTGAGTATAGACACGGGCAGATCGGGGGGGATTTGTTGGGCGCAGTGGGAGATCGCATTGCGGTAAATCGTCAGATCCTCAACGCTGACCATCAGTTCAATCTTAAAATCGAAGAATGCCGCCACACCCACGCCAGAGAGACCCATCTGACGAATTGCGTTTTGCTCAATGGTAATTTCGTAGAGAAAGCCCACAAATAAGTCCTTCAACTTACTCAAGATTTCAGGAGCGAGTTCCGCAAACAGATAGGAACTTTTCTTGAGCGTGGCATCATCAATGGCATCTTCGGGGATATGGCCCAGGGTAATGCCATTGCCACGACCGCCAATGACCTCGTTATTGATAATTTTGACGCGCTCAGAACCGCCACCGATTTGAATGCCCCCTTGGGCGCTGTAGGCAAGTTTTGCCACAGACGCAAGATTGGCAACATATGAAAACGTCGTTCTTAAAAAGCGGAAGGCTGCAAAACGAGGCGTATAAAACAGGCGCTTGTCTGTGCAAGGGTCAAAGACGCTCACGGTCGGATTGCCTGGGTCGGGAGCGATCCGAGGGTTGTCTGGTGGGGCTGGCACCACGACAACTCGGTTTCGTTCAATCAATACTTCGTCGGCAATGGAGAAAATAGCGGCCTTGGCTTCAGCTTTATCTAACAAGGCAATTTGGTTATCCGCCATCCGAATCCGATTATCTTCTGCGGCTTCCTTCACGCGGATTTCAATCGCATGGACACTGGCAACCATCTGGTTGGAGAGAATGGAAATTTCTCTGGATCCTTGGTTTGCATTGGCCGAATCGATCACCTGGATGGCAGTACCCGTATTGGTCATCAGCGTCATCTGATCGAGCTGGATGGTTTGGGACGCATCAATTAAAAAAATGGGTTCTGTGGCTTTTTCAGGACGAGGGGTCACAATACTTCGGCTACCACAGCCTGAAATCACAATATTTTGCCGATCTTTAATCACGACATTGGTGCGATGCTGTCCGGGCAGCAGACAAATCTTGCCGCCTTGGAGCGGTAAATGAACTAAGGCTTCTTCAATGGAGTTAAAGTCACCTTGGGTCGTCATCCCATCCCCCACCAGGAATGTGCAACATATTTTTTGGTTCGTGAGGGGGCGAAACGGGTGGCGACAATCCTCAATTTGTTGATCCTTAAAGGTAATACTGGGTTTCTCCGCAGTGTCCCAATTCAACTCAGCCAAGGGGACACGATGGTAGCGAATGCCTTCTGGCGGTTGGGCGTTAATGAGGACATCGGCGTTGGCAATGTCTCCCGCCCTCACCGGAAACGTCCAGTAATCGCCAGGGGTATAGTTGCTGGCAGAGGATGCCTCAAACTCAAGACGAATGCCGTCTTGGAAGGGGGTGGGCGTTCCGAGGGAAAATTGGGCGATCGCCGCAATCCCATTCCACAGTCTAAAAAAGACCGAAGCACCCGCTGCCGGAATGGTGCCAAAGGTTGCCGTGGTCGGAAGTTCCAGTTCCCCATCGCTATTGAGGGTAACGGCTGCACCATAGGTGACGCGCCAATGCCCCAAAGCGGCGTCGTAGGCTAAGGCTTCTAGGTAGAAATTGCTGAGGTTAGACGTGGCGATCGCCTGCAAGTTCGCCGTAATCATCACTTTGCGAGTTACCGCATCGAACAGTCCCCGCCCGACGAGACCCCCATTGAACTGAGACCACTTAAACATCGGGCCACCGCTATCCACTTGGGCAACTTCGATGCGATAGAGATTATGCTCAAAGCCCGTATAGCCCCCGCCTTCTATCACGGGGCAATCGCCAGGAATGACCGTGGTGGGCTGCAAGGAAACCGTGAGTTTCCCCTTGCTCGCAAATTTGTCCTGAAGCAGGTCGCCAAGGGTTTCACAGGTTTGGTCAGCGGCTAAGCGATACAATCGCAGCGCCATTGCCGTATGTACCCGTTCGGTAGTATCAGGGCCACCAAGCGCGGGTTCAATCAAGGTTTCAGGGATCTGAAAGCCATTCTCCGCGTCACGCCAAACCTCTAAAATTACCGCATCCCGAATCCCCGCTGTGATGCTGGTCGAGTCCCCAGGCGGCGTTTGAATGGAGGGCTGCAAGTAGGTCGCAACGCGCTGGATTTCGGTGGTGCCCTTGAGATAAACCAATAGCCCATCGGCCCAAATCCTTCCTGGCAATAGCGTCAGGCGAACTTGCCCCGCGCCAACGTCTGCTTTGATCACCTTAAAGGAATTAATTTCTCCCACCGGAATGGCAGCGATGCCTAGGCCAATCACATCTTGGGTCGCCGTATCTTGCCAATGGTTTGTAATGCGGGTTTGGGCATTGGTGTCGGCATCTAAGCCCACCCGACCTTGCTGTTCGAGGATGCCATTGAAGTTATCGGTTGGGTCAAAAGACCATTTTGAAAAATCGCCTTTCATCGGTTTTACTCCTCAGGTAACTGGAATCAGCAGGGGTCTGACGCCCACGGGTATAAATTCTCGATAGCGGATTTGCAGGTTGCGCCATTTGTGGGCTTCTAGCAAAAAGCCAAAGGCACCAATTGCATCGTCATTAGGGCCACGCTCTCGAATCCGAAAGTCAGCGGTTTGGGCCAGTTGTCCGTAGGCAGGCTGAGCAAAGATTTCGCTCACAAAGCGCAGGGGTGCGTCTGTTCCGGTCACGCAGGCATGGTGTTGGGGGAGACGGTCTCCCACGCCAGAGAAGTAACTGTATTTCAGGCATCCTTGCTGGTTATTGAGTACTTCCAAGGCATGCACCCAAATCCCACCCTTGCCGCCAATGCGATCCACCCGCATCCGACCGAAGACGGTAATCCCACTCACAGACGTGGGTGGTCCCCATCCCTTGATTGGATCGGTTGCGCCCGTGAGGGCAAAACTGTCGTCTGCCGAATCATTGACGCCTTTGCCAGCGTCAAGAATGCTATCCACCAGGGTGAGTAAGTAGGTCGTATCGATCTGGAGTGGCCCTGCGATCGCCCGCTGCACAATCACCTCTGGCGTTTGCTTAAAAGCCTTGTCTGCCGCTGAGTTAGGCACAAATCCGTACTTGTTCCGAAGCTTAATCGCAGGGGTTTGAATTGCGGCAGGTTTACCATCTGGTTGCGCAAAGCCGCCTGGATCGAGGGTACAGCCCATGATTTCTAGACGATTCAAGGCAGCTCTCGTAATCAACGGTTCTCCTGCGGGGAAAGTGGCGCTACGGGTCAGGTATAGTCCTTCCAATCGGACGTCCAGACGATCCATTACTGCATCGAATTGCTTTTGCTCCGCGTCAGTGGCTCCAAACACATGGGTGGGCCGGAACCTCAGGGGTTGGGCCAAGACGATGATGGGGCGTTGGTCACTCGCCGCTCGGATAATCAAAGAACGGTTGAGTTGGATGTTAGGGCCACCGTCTTCGGTAAGGAGATTGGCGATCGCATTCAAGTCCAGCCGATGAACCATACTGTCCGTGATTTCAATCACCAGGGGCGTTGTTAAATCCTGAATGTCAGTGAGGGCATCCCTCAGGGCATTGGCGTTTTGGAAAAAGTTCACTTCTCGGCGTTCGACTGTTTCGCCATCCTGTTCTGGCCATTTTTGAGGTGCAGGTGGACGCGAGATCGGGTGCGCCCCCACTGGCCCAACAGCCCCATAGGTGTAGGACAGTAATAGCTGATTCTCTAGGGCAGTGGCTTCGGCATTGGTCGTTACCCCAATCGCAATCCGACCCAGGACTGGATCGATCGCAACTTCATAGGCATTCAGCGGTGGCTGAAGACCGGACTCCCATGCACATAGGTTTGCGCCGCGCAGCGTCCATGCCTGGGGGGCTTGGGGTTTGGGCCAAATCTTGCCAGGGAATTCGGCCTCTGGCAGATGCAGTTGGAGACCAATATCTTCGTTGAGATTCAATTGATCTAGGGCTGTATTCGCTGGGTTGGTGAGACTGGCTGGATCGTAGGTCTCAATCGAGACGTACTTTTCCGGTGCTCCTGCTCCTGAACCTTCCGTTAAACGCGGTGTTGGAATAGGGCCAGGAGTTTCGTCAATAAGCGCCACTACGGGTGGGTTTTGATCGGGGTTAAAGTGGCTGACGTTAAATAGGCGTACAGGCTGTCCCAAGGGGTGAACCTCAACACGAGTAATCCATTCCGCCGCATCGGGGAATTTTGCGAGGTCTATGGCTGCGTCCCTCGCTTGAACGCCTTTCGAGAACGGTTTAGACACCGAAATTCGGTACGCGGCCAATCGCCACAGAAAAATGCCTAGGTTGGGGAGGTTATAGCGGATGTTGCCCAAGGTGGGCGGCTTGAGATCTGCGGTGTGGGCGAAGGGGTCGAAGGGTGTATTCAGCAAGCTCAGCATTGCCGGATCGCGCAGGGTAATGGTGCCGCCGCGAATGGGGGTGTGGCGCGTTATTTTGGGTAAGCTGTAGGGCGGCACTCCGCCTTCATCGGGACGTTGATGGTTGAGATGCTGGTTCCAGCGTAGAGCTTCGCGCAGTTCGACGCAGTGGACGCCCCAACGGGTGAGGTCATAGGTGAGTCGCTCGATTGCCCCCAAGGTGCCTTTGCGACGCCGGAGGCCGACGGTATCCGCGACATCGGCCCTAAGCGTCCAGGGATCGCCGCTGAGGTGGCTGGTCCCCAGTAAATCCCCAATGTAGGGTACAGCCCAGTCACTACAGGTTTCAATAAAGAGGTCGTGGTAGAGCGCTTCGATGTTTTGATGTATTTTGCCAAAGGCGCTTTCAACCAAGGCTAGATAGCTTTTGAGCTGCCCTGGTGTGACTTGTTCTGCGTCTTTAATCCGGTAAATTTCCGGCAGGCGATCGTAGAGGGGGACTCGGGTTTCGCTCATGTCAACAGACCTCCTTGGGTGGGGTTGCTGCAATTTGCAGTTGCAGATGGTCTTTGTACAAACTCAAGATCTCGTCGGCAGCACAGGGAACCACCGCGTTTAAGAGCTTTGGCTCTGGAGGGAGTGCCAACTTCACCGGATCGGGGTCTGTTCCTAGAGCCAATCCTAGGGCCGTTACCTGAGTCCACACCACGCCTTCTACCGTTTGAGCGACCCCCTCAATGCGGGTGGCATATTCTTTCTGGGCGAATTGGCGCGATCGTACACCCATCAGCCCCTTCGACCCATCAATGCCGTCCCCCTCCGCTCCCACAAGGCCCAAGGCAATCTTGAGCGCATGCGTAACCAGTTCCTGCCGAAAGGTGGGGTCAAGACCCACGGTCAGGTTTACATAGAGGTATCGCACCTTACCAGGATGAACCAGAATGGGGAAGCGCTGTGGCCCGCGACAGCGGTTGTAGGTATTGAGCACCCCCTGCACTTCGTCAATTTCTTGTTCTCTCCCCGATTCCATCAACACCATCAGCACCACGGCAGGGCTGTGATCGACGAGCTGCCAAGCGGCGGAGACCTTGCTTACCCCAGCGATCGCCAGGGTTTCGGTTTCAAAGTCTTTTAAGCTCACCAACCGTCCCAAGCTTTGGATTTTGCCCGGTGCGGCTTCCCTGGCATTCTCTCCAGATTCGGCTTGGGAACCTCCGGTGGCTTCGTCGGGTAGCCACACTTTATCGAGGTGGTCGAGTTTGCCTGCGGCCTGAACGGTGGTGTTGGGTTTCAGCGGGCCGAAGGCTCCCGTTCCGGTGCGATATTGGGCGGTCACGTTGCCAATGCCTGAGGGTAGTTTGGCTCCGGTTTTGTTATCGCCAAACTGCACCCAGCTTTCGCCATTGGCGTCTTCGCGGACGATATAGATTTCTTCGGTGGCGGTGTGATTAAACCAGGAAGAAACCCGCTTCCACAGGCGGTCATTTACATAAACTTGCAGCTCGGGCACCTCCGGCGGGGTCTCGCCTTTGGCGTTGAAATAGGTCAAGGGGGTTTTAGGGAGCTTAAAGGTCTGGAAGATTTGCCGACTGTCACCATTGCCTAAGACCGCTGCGGTTTCGGATTTGCCTTGGGCTGCCTCAACGAGGTTCCCGTAGACCGTTACCTGTGGTGTTTTCTCATCAAAGGCTTGTTTGAGAAACGCATCTGGTTTGCGATCGAGCATTACAGACCACAGCCAGGGATTGATGCTGTCTCTCCCACTCAACGAGAAGCTGGCCTTCGAGCTGATGACTTTGACGGGCTGGGTGATTGTGTCTGCCTGCAAGATCAGGCTTCGATCAGCTAGGGCCAGCACCTGATCGTAGGTACCGAAGTAGTTGAGTGTTGCCTCTGTAAATACGCCATCCTCGAATTGGGTGGGCGCACGAAGGGTCAGCAACGGGCTTTTGGCCTCATGAAATTGCATTTGCCGAATGTCGCTGAGATAGAAAATTCTAAGATTTTCGTTTTTAATCAACTTGGCCTCAATCGACACCACCGTCGATGCGCCCGTTAAATTCCCCCACTTCAAAGAATCGGCACGGGAACCCTTGAGTTCTTTGAGTACCGTAAAGGGCAATGGGCTGCCAACCCCGAAAGATCGGATGAATCCCTGACAAATGAGCTTTCTGCCGATTGCTAAATCATCAACCTGTTGATCGAGCGGCATTTCAGTTTCTAATAATGGCGAATAGAAATCGCCGCCTGAGTTTGTTATGCGAATAGCACGTGCAAAGTTCGTTGGTGTTTGCGTGGCTATGGGGGGATTTCCACTGAGGCTCGTGATTTGAGCAGGGGCATTATGACCAAAATGCTTAAAGCTCCGGCCCAAGCGATAGGCGGTAACGGTTGTGCCACGGTTTACGGTGAGTGACCCTTCAAATTCAATCAGGGTGCGATCTAAAACCTGCTCGACCTTCGAGACGATCAGAATTTCAGCGGGCTGCTGGGCGGTATAGGGAGTGCCTGTGACATCGAACACTGTCGTGTCGGGAATGAGCATCAGGCGATCGCCCACCTTCACACCCAGCGCCTGAATACGGGCCACATCCGTTGCACCACCCACGGCCTGAATTTCTAAGCGATTGTTACCTGCTGAAATTGCACTGGGCACCCGACGGGGACGATACAAATGAAACTGTGACAGATGAGGATAGGCCGTGACTTCAGCGATACTCTCAAAATCAACGGGTTTTTCGATGCCTTCCAATTGGGCTTTGAGAGGGAATTTAGCCGGAATTAACACGCTTTGAGCGCCTTTAATCCCAAAGGCAAACGTCCCCCGTCCGCCCAAGCCAGGGGATAGACGGTAGCCCAACAGTCGCACCAGATCCGCGATACTCTCGCGCCACTGAGCGGTTCCCAGGTAGGCTTCGTTGGCGTATAGCTCCTGATAAAAGGTCAGAATATCCCCGAGAATTGCAGCCCCCTCCAACAGGGCAATCCCTGGATCGCCCGGCTCCCGATAAGTCCAGTCTTTGAGGATTGGATCGAGATTTAGGCTGCGCAGAAGTTCGTCGCGAAAGTCGGCATAGGTGCCGATGCGGTAGGCAATCTGCGACAGCCCTGGTCGGTTGTAGATCGGTTTGGGAAACCCTCTTGGCGCTACGCAATCGTTACGACATTCTTCGCTCATTGACGCCCTCCTCTGAGATCGAAGTTGATAAATCCGTCTTCCCGATGGTCAGAGTCATTGCGAACCCGCAGAATTTCGTTGGCTCTAACCTGGGCGATCTGATCAGTTCCTGGGGTAGGCTCATTCCAGCGCTTCATCGTCACTGAAATCACATGTTCTACCCCCTCAATGGCCTGGATCCGTCCGACGATCTGACTGGCATGCAACACTTGCCCAAACGTCCAGCGATCAGGATGAAAAAATGCCATCCGGCCATCGGGGGTATACCCTTCCGAAAATTCCTGCTCTAGCAAAAACCGGATGTCTTCAGGCCAGTAGTTGGGATGGATACAAAGTGCCACGCGAATGTCTAAGGGCACAAAGCGAGGCGGACGAATTTCTAAGTCTTCGCCAATCAAGCGCACCGCGTCCAAATAACGCGCAATCTTTTCTCGGACGGGAGGGGCTAGGGTTGTGGTACCCGCAGGGTCAATCGCAATTTGAACCGTGCGCCAACTGCCTGTCCACGCATAGCGAGCCGCCGCCCGCGACACTTCGGCTAATTCCTGTGCTCGGTTGACGTAATCTTGCAGGGTAACGGCCCGGAGTTGCCGGAATCGATAGGCTTCTGGTGCACGGCGGATGATTTCGGCAGCGGGTTCGGGGGCACGGCCATTGACCACATCAAACGGATTCCAGCTTGTTTCAATTTCTGGGAACGTGGTATGGATCAGTTTATCTCGACCAATATTGCCATCGAGTCCGCGACCTACCTGATAGGTGCAGTGAACCTCAGCATCGGGAGAAAGAACCTTGCCGTTGATGCCATTGCCAAATCGCAGGACGCTATAGCCAAACTCATCGGTTTCAACGGTGAAGCGATCGCCATTTTCATCGCTGTCATCGCTATGAATCAGATTGATTCTCTCCTCCGAAGGGTCGCTCACCCCATTGACCGTCACCTCTACCGCTAAGGTGGACATGGGCGAGACTTCTCCACCTGGGGGCGTATCTTTGTAGGCAAGGGGTTCAGCGGGCAACCGACAGAGGGTGCCCCAGCGTTCTGTGCGCTCGTAGTGAAATTCATTGGGTAGGGTGAGTGTTATGGCTGGCTCCTTGAACCGGATATCCCGACTGCGCCCGTGGTAGATCTCAATCAAATTGCCATGAAAGAACGAGATGTTTTCGACCTTGACCTTAGAACAGTTCACCGTAAAACAGTAGTTAAACTTCAGCTTGTCCTGTTCCTCCCAATGCACCCGTACAATCCATGCTCCCGTGAGCGGATCTTGCAAGGTTACGGTTTCGGCAGGCCGTAGTTTGAGCAGTTGTCGCTTGGCAGGATTTCGCCCCGCTTCATTTCCAGTGGCGGGATTAAGCCACTCTTGAATCAGCAAGTAGGGTACCTTGTCGGTTCGGATCAAATCGCGCACGGTGTTCGCTGACCCTTGGTTTGTAATGGGCGTGGTGCCGTTGATGAGTTGCAAATCAGCCTGGGTACTTCCTGCGGCGAGAGAAGGGATAGCGTCATTCCAGGTGTAGAGTCCTATTTGGTTGAGCAATTTATCGAACTGGGGTGCGGTTCGACTGACAAAGGCGATCGCATCGGCATCCCCCAGCGCCTTATATCCCGACCAGGCAATCAAGGGTGGGGCAGAGGACAGAGGTGTGGCTAATTTCACCGCCAGCCAGGTACTGGCCTGATTGCCTTGATGGATGTGATAGTCCATCAACCGAGCATGACGGGCCAAGGAAACGCGCTTGCGAGCGGTCGCTAGGTACGCTTCGTTCATGACGCGATCTTGATAATCGCTGAGTTCGTCGGCGGCAACGCTAAAGGCTTCCAATAGCACCTGATCGAGATCCGCTTCGCTGGTGGGTCGCCAACCGGGCACCCGCTGCATCATCGCCACAATCATCGTGTGCCGAAACGAGTCGTAGTCCTTGGCGAGATAGTCGATCGCTGGGTTATCACTGGGTTTAGGGGCGGGAGTCCACTCCGGCGCGCAGTCGGCACTAAAGCAGCCGGGCCGAAACTTAAAGGGCACCTCATTCAAAATGGGGTCGATATTTCGATAGTTCAGATTGAGGGTGTAGGTGGAATAGTCCCCAATGGGGGCGACCGTGAGGTCTAGGGTGGTGGTGGTTGGCTGGGCGATCGCCACCACCTGCACCTGTCCCACAGCGGATCCTGCCAATATCCGATGTCCGCCGGAAATGGGGAAGATTTGCTTCGCTAGAGCAAGGTTGCCGCTGATATCACTCACGATGTTCGCCAGTTCATGGGGAGTATAGAACTGCACCTCAAGATGTGCCTGGGTTGGATTCACCACAGGCTGGAGCGTGACCAATACCCGCTGCATTCCATTTAATCTTTTGGCGTCTAGGCTTTTGGCCCGTGCTTGGAGTGCTTCTGTGTTAACAATCGTCATGGCTTACCCTCCTTTGCGCTCAAAGCGTACCTGTCGGGAATCTGGCGTGCCGACAATTCGGTATTTCAGATCCGCCAGAATGGTTTCGTTGCGGACTTCCACATTGAGGTCTTCTAGAATGATGCGATCGCTCAACCAACGCGAAATCGCCTGGGAAATCATGGCCTTTGCCATTGCCTCCGTCACATCGCCCGCCCCCTCAAAGACCAACCGCCGCACCCCAGCACCAAACTCTGGCACAAAGGCCCGCTCACCAGGATTGGTCAGCATCAACTGCATCAACTCGTCTCGGACATGCTGTTCTAGGCTAGCGACCGTTACTGTTCGACCGTCGCTGCCAATGCGAAAGGGAAACGCCAAATGCCGACCATCAGGAAGTGTCATCGTGCAGATACCTTCGGTTGAGTGTTTGCAATAATCGCCACGCCCTGGGGTGCCCCTTCGGCATTGATACATTGACCAATGCTGGTTTGCACCAAAGTCGGCATGCCGTTCACCTTCACCTGGGTAGACCCAGCCGACCACTGGATCCGCACACAGGGCGAGTACTTCGGCCCAATCGTAAACGGGCACCCCACCACCGGATGAATATCCGACTCCAGCAGCACCGGAGACCCAGCCGCCAGAACCGCCGTATTTGCGGTCAGCAAGATCACTTGCCCGCCATGCATGCATTGGATGGTACTTGCCGTTGTGAGTTGATTGCCTGCCATTAGATCACCTGCCATTAGATCACTTGAAATGCTCCATTGTTAACACTGACCCCACTGGCAGAAAGCACCAGTTGGGTTGCCCCAATTTTGATCGTGATGTCTGTGTTGGTCATCGTAATTTCGCCGCCCCCAGAGTGGAGGAGCTGAAGTTTTTCCTTGGCATCGTCTAGAACCAGTTTGTGACCGCCAGACGTGACCAGCACCCGCGTGTCCTTCCCCCCTGGTGATGGGATTTCATTGCTGCCCCACCAGCACCCCGTCCAGATGGGACGGGCCAGATCCCCCGCTTCAAATTCAATCCACACCCCATCGTTGACCTCTGGTAGAAGTACCAACCCGTGATTTGCCCCTGCAAAGGGCACCGCAGGCATCGCCCAAGGGGAATCTTCTGCGCCATACACTTCCGGCACCTTGGCGACAATACGCCCCAGCGTTTCAGGATCGTCCACATCCTGAACAATGCCTCGGTATTTACCGAAATAGCGATCGCGCATGTGTTCTGCAAGCTCGACCAGTAACCGTTCTTGTTCGGCCATCATCAGAAAATACTCCCTTGGACGTTAAAACTAATATCAAAACTGGCGCTAGCCTGGGGCAAACCCAGATTGTTGTTGGCACTGGCAGAGGGTGCAGGCGATCGCCCATTGCGGCGGAGCGTAAACGCCTGGGAATAGTTGGCGCGGTTGAGGGTATGGGTAACTTTCGTAATTTCGTAAGTCCCGCTGGAGCGTGCATCAATGCCATACACCGCCACCACACGATAGGGACTAAGCACCCCGTCGTAGCATGTACTTAATACGCTTCCGGTTGCAGTCACCGTATAGCTGGCCTCTCGGGCGTGGGCATTCACCAGTTGGGTCAAATCGACGCGATCGCCGTGGCGAGGCCGCACAATCTGAGTCGGAACATCGGACTCTTTCTGAAACGTTGACTCTGCCCCCACCCGAGGCACGTCATTGAGATCAGAGGTTTGGGTGGCGATGGTTTTATCCGTCAGGCTCAAGGTAGAGGCTTGGAATTTGGCAGCCCGTTGGGCGTTGTAGGTCGGGTTGAATTCACTAATGTTGCGATCTGGGCCTACTAGAATTAAAGACGGCAATCCATCAGGTTTCTGGGGAAAGGCTTTAAAGTAGCCAATACTCCCGCCATCAAATTTAGGCCCTGGCAAAACATAGGCATGTTTTCCCTGGCGGCTGGCGAGCGATCGCAGAATCTCGATCTCCGTCCCCCGTTGCACCGAAACGGGGGGTAGGGTACTGGTTGAGTTCGGGGTGGGTTCAATCTGTTGGTCTTTGATCTGTTCCTTTGCGACATCGAACAATGCCTGGGCAATCTCGTGGTCAAGCTTGTTTTCAAATCGGGCGATCGTATCAGCCCGATGCAGGTAATAGCTATCGTCTTGCACCGTTACAGTGAGCATACTCTGGCCAGGCTGAGAACTTTGCTGACGACTGGAGCCAACAATAGGGCCATCAATGAGCGGTACAAAACCTGCTTTCCCGACCTTAATTTCCACCCGCACCCGCGAGAAGTCCTGGTTAAACGCTTTCTGCTGGTCTTGATCCTTCCAATTGCCCTTGTCATCGGTACAGAGCGGAATCTGGAGCTGAGCATGCCATGCCATATCCATCTCCTGCTCCACCGTAATGGTCTCAACTTGGTCGAGCTGGGCGCGGGTAGCAGGTTGACCTGTAAAGTAAATCCGATATTCCACACTGGCCATTGGGACTCCCTTGGGTTCTATTGACCCGGCACAATAATCGTTCGCAACGGTTTTTTCACCAATTCATTGGACTTCAGTTCCGAATTGGCATCGGCAATATGCCAAAACCAAGTGGGTTGGAGGTACTGCCGCTGGGCCATAATATCCAGCCGATCTTTTTCCTGAATGACTCTGGCTTCGCCATTTACCGTCGGCAATCGCCGCAAGGCAATGGCTTTTACGGGCTGACCTACCGAGTTTGTTCCATCCACCAATGGCTGGCGGAAATATCGCGAATTTTCTAGAAACATTGTTTTTCTCCTCTCTAAAACGGAATCAACTCCACAATCTGCTCGGCGGTATTGGCCAGATTCAAAATGGCCTGGGCTTCCTTGGCAATGTTGGAATATTCCAATGCACCCTTGGCCACCGAATCATCGGAGCAGGTACTAATGGAATTCACCGCCAACCCCAACGAAACCTCAGCTCGCACTGGATTGAGCAAAAAATCATACTGCTGCTCTGTAATGCTCATGGACGTGAGCACCACAGGCAGCACCCGTGTTAGACCCCAAATAAATAAAATGCGCGGATATTTCTCTCTGGGAATGGGTTGGGTGGGGGCTGAACTGCCGCCACCTAAACCCAGCGCTCCGCCCACGGCATCAATCGCTGCCCCAATCAATCCACCAATCTTGTTGCTGGGATACACCATCTTCTCTAGGGCTGCAAGCTGAGGGCCAACCCCGAGGGTGCGCGCTAGCACATTATTAGAGTTGAGCTGATCGGCTGCATCAAATTCCGCCTTAATCGTGATTTGTTCGATCGGCGGGTCGCCCGCCTGATTGGTCTCGCGACGATCGCCCCCCGTGGAGCGCGGCGGAATCTGGAGCACACGAGTCATGGTTTCTGGGTTGAACTGGAAAATCACGACATTGGGCAGCGGCC
>JANLSD010000211.1:0-12825 GCA_031362245.1 Acaryochloridaceae cyanobacterium OTE_25_metabat_464 | reverse complement strand
CGATTGAAATCGCGCCTACAAGAACAAAGTCTGCCTACGCAGACTAAATATATCAAGGGTTCCAACAATCCGCGACGGCGGATTTCGTTCTTGTAGCTGCGGTTTCAACCGCCAAGCGAAAAGTTTTGTCAGTCAACCAGGATGATTGCACTGGCAATGACAGAAGAACCACCTACGGTCATTTATGGTGCAGTCACCATCGGCAATCTATGGATCTTTGGGCTACTCGATAGCGATACTTTTACCATCACACAAGACATTACATCCTACGCTGTGCCGGATGATTTGGATACGCTGATCAAAATCCTAGTCGGTATTTTAGAACGATGACCATCATGCTCCTCACGGTTGAATACTATGGCTGCTGATGTTCTGCTGATTATTGACATGGTGACAGTGTTGGGCACCGCTGCAGGCGCTGGCTACCTCGCCAGTCGCCTAGGCCAGCCTGTCTTAATGGGATATCTGCTGGCAGGGCTAATCGTTGGGCCATCGGGACTCAAACTGATTCCTTCGCCGGAAGAAATTGAGGTGCTGGCAAAAATTGGGGTGGCGCTCTTGCTCTTTGCCTTGGGGGTTGAATTTTCCTTGGGCGACTTGCTGAAGGTACGCCGCATTGCCCTCGGGGGTGGCTCGCTCCAGATTTTGCTCACCATTTTGCTGGCAGGTGGCTTAGCCTATGCCATTGGAGCCGTTGAAACTATCCCCGCCGCAATTTACCTCGGGGCCGCCCTCTCGCTCTCTTCCACGGCATTGGTACTCAAAAGCCTGATGGAGCGCAACGAGGTTCAAACCGCCCACGGTCAGGTCATGCTGGGCATTTTAATCGTGCAAGATATTGGGTTGGGGTTCATGCTGGCGGTACTCCCTGCCCTAACGGAGCCTGCGGGAACCCTGGTGCAAAGTTTAGCCTTGGCGCTGGGCAAAGCGGCGCTGTTTTTTGCGGGAGCGGCGATCGCAGGTCTCTACCTCGTCCCACCCCTGATGAAACGAATTGCCCGCACAGGGTCTCAGGAGTTGTTTGTCCTAAGTGTAGTGGCATTGTGTCTAGGGGTTGCCCTTTTAACCAATGCATTGGGCCTTGGCATTGAAATGGGAGCCTTCGTCGCAGGGCTAATGATTTCCCAGGTGGAATATTCTGACCAGGCACTCCACAGTGTTTTGCCGTTGCGAGATGTGTTTGCCACCCTATTTTTTGCCTCCATCGGCATGCTGATTGATCCTGTATTTTTATTGGGCCATGCGGGAACCTTAGTCACCTTGGTCGCAGTGGTGATGCTGGGGAAAGCCATTATTATTACCCCCGTGGTGGCGCTTTTTGGCTATCCCCTTAAAACAGCCTTCACCGTGGGCTTGGGGATTAATCAAATAGGGGAATTTTCCTTTGTCTTGTCGGGGGTTGCCAGCCAATTGGGGCTATTTTCCCAGAAGCTCTATGGACTCACCGTGGGCACCACCGCCATTACGCTCTTGCTCACCCCTTTTTTACTCAAACTCACCCCCTATCTATTCCAGCGGCTTGAGTCTGTTCCCACCCTAGGCCGATGGCTCCAGGCCGGACATTATCCGAAGGCATCCTTTATCCCAGAACGCTTAACCAACCACTGTATTGTGGCGGGCTACGGTCGTGTAGGAGAGACCTTGGTGCGGTTGTTGCGATCGCGGGGCTACCAAGTTCTCGTCATCGACAACGACGAGTCCACCCTTGCCCTCTTGCGGGAGCGAAAAATCCCCTATGTTTATGGCGATGCTTCCAGCGATCTAGTGTTGCAAAAAGCAAGGCTGCATCGCGCCCAAGCCTTGGCGATCGCCCTCACCGACCCTCTTGCGACCCGCCTTGCCCTCAAACGAGCTGCCAGTCTTGCCCCTGAGTTAGATATCACTGTGCGTGCCCACGCCAATCAGGAAATCGACACGCTGTACCAGTTGGGAGCCAAAGAAGTGGTACAGCCAGAATTTGAAGCCGCCTTAGAGATGGGTGCCCATGTTTTGATGAACCTAGGGGTTGAAGTCTCAACGGTTCTTCAGGGCATCCAAACCTACCGCGCCGATCGTTACCGCGATATTTTGCCCGATCGCTTTGACAGCATTGCCGCCATGAATTTTGGGGAAGCCATCCAGGGCCTAGACGGAAACTGGCATGCCCTTGGCGATGGGTCAGCTTTAGTGGGCAAAACCCTTGCCGAAGCCAATATCCGTCAGATGACCGGGGCCACAATCATGGCAATTCGACGGGGGCGACAGTTGTTGCGCTACCCAGATGCAGGGACTGTGTTGGGTGTGGGCGATCGCCTTTTAGTGGTGGGGGATACTCAGGAACAGAGTGCGTTTGAGCGACTGTTTAGCTAATGACGGACTAACATGGAGAAGTGGCATATTTCAGGATCGTTACAATTGGTTAGTCATACAGACGATTCTCAACAAAACACATCACAATAAAGGACGTGCGGGATGCCCCAACTCGGCGTCTTACTTCGCTCCCTATTTCTTCGATAGCAACCATGAAAAAAACCTATGACTGTCGTGTCATAAAGACTACGCCCTTGATTAGCCCCGCACTTCTACACCACGATCTGCCGATTACAGATAAAGCCTCTGACTTAGTCGCCGAAACCCGCGATCGCATTCGCAACATCATGCGCAGCGAAGATCAGCGCCTGTTGGTGGTTGTAGGGCCATGCTCAGTTCATGACATTGATGCAGCCTATGAATATGGAGAGCGGCTTTCAAAACTGCGCGAAGAACTTTCCGACGATTTAGAAATTGTGATGCGGGTGTATTTTGAAAAACCTCGTACCAATATTGGTTGGAAAGGACTCATCAACGACCCCTATCTTGATGGGAGTTACGACATCAACACGGGGATGCGAATGGCCCGTAAGCTGCTGCTGGATTTAGCCCACATGGGTTTACCCGCCGCCACAGAACTACTTGACCCCATCACACCCCAATACATTGCGGACGTCATTGCCTGGACGGCGATCGGCGCACGTACCACAGAAAGCCAAACCCACCGCGAAATGGCCTCGGGTCTCTCCATGCCCATTGGGTTCAAAAATAATACCGATGGCAGCCTCCAAGCCGCTATTAATGCCATGCTTTCCGCCAGTCAGCCCCACCATTTTCTGGGTATCAACATGCATGGCCTTGCCAGCATTGTGGCAACCACTGGCAACCCTGACACCCATCTCGTTTTGCGCGGTGGTAAATCAGGGCCAAACTTTGGTGCATCCCACGTTGAAGCATCGGCCAAGGAACTGGTCAGACTCAACCTTAACCATCGCGTGATGGTGGATTGCAGCCACGCGAACGCAGACAAAGATCACAATCGCCAAACCTTTGTTCTAGAAGATGTCGCAGAGCAGCTCTTGGCAGGCTCTCGGCATTTGCTGGGTGTGATGGTAGAAAGTCATTTAGTCGGCGGAAATCAGCCTATCCAAACGGACTTGTCGAAGCTGGTGTATGGACAAAGCATTACAGATGCCTGCGTTGATTTTGCGACGACGGAATCTATGCTCAGAAAACTGGCGCAATCGGTACGGCGATCGGCAATGGTGTCCTGCTAGATCTGGACGGGAGCGTACATCCATCCAAGAGGGCGCAACAAAGAGGGCGCAAAGCCTTGCGCCCCTACCGTGTGACAATGCCTACAGCCCACACACCCTTCTGGAGGGGGTCTGGGGGACGCAGCCGTCCTTCAGCGGGGGGCTTGGGGGAAGTCACCCCCAATATTGCGAACCCACCATGCTTGAGACAAACCCAAAACCCTAGGCGACAACCCCCACCCAAAACCCCGCCTCCAAATTCAAACACCCTCACGAACACGGTGCCCAATATCGTGGCGATAGTAGCAGTCTTGAAAATGGATGTGAGAAATCGCCCCATACACCTTCCTAAACGCCTCATCAAAATTAGCCCCAATCGCATTCACCGCCAACACCCGCCCCCCATCCGTCACCACCTGCCCATCCCGAAACGCCGTCCCCGCATGAAACACAACAGCCCCCGCCTGACTAGCAGCCCCTAGCCCAGCAACCGGAAAACCCTTCTCATAACTCTCAGGGTAGCCCCCCGCAGCCATCACCACACAAGCCGAAACCCCAGGCTTCCAAGCAATCGGCCCAACCGCCTTAAGCGTTTGCTGGGCACAAGCCATCACCAACGTTTCCAAAGGCGTATCCAACAGCGGCAAAATCGCCTGAGTCTCAGGATCTCCAAACCGACAATTAAACTCAATCACCTTCGGTTCCCCCTCCGGTGTAATCATTAATCCGGCATAGAGCACCCCGCGATAGTCAATTTGCCGCGATCGCAGTTCTGCCATCACAGGCTCCAACACCTCAAGCTGAATCCGACTCATCAGCGTATCGGTGATCAAAGGAAGCGGTGCATACACGCCCATCCCCCCTGTGTTTGGCCCCGTGTCACCTTCTCCAATTCGCTTATGATCTTGGGCAGGCACCAGGGCGCGGATCGTAATACCATCCGTCAGCGCTAACACCGAAACTTCTTGCCCCGTCAAGTATTCTTCAATGAGGACGCGATCGCCTGCTTCGCCAAACTTGCCTTGAAAGGACTCTTGGATGGCGGCGATCGCCTCTTCTTCCGTCATCGCAACGGTAACGCCCTTCCCCGCTGCCAACCCATCAGCCTTAATCACAATAGGGGCACCTTCGGTCTGGATATAGCGAATTGCAGACTCAAGTTCCGTGAATGTTTGCGCCTTTGCCGTTGGGACATTCGCCGCTTCCATCAACGCCTTCGCCCAAGCTTTACTGGCTTCAATCTGGGCACCCGCTTTCGTGGGGCCAAAGACTGCGATCCCCTGGTGCGTTAGTGCATCGGTAATCCCAAGCGCTAGGGGAACCTCTGGCCCAACCACTACAATATTGACTTGATGCGCTTTGGCAAACTGGCCAATCCCCTCAAAATCTTCCACACTCAGGGCAACATTCTCACACTTCGCAAGGGTTGCAGTCCCTCCGTTGCCTGGAATACAGTACACCCGATCCACTGAGGCCGATTGGGTAAATTTCCAAGCCAGGGCATGTTCTCGACCGCCATTGCCCACAACAATAATTCGCACAGGTGTCCTCGCTTTGTAGTTGAATGGAGTGCCTCATTTACGGTACAACGCCCACGCTTTTTTGATCCACTTCTATAACCGTTGCCTAACGGCACTCTGATACGCCGCATCATCTAACCCACAGACAGGCAAACGAGGACTTTCATCGCAACGATTAGTGGGGCCAGACCGAATCGCATTATCCAACGCCTTAAGTCGGGTCGGAATCGCCGGATGGGTGCTAAAAAATGTCGGGGAACCACCGCCTCCTTGCAGCAGCTTTCGCATAAACTCAGGCATCGCAGACGTTGCATAATCCGCATCCCGCAGTGTTCGCAAGCCCACCTGATCCGCCTCATACTCATCATCCCGACTCATGGGGCGACGGATCAAAAAATCGACCCCAAGGCTGGCAATCTGACTGCGACCTTTACCCAGCAGCGCAGATGCCAACCCCTGGGCCAGCATAGACTGTCTAATTTGTGAAAGCAGGTGTTTGCGCTCAATGTGGCCCATTTCGTGGCCCATCACACTGGCAACCTGCGCCTCATTATCTGCCGCCTTTAACAGCCCCGTTGTCACATAGACATAGCCACCCATCGTGGCAAAGGCATTGATACCCTTATCCTGCACCACAAAAAAATTGTAAGGCAGCCTAGGACGACGATTAAAAGGCACCAACCGTTGTCCAATCCGCGTCACATACTGATTCACCACCGGATCCGAACTCAGTCTTGTCCCTTGGGCCAACAAATTCTGGTGCATTTGTGCCCCAGTCTGCACCTCCTGCTGATCAGAAATATTCGATAGCTGGATACCGCGAAACAGTACATCCTGGAGTGAACCGACTTGGGCTGAGGCAACAGTGGCGTCAGAGATTAGGGCGATCGCCCCCAAAGCCATCCCTCCCTTAATCCAGCGTCGAGCATTCGCAGATTGTTGGAGCGATCGCAGGCTAAATCGAATCATCATCACAATGCCCAAGCTAAAAAAAACGATTCGCAAATGAAATTTAAGACGAGACAACAAACGGAGATGTTTCCCATCGATTGTAAACAGACGATCTATCGCCGATCCGCTGTAGAAAACACGTTTAGCTCACAACTCATGGTAGTCTGGCACCAGATTCACAGCAATCTTCTTATTGTCTCTCATTTTTTTGGCACAATATCATGGCATTTTTAGATAAAAAAGGCCGTCTCTTTGGCAAAATCAGCATTTTGGATGTCAGTCTTGCCGTTCTAGTGCTGTTGGTTGTAGTGGGTAGCTTCGTGATTCCGGGTAAATCGGGTCAGTCGGCAGTGCAGGCTCAGGTCAGCAGTAAAACCGTTGAAATTGATGCCATTGTGATTGGCTTCAATGCCAGCAAACCCACCGAAATCCTCAAAGAAGGGGAGAAAACCAGCATCATTATCCGCAACCAACCCTATGGCGCAATCCAGATCAAGAAAATTCAACAGCTTCCCAAAACCGTGACGGCCTCCCAGCCCAATGGCACCGTCAAAGCATTCCCCGACCCCCGTCCCGAAAGTCGATTTTCTAACAACATGATCTTGACCCTCGAAGGTAAAGGTGACGTTACTGAAGAAGGGACAGTCCTTGGCAATATCCCCGTCAAGGTGGGCATTCCCATTGACCTAGATGGCAAACTCTACAATTTCCGCGCCAGCATCATTGATGTGCGGGTCAAATCATAATCAGAATAAAAAACGTCGTAGCAGGTATCCACTACGACGTCTAAACTTCAAATGAAAAACGGAGAGGGAGGGATTCGAACCCTCGGTACGATCTAAACCGTACAACAGATTAGCAATCTGCCGCTTTCGACCACTCAGCCACCTCTCCATTAGGTCGGCAGAAATAATGATAACAGATTTCATCTCTAATCGAAAAGAGTGAATGATCTGAATTCGTTACCTTGTTTTACAGCATGCATTACGCTGTCTTAGAAAACCGCCTTTCCACCGATGGTTTAGCCCATGAGCGTCCCTGAATTTTTAGAAGCCCAACATCCCTTAGTTCAAGCCCTAGGCAATGACAGCGATCGCACTTTAGTGCGCCAGTTCCAGCAAAACCCTAAGGATGGCCAGTACTTTACCGCCATTTTTTGTCGCTATAGCGGACTCACCTACGTTCTGATCCGCAATATGGCCCGCGCTGCTCTCCAATCGGATTATTTGTTTGCCAGGGTTTGGCGCAATATCTTTTTTGAGCTGAGTTATTTGGATGTGGGAGAGGCAGATGGGGCGATCTCCGATGATTTTTCGCTCCAGACCTGGATTTTCAACAAGGCCGCTCTCTGTGTGAATCAAGAAGAAGCCCCTTCCATTGAGTCGGTGCAGTATGCCCTAAAGGTGGCACCACCGCCGCTGTGGTGTTATCTCCAGACGGCGTTAGATCAGCTCCCCACCCTTCATCGGTTGGTGATGGTGCTTTCCCAGACGTTTCATTGGTCAGAGTCGCGCATTTTAGGGTTTTTAGAGGCTGAGGGACAAGCCATTAGTCCAGAAATCTTAGCGCAAACCCAAGCCGAAGCCTACCAACACTTCATCAAAGCGATTCCTGCGGATATTCAGGTAATTTACTTTGACGCGCCTTTGCTTCAAGCGCCAGAAAATGTTGAAGCTTCAGTGGTGAGTTAGGTCATTGCCCTAATCAAAATCCCTTGAGGGGGTTATGGAGGCGACAGTTTGCTGAAGCAAGCTGTGAGATAGTCTATGGCGAAGAATCTGAACACTGTAACGAGCGAGACAGGTTCAGCGTTTGTAAACCATAATCCGTCACGCCTTCAAAATGAATACAGACCGAATCTTTCAAAGTTCTCAGTTTATGCAGCCAACGGATGGGGAGCCGATTCGTTCGGTGGTGACAGAATCTAAGGATGCTGTAGTAGTGGCTTGGTATATTCAGCCCGGTCAAGAAATCCCGGCCCATATTCATCCCAACGGTCAAGATACTTGGACGATTTTGTCTGGGACGGGAGACTATTACCTCGATCAATCCGGTGCAACAAAGCCCATTTATGCAGGGGATGTTGTGATCGCGCCAATGGGATGTGTCCACGGTGTTTTCAACCACGGTGATGAGGCACTGGTTTTTATTTCGGTTGTCTCGCCTGCGGAAGCTGGGTATCAATTGATGGTGTCCGATCCGGTCACTGCACTGCATGCTTAGGGCCACGGTATAGATCACACAGGTCTGAAGAGGGCACACACGTAGGTGTGCCCCTACGGGGATAATCCTAATTTTTGGAGGACGGGATGGGTGGAGACGATGTGACGCTCCAAGCCTAGGGTTTTGGGTTCAATCCCTAAGGCTAATCCGATGAGTTGAGGGAGATGCAGGATGGGTAGCCCGAGCTTTTGACCGATGACTTTCTCTACTTCGGGCTGACGGGAATCTAGGTTGAGGTGGCACAACGGACAGGGAGTAACGATACAGTCTGCTCCAGCGGCGATCGCATCCTGTATCCGTCCCCCCGCCATTTTGAAGGACTGTTCTGGAGCGTAGCTGGAAATGGGCCATCCACAGCACTGGGTTCGGCCTGAGTAGTAAATGGGCGTTGCGCCGATGGTCTCAAATACCCGCTCCATTGAGGAGGGGTGGATGGGGTCGTCGAAGGGGAGAGTTTTCTGCGATCGCAGTAAATAACACCCATAAAAGGCTGCACACTTTAGCCCACTAAGGCGCTTCTGGACGTGAGTGGCAAGACGATCCAATCCATAATCCCCTACGATCGCCCAGAGCAGATGCTTGACCTCTGTACTGCCTTGGTAAGGGCTACAGCCCTGTTCTTTTAAGAGACCGTTGACTTCGTTGAAGTAGTCGGGCTGGTTTTGTTTGGCGTCCTTGAGGCGATCGTCTACATGACCAATCACGCCTTGGCAGGTGCTGCAATGGGTGAGCAGCGGCAGCTTGAGTTCTTCGGCCAGGGCAATATTGCGGGCATTGACGGTATCTTCTAAGAGCTGAGAGGTTTCTTTGAAGGTGCCAGAGCCACAGCAGGCGGCTTTTTTGAGTTCAATGAGTTCAATCCCCATTGCCTCGGCGATCGCTTGGGTGGATAGATAGAGTTCGCGGCCTGCCCCTTGCGCGACACAACCAGGGAAGTAGGCATATTTGAGAGCGGGGCTAGACATGAGCGAATTCCCAAACTTGAAAGGCTAAGACAAAGATATTTACGCTTTATGTGACGTAAGGGCTACAAGCCAGTAAACCCTTGAATTCAGAGATCATTACTTTCAGAGGCTGAGGTTAACCCCCTTACTTGAAAAAAGTTACTCTACATCACTAATAGTACCTAAAATGGGCTTTAAATGTTGTACAAATGTGTTGCACTTCAGATTTGAATTGGCGTATTATGTCGTGTCCAAATCCATTCATGGGGCCGTAAGCAACAACTGCATTTCCCTTACTTTTGCTTTGAATTCCAAAAATTGTTGCAACAACAGGATCAACTGATGCAGGCGTTATGTTAAATCTTTGAACTGCTGGGCTGCCAGGAAAACCTTCTGTTGTGCCCCGGAATAAATGCATATCTCCTAGCAATTCTCGTTGTCGATTAATTTCAGCCTCAGTTAGTCCTGATTCCTTCAAAGCATTCAGTTCTTTCTTGCTTAGTGGAGTCCCGTCTGCCGCGACGAACCCTTTACCAGGGTCTTTATCCATCGCCTTAAAGTCCTTCTTGTACCCATCTAGCTGATGCTCTAAATGCGTCACCTCCTTCTCCAACTTCTGCCGCTGCTGAGGCGTTAAATCGCCCTTCGCCAACTTCGCCATCCGGTCATCAATCACATTGGGGAGCTTCTGGATCTCTAACTTCGCCTCCCATGCCTTTGACCCAACCGGAGGCATCCCATTCTTATTCACCCAGCCATGAATTTTGTCCTGTAGCTTTTGTGCATGAAACGACATGCCAGAATATCGCTTCATCGACTTCACCGTCCGCGCATGAAGTTCAATATCTCGTGTCGTTGCCTTTGGCCCTGCCTGAATATGAATATCTGTGACGCGGCCTTTCTTGTCCCTGGCATAGTGCACCTGCACCGTATTCCCATGAAGGTCATTATTCACCTGAACCGGAACCTGTGCCGACTTAGGTAATGCCTGTCTCAGCTTCGTCTCTTTGAGCGTTTCCTTCCGTTGTGGCTTTGTCCCACCTACACCAGACTGAGATTCAGCATGACCTGGCTTAGTCTGTGGATGCGTATCCGTGGGAGCCTTCTTAACCGCAGAAGCATGATGCTCTGTATCTGGCTGCACCTTCTTCGCGCCAGAAGCATTATGCTCAGCCCCTTTTGATACTGGGGTTGCGTGGGGTGCATCATAGGGCGTTTGCTCATGATGTGTGCCTGCTGGCGGCTTCTTGCCTCCCATGCGACCACCCACAAACGGCATTACTGCATAAACGCCAGACTTGAACACATCTAAAGGCGACGCCTCACCCTTCTTATAGGCGTCATAGGTCTTAGCGACTTCTGATGCCCCAATCGCATTAGGCGCGGCCCCCGACGCCCCCGACAGCACCTTCCCCGCAAATGCCTGCACCTTAGAACCAGACTCTAGTCCTTTCCCAAGCAGCTTCTGACCTAACTTACCCCCGACTGACGGTAACAACGACGAGCCGACCGTAAGTGCCGCCTTTGAGTAATCTCCTTTTGCAACATCTTGGCCCGCACTGACCAACCCTGGCACCATCGGCGCAAGCTTGGTTGCTACATTGACAGCCTTCATCACCTTAGGCGCTGCGGTAGCAAGCTTCATGCACACCTTTCCGGCAGCAAACGCAGTCCCAAACCCTGGAATAGCCGTAACGGCTGAAGCTGCTGCTTCGCCATAGCGTCCTTCTGCTGTGTAAATTCCAGCATTAATTAAACTTGCCGCAGTCCCAACGGCTGGAATGAAGCTAGCAACATCTAAGACAGTATGCGTCACCTCAGAAATAATGCCCTTATTTTTCTCAGAATATGCACATCCGCAATCCGCAATTCTGTTAGCATCTTTGACTTAACTCAAAGGCTATACTGTCAGTGAATTCCAATGATTGATCTGCATAGCATCAAGTGTCGTGTTAGCGTAACCTCTAAGTTCTAGGTCAGGATCGCTATCTCTAATATGCTCTAATATTGGCCTAAATTCTGGCCAGCCGATACCTGCTGCGGCAAACATAGCTGCTCTTCTTACATTAGAAATAGAGTGAGACAGGCAGAATTTGTAAGTTTCAAAATAACTTTCATCAAAACCACTTTCCCCTAAAGCAATATCAAAAAGTTGAATTGCTCGTGCAATCTGTGTGTCATCTTCTGGATTTGAATAAATAAAGTTACTTAGTTCACTAAGAGTGTAAAAATTAAATTTTTCTGAAAGGATTTCTGCGATTTTCTCCTGGCTTTCACCTCTAAGAACTATGTAAGGTGTATTAACATAATGATTTTCAATGTAAGTAATTCCTGTTTTTTCATCTTGAGTCATCCATACTTTTGAAAAGGGATTATGTTCGCCTTTTTTGGAGATTTTACAAAGATCCCAATCTTGCTGCCAGGCTACTGTGCTTAATTCTTCCTGTCTTATGTCGGCATCCTGAACAGGATCTTTAAAGACTAGTATTGTTTCTTTCATCCATTTAGTCCTTTTGACCTAAGAATTTTTTCACTTCTTGAACAAGATGTTCTTTTAAATCACCGCCTTTCAAAAGCTCTTTCAACTCCTTCTCATTGCTAAAAAATTTATTTTTTCCTTGAGATCTAGCAAGTAGCCAGTGTGATAACGCTCCGCGCTCAGTCGATAGCATCGATTCTGTTTCGCCTCTAGAGGCAGCCTTTTTATACTCTCCAACTCTATCAAAACCTAGTTGTCTATCAGATTCATGAGCAACTCTAACCGCCCCTTGAGGAGCCATTTGATTTAAGCCCACAAAAGCCTGTGCAGGGCTAAGATGCCCCTCTTTCAAAAGAGTTAGATTCATGGGCAAAGTGACGGAAGCTGCGAGTCCTCGCCCTGGCTCAACATCAAAAACTAAGCGCGAAAGAGCTAGTAGCTGCTTTTTAAGCTTTGGATCTTGAGCAAAAATTGTTGGGACTTTACCATTTTTTGCAATTTGCTGCATTGCTTGTGCAATATCTTGAGGTTTTGCTCCAGTAGCTTCCATTATATGGTTAAGTTCTCTTGGGAGATTTTGGTATTTACCTCCACCCGCAACATGGATGTGGCCTGGACTAGTACTGTAAGTTTGTCTTTCCAGTACTAGAGATTCTTGGGGTTTACCTGAACTTAACGAAATAATCTGAGATGTACGAGCAGAACGCTCACGATTAGAAATTATTTCGCTAGAAGCTAGGCGTGCGCTGGGACCACTAGCATCTAAGGGATTATCGGGAGATCTCCCCGCTCCTCTCCTCACTTGATCACGCTGATTTTCAATTTCTATTTTGACGCTTTCTTGCGATCTCAAATCAACCGCCGCTTCTCGAATTCTTTTGTTAGCAATCGGATTTCCATTGGTATCCACCTGGGAATCAAGAACATGCTTAATCTTATCGCGATCTATTGCAGCGACGAACCCTTTCCCAGGGTCTTTATCCATCGCCTTGAAGTCTTTCTTATACCCATCTAGCTGATGCTCTAGATGTGCAACCTCCTTCTCCAACTTCTGACGCTGCTGAGGCGTTAAATTCCCCTTTGCCAACTTCGCCATACGATTGTCAATCACATGGGGTAGCTTCTGGATCTCTAACTTCGCCTCCCACGCCGTTGACCCAACC
>JANLSD010000201.1:0-2558 GCA_031362245.1 Acaryochloridaceae cyanobacterium OTE_25_metabat_464 | reverse complement strand
TTGAAATTCACCCTGAGCCGTTTGATAGGGCTGGCACTAGTGATGGCTAAGGACTGATACACAGAGAGACTATTAATTATTAAAAATAAAACAGGACCCCATTCTGTTCCCTTACATTCTTCCTTAAAACTTTTCGCATAAGTAGCCCTGAATATCCGCATTCAGTTGAGACCAGTTATGCATCAGGAAGTCTAGAAGCTAGTTCTAAAAACGGAGAGGGGGGGATTCGAACCCCCGTTGAGTTGCCCCAAAACAGATTTCGAGTCTGCCGCATTCAACCGCTCTGCCACCTCTCCACAGGGCACCATGCTAGATCAAGTAATCTAGACAAAGCTAACCGCTATTGTACATCGTCTGGCGCTGACCGATTGGCCTGGATCGGAAACATTAGCTGATCAAACTGCTGTTTAAGATCTCGCAGCTCGGCACTATGTCTGACATTAAGCTTATTAACCTGCTTCCGTAGCTTCTGCGACGTTTCCTCTGACGCAGTCCGCTGCGATTGAAGTTGGCGCTTGATTTGCTCAAACTGAATCTTAGCATCTTGGTAATACTGCCACAGCCGACTAAATTGATGATCGATTTGGCCCAAATCTGCGCCCGACTCTGAAGTTTCTAGGGCAAGCTGGACACAACGCTCTAAGCGATCCACCTGTTCCTTGAGCTGACGAACTTGACCACTCTCTGTTTTTAGCTTTTGCTTAAGGTCTTGATTTTCTTGCTGATAATCCTGCACCTGCTGCTCTAGCTGATCAAGCCGATCGGCGATCGCCCCGCCAAAATTTTTAAGAAACCATCTATTCCAAGTGGCTCGTGGGGAATGGGTGTTATATTTCACAGCTCAAGGGCAGGTTAATAGGACAGGGGCTTTCTTGTAAATTAAAAGACCATATCAAGAAGAGCGCGTTTGGTCTAGCACTTCCTTCATTCCTTCAATTGTACCGATGACAGATCGCGGATCCAAAAACAGCACCTTGCTGCTTTCACTTTGACCAATGGTGGTGCCCATATCCAGATAATTCTGGGCCAGCAAAAACTGAAGTGCTGCCGCCGCTTGAGGGTCAGTTTCTAGGGTATTGGCCAAAAGCTGCATGGATTCAGCAACAGCCCTAGCCCTCAACAATTTTGATTGCCGCTCCGCTTCTGCTTTTAATAGAATTGACTGCTGCTGCGCCTCTGCATCTAAAATCACAGCCTGTTTTTTCGCTTCCGCTGCCAGCACTTGGGCATCCGCATTCCCTCGGGCTGAGTTGACTTGTGCCTCGCGATCGCCCTCGGAGGTCAAAATTGCGGCCCGTTTGCGCCGTTCTGCGGACATTTGTAGCTCCATCGAATCCTGAACGGCCTTAGATGGCGTAATATCCCGAATTTCTACTCTCGTTACCTTAACGCCCCAAGGGTCGGTAGCCGTGTCTAATTCTTCTAGCAAAATATCGCTAATTTGACTGCGGGCTGTAAAGGTTTGGTCAAGCTGAAGCTTCCCAATCTCGCCGCGAATCTGGGTTTGCACCAGATACACCATCGCAGATTCTAGATTTTGAACTTTGTAATACGCTCTTTCCATATCGACGATCTGCCAGTAGACCACCGCATCCACCGTAATGCTGACGTTATCTGCGGTGATGCAAGACTGAGGCTCAATATCTAGCACCTTCAAACGCAGTGTCTCTTGAAAGACAATCCGATCCAAACCGGGCACAATCACATTCAATCCTGGATCCAGCCGCTTACGGAAACTGCCCACCCGTTCTACTAATGCCGAATTCCCTTGGTTCACAATCCGTACAGAAGATGCAAGACCCGCACCACTCAAGCCCAGAATTAGCAGCAGCAAAAACTGTCCCATATCCGTTTACCTCAATCCTCTGTTTCGTGAATTTCTGAATTAACACTTTGGGCAGGTATCACCACTAGGGTTGTGCCTTCTCGCCCCACCACAATGACCTTGGTTTTAGGGGCGATCGCCGCTCCTATATCCTCGCACCGAGCGGCCCAAGGACTGCCCTCGTGGAGGACGCGGCCTTTTTCTCCAGGGGCGATCGCCGTTAAGGTGGTGGCCTCTACAGACTCTTGTAAAATTTGGGGCACTTTGCGCGGCAGATAGCGACGCACTAGAAGAACGCTAACTAAAGACACCACCATCCACAGCAGCACCTGTAATCCAAAATGTGGAAGCAGTAGCGAAGCAAACGCGACCAAAATTGCGCTTAGCCCCATTACTAGCTCCACAAAAGCCGTTGGAAAAATCAGCTCTAGTACGCATAGGGATAAACCTATGCCAATCCAAAACCACGTCGTTGCAACCATAGATCGTTTTTGTTCTCAGCCCTTTCTGACGTGCCATCCACAATCATAGGCGTGTAGAACAAAGATGGGGCTAATATTGCGAATTCCTTAGCAAAATAGGCTTTAGCTACTTTTGGTCCTTAGAATTTCAAAGACAAACCTTACTTTTTGCGCTTCTCTGGAAGATTACGCGGGGGAATTTCACGCCCCTCATAGAAACGTTGCTCAAGTTGCCCCAGTAAGCCCCACCCTGCCAAACAGCCGATCGCCAG
>JANLSD010000127.1:0-27379 GCA_031362245.1 Acaryochloridaceae cyanobacterium OTE_25_metabat_464 | reverse complement strand
TTTGTTTTGATTTTCTGGTTACATCGCTCTGTTTTTTGTTGGGGCCAAAGCCCTTGCGCCCCTACAGGGTGTGATGGCTCAAACCAAAAACGATTCTAGACATTACCCCTAAAAGCCGATCCATTTAGCCTTTTAGGGTCTCGACCAAACTATTCAAAGAGTTTTGCATTACATGACGAACCTTCTCGTAGCACTCGTTGACATAGGCTTCGTCCTGGGCTGCATCAGGGCCATAGCGTTCAAACACAATGGGTGGACACACCCTGGTATGAATCCGTGTGGGGATGGGCACATGGGGCAATGGGCCAACGGCGATTCCCCACGGTAATCCTAAGTAAATGGGGCACACTTCTGGGTCAATACCAAAGAGCCAAGGTAGTCCAAGCTGCTGCCGCAGTGCCTGCACCTGAGGATAAATATCAGTCAGCACCATGAACGTTTCGTGGGCACCACAGGACACCGCAGGCACAATGGGCACTTCTTCCCGTAGGGCCAGTTTAATAAACCCTTGGCGACCATTCAAGTGGATATCATGACGTTGGGGATAGGGCCGGAATACGTCCTGAATGCCCCCTGGATACACCAACACACTGGCTCCAGAACGGAGAGCGGCGATCGCCGTCTTAGGATGCGCCCTTAACGCCCCACCCTGCACCGCCAACTGAGCCAGCACAGGCATCACTTGCCAAACCTTAGAATGCATCAGCCCATACATGGGGCGTTCTGGGCCAAAGCGCCAAAACCAGTCCATCATCATCATGAACATATCGGGGGCTGCCATGCCGCCATTGTGGGAGCCGACGTAGAGGGTTTTTGTGCTGGGGGAGACATGCTCCCAGCCGTCGGTGGAGACGCGAAAGTAGTAGTGGTAAAGCCAGCCCCACCAGGGCATGAGTTGTTCGATGACCTGGGGGTCGCGATCTGAGAGGAGCCATCCTTGAAATTGATTGGACGGCATCTGTTCTACGTTGGCATAGAGTTCAGAAACGGTCTTCAGCGCTGGAACAACGGAAAGAAAAGGAGGCCGCATGATTTAATGCAGAGACAATGTAAGGCATCAGTTAAAGGCTTTGCAATGGTAGCATGGTGCGTTTTCTTCAGACTGAACGGGCAACCCAGGCTGCAATGCCAAAACAGGTCAGAATCATGCAGGGTACCGCCACCATCGCTTTAGGCTCATTCATGCCGCTGATCTGGGTAAAACCGATGTACAAAATCAAGACGCTGTAGCAACCCGTAATCACTCTAAGAATATCCCCGCCCATGCCTGAGATAAAAATACCGCCTAAGGCCAATGCTGTCATGGGTAATGCTGCAACTCCCGCCAAAAAGAAATCCCCTGCGAAAGAGCCACGCCCACGGGCCAACTGACGGGCGATCGCACACCCCAGCACCAAGCTCAGGTAAGTTGCTCCCCCCATTAATCCGACTCTCAATAACTCAGTGCTCAAAGGCCGAAACCCAGAACTCAGTTGAGCAGCATGCCCCAAAACGAGAAAACTGACCATAAGCAGCCCATAAAGTATGCCAGTCAAAGCGGCGGGGCGGGGCGTTAATCGGGTAAAGGTGGTCAGCAAATGGTCGCTGGGATTAAAGACAAGGCGGGGGATGCTGCCGAAGGCTAAGGCCGAATAGCTCTGGTTAGAGGGTCTTGAGCTGAAGGAGTCAGGACTAAAGGATTCGGAGCCAAAAAATTCAGGACTGAATCTTTCAGGGCTGGAGGACGTTACACGATCAGACGGTTTAGGACGCTTTAACCCAAGGATGAGTCTCTCGACCTGTTGCACTTGAGTCCAGTTTTGTTGGGCACGATATAGGCTTTGAGCTTTTTTAAAATCGGGGTAGGCCAGGTCAATATCTTGTAACTCCACCCTCGCTTGGGCACGACGAACGTAAGCAATGGCCAAAGTATCGTCCAGGGCGATTGCCTGGGTATAGGCATCAATGGCACTCTCTCCGTAGCCCAGCCGCAGCCTCGCTTGGCCTTGATAAAGGTACGCATGAACCGATTTAGGATCTCGCTGAAGAATTTGGAAACAGTCATCCAAAACAGCCCGATCGTCTTTGATCCCATCGTAGGCTTTACAGCGACCGAGATAGGCTTCTAGGCTCTCAGGGGACAGGGCGATCACCCGGGTAAAGTCGGCAATGGCGTCTCGATAGTCTAGCCTTGAGAGCTTGTCAGTGGCCTGTCGGTAAAGCGTTGCATAGGACTGGGCAGGAGCGGGTTCAGGCTCGGCGGGGGCATCAGTGAAGCGGGTATCGTAGTGCGATCGCCGTTCTGGGTCGCCGAGGATTTCGTAGGCTTCAGAGATTTGCTTAAACTGGGCGGCGGCTTCGGGGTTATTGGGATGGAGATCTGGGTGAAACTGTCGTGCCAGTCGTCGAAATGCTCTTTTGATTTCGACGACTGAAGACTGCTTTGAAATACGCAGGATTTGGTAATAATCTGAGTCATTTGACATGGATTTAGGTGGGAGCGCTCCATTCGCCAGACTTGCCGCCAGATTTATGCAGCAAACCAATCGATTCTATGACAATGCATTTGTCTAAGGCTTTTGCCATGTCGTACAGCGTGAGGGCTGCAACGGTAACTGCGGTGAGGGCTTCCATTTCTACGCCTGTTTCAGCTTTTGTTTTAACTTTGGCTTGGATAATATACCCCGGTAGGTCGGGTGCGGGGGTGATGAACACTTTTACCCCTGTTAAGGGCAAAGGGTGACACAGCGGAATCAAGTTTGAGGTTTGCTTGGCTGCCATAATGCCCGCCAGACGGGCGGTACCCAGTACGTCCCCTTTGGGTGCATTACCCTGTTCTATGGCCAGAAAGGTCTCTAAACTCATGCGGACTTTGCCCTGGGCGATCGCTTCTCTTAGGGTAGACACTTTGTCGGAGACATCCACCATATTGGCTTGGCCCATCGCATCAAGATGCGAAAGTTGAGAAGGATGGGAAATATCTATTGTCATCGGGGGCAGATGTGATACTATAGGGACTCTGGATGGGCTTGTAGCTCAGTGGACTAGAGCACGTGGCTACGGACCACGGTGTCGGGGGTTCGAATCCCTCCTAGCCCGTTTTTCCATCCTTAAAGTCTAGATTATTTCACCCTAAACCTGCTGTTTGAATGCGTTAGTCTTCTAGCCTGTTTGAGCGGCAGGTTTTGTCTTTAATGAGAAACAAGTCATTATTCAATCTCAACCCAATAAGTTGAACTCGAAGCTGGACAGAACTGTGTGGCTGTGTTCCCCATCCATCTGTTTACGAGCAAATGATTAAGCAATATGGTGAGCCTCACAGGCATTATCATACGCTTCAGCACTTAGGAGAATGCTTGGAGCTGTTATCCAGCCTCCAATTAGGCATCCAGAGCAACGCCGAAATTGAGATTGCACTATGGTTTCACGATGCAGTCTATGACCCACGCAGACACGATAATGAAGAACAAAGTGGGCAATGGGCACAGCAGGTAATTCAGGATCTCGGCGTGGAAGCTGACGTATCTTTAAGAATTCGGGCTTTAATCTTAGCCACTCGACATGATGCTACGCCCACAAACCTCACGGCTCAAACCCTGGTGGATATCGATTTAGCGATTCTGGGTGCCTCTGAAATTCGATTTGATGAATATGAACGACAGGTGCGTCAAGAATATAAATGGGTGCCTGAAGCAGATTTCTACAAAGCTCGTCAGCGCATTCTGAATGGATTTTTGGCGAGACCCTGGATCTACAGCACAGCCTATTTCCAAGCTAATTTTGAAGAGGGCGCACGGCTAAACATCCTGCGTTCTATCGCAGCTCACCCGTCAGTGTAGACAGCCGACCATCTATGAATTCAGAGACAACGATGTTGCAAAAATGGCTGTCAGTAATAGGAATTGGTGAAGATGGGGTGCCAGGACTTAGCCCCGTGGCGCGATCGCTTCTCAACTCCGCCAATACCCAATTTGCCCAGATGGGGAAACTGCTTCAGAACTATTTGCAGCAGACGCTCAGCCGTGAAACGCTTCTGCTGTAGAGCGGCGTGTAAAAGCCTAAGCGAGAGACGATGATTGATCGATTCCTCAACCCAAGCTACTGTCATCTTTGGTAAGGCTATGGTTTATCTTGAAAACAAAAAAAGATTGGGTTCAGTTCGAAGTTCTTACTGATAAAGGGCTAAGCCTTGGCTGGGTCAGAAGCGCTAGTGTTGACGATGAAATCAGCACTCTAATATCGCTTGTGATTTTCATCCACAATCTTAAGCAAAAACCACCGTGCGGTTTCCATATACCAAAATTCGATTTTGCAGATGTAACCGTACCGCCCGTGCCAACACCATCCGCTCCAAATCCTTCCCCTTACGCACCAGATCCGCCGTCTCATCCCGATGGCTAACCCGCACCACATCCTGCTCAATAATTGGGCCTTCATCTAAATCTGCCGTGACATAGTGCGCCGTTGCGCCAATAATTTTCACCCCGCGCTCATAGGCCCGTTGGTAAGGATTTGCCCCCGCAAACGCAGGCAAAAACGAATGGTGAATATTGATCACACTGGGAAACTGGGCCACAAAGTTAGCACTCAGCACCTGCATATACTTAGCAAGCACCACCAAATCAATCCGATGCTGCTGCAATAGTGCCAGCTCCTGTGCTTCCTGCGCCTGCTTTGTTTCCGCCGTAATGGGGACGTAACGAAACGCAATGCCAAACTGTTCTGCAATGGGCTGAAGACTCTCGTGGTTGCTTATAATCAGCGAGATATCGGCATTGAACTCCTTCGCCTTTTGCCGCCACAGCAAATCAAACAAACAGTGATCTTGACGACTCACCCAGACCGCAATTCGAGGTCTTTCGTCAGAAAAATGAAGCTGCCAACTGGCCCCTAACGGCTCGGCGATCGCCGCAAAAGCAGGACCCACCAAATCCCGAGGTAGCTTAAACCCCTCCAACTGCCACTCAATCCGCGTCAGAAATAAACCCGCCGAAAAATCCGTATGGTGATCGGCATGGACAATATTGCCCCCATTGGCATAGATAAAATTAGAAATCTTAGCCACTAGGCCCTGCTGATCGGGACAGGTAATCAGCAGCGTTGCGCTTGCACCGGACATAACTTGAGTTCAATGAGGGGGCTACTCATCTAGCTTGCCCTAAAGCGATGCTTCCCATCAAATCATCCTTGCCAGTCATTCTATAAAATAGAAAAACACAGCCGCTAACCAGAGACCATGCATGAGATACTGCAAAAGCATACCTGCTAAGACTTATGCGATCGCCAGCATACCCAGCAGCAGCGTCCAACGACAGTCGGAACGCCTGTACCATTTTAGCCTGCTGTAATCCGTGTCCCCTCCACCTTCAGAACGCCGTTAATCAGAACAACACAGGACTTCTAGACCATGCATATTGCTCACGACATCACCGAACTCATTGGGCGTACTCCGTTGGTGCAGCTCAACCGCATCCCTCAAAGCGAAGGCTGTGTTGCTCGAATCGTGGTCAAGCTAGAGAGCATGAACCCTTCTGCGTCCGTTAAAGATCGGATCGGCATCAATATGATTCAGGTGGCAGAAGAACATGGGCTGATCTTTCCAGGGGAAACGGTTTTGATTGAGCCGACTTCGGGCAATACTGGCATTGCCTTGGCGATGGTGGCCGCAGCCAAAGGCTACCGCCTCATTTTGACCATGCCAGAAACCATGAGTTCTGAACGACGGTCAATGTTACGGGCCTACGGTGCTCAACTGGAGTTGACGCCAGGGAGTGAAGGCATGAAAGGGGCCATTCAGCGTGCTCAGGATCTGGTGGATCTTATTCCCAATGCCTATATGCTCCAGCAGTTTCAAAACCCCGCCAACCCCCAAGTTCACCGCGATACCACGGCCAAAGAACTGTGGCTGGATACCGATGGGCAGATTGATATTTTAATTGCTGGGGTGGGGACGGGCGGTACCATTACAGGCATTGCCGAAGTTCTCAAAGATCTTAAGCCAGGATTTCAGGCGATCGCCGTTGAACCCACCAATAGCCCCGTATTGTCTGGCGGCAAACCAGGGCCACACAAAATCCAGGGCATTGGCGCAGGCTTTATCCCAGCAGTTCTACGCACAGATCTCATTGATGAAACCATCACCGTAAGTGATGAAGACGCCATTGCCTTCGGTCGTCGCATGGCCCGCGAAGAAGGACTACTCTCGGGGATTTCAGCCGGAGCTGCGCTTTGTGCCGCCATTGAGGTGGCAAAACGACCCGAAAATGAAGGCAAGCTGGTTGTGATGATTCAGCCGAGTTTTGGAGAACGCTACCTGAGTACGGCACTGTTCCAGGATCTAGAGCCTGCCTATGCGATCGCCACAACGTAGTGCCCAAAACATGGGTAAAACTCTGCCCAACCCAGTGCTGCCCATCAGTTTCGCTTGGACAGTCCAACTTGTTTTATGAAACGATGGAGCGAACTTGCAGTCTCAGGGGAGGTCAAAATTCCTTGAGATGGACTCAAAAATAACGCCAAGAGAAACAACGTAGATGAAACCAATACGATCGCAGGGCCAGAGGGAAGGTTGTTGTAATAGCTGAGGTAGACTCCGGCAACACTGGAAAACACCCCCAGTAAAATCCCTAGAATCATCATCTGGTGGAGTTCTTTAACCAGTAAATAAGCCGTCAGTGCAGGCCCAACCAATAGGGCAATCACCAAAATAACGCCGACAGCCTGCATGCTGGCAATAATGGTGAGCGTGACGGCGGCGGTAAAGCCAAAGTGGATGGCGTTGACAGGTAAACCCGTTGCCTGTGCGCCTGTGCGGTCAAAAGTGAAAAATAGTAGTTCTTTATAGAACAGTTTTACGGTCGTTAAAATGAGCGCGGCAATGATGAAGGTTCTGCCGATATCGTAGGTCGTCACCCCCAAAATATCTCCAAACAAAAAGCTATCGAGGTCAATTTTGTTTTTAAGCGTGGTGATGAGTGTGACCCCGAGGGCAAAAAAGCTCGAAAAGGTCAGCGCCATCGCCGCATCTACCTTAACCCGTGACTGCGATCGAATCCAGGCAATGATGAAGGTGCCCAGGATGCCGGACGCAAAGGCACCAATCAAAATATCAATGCCCAGGAAAAAAGAAATGGAAAGACCGGGCAAGACGCAATGGGCAATCACATCCCCCAGTAGCGCCATACGCTGCACAATTAGGTAGCTGCCCACAACTGGGCACAGCACGCCAATCAGGATGCTAATGGCGATCGCATTGCGCATAAATTCAAGGTGGAGCGGTTCTAAAAACCAAGTCAGCATTGGGCTAGCAAAAAAGGGTGGTGTCTTGTGCGTGTGCCTTGTGAAGAGAAACCCCGTAAGCCTCATAGAGATTTTCGGGGGTCATCACCTGTTGTGGCGATCCATCGGCAATCAAACGCTGGTTGAGGAGAAGCAAGCGGTCTAGGTGGGTGAGGGTTTGGCCCCAATCGTGGCTGCTGACCAACATAATTTTACCTTCGGCCCGCAGTTCATCAAAAATATTTAGAATAACCTGCTCCGTTTTTTGATCAATCCCCGTAAAGGGTTCATCAAACAGTAATACCTCGGCTTCTTGCGCCAGTGCCCGCGCTAGAAAGACGCGCTGTTGCTGACCGCCAGAGAGTTCTCCAATGCGTCGATCTTTGAGATCCAGGACATCAACACGGTCTAGGGCCGCTTTTACAATTTCCTTTGCAGCTCGTCCTGGGCTGCGAAACCAGCCCAAACTACGGGTACGCGCCATCATCACCACATTCCAGACCGTGATGGGATAGTCCCAGTCGATTTGCGATCGCTGGGGGACGTAGGCTACGCGTTCGAGCTGCTGGTGCAGGGGGCAGGTGCAGTAGGAAACGACACCGCTGGCCTTGGGGACAAGGCCCAACATCGCTTTGAGCATGGTGCTTTTGCCTGCACCATTGGGACCAATCACGCCCACCAACTGCCCTGGCGCAATGCGGAAGCTGACTTGGTCTAGCCCACATACGCCTCGATAGTTGACCGCTAGGTGATCGACCTCTAACATGAATGGCTTAAAATGAGAACGATTTTCATTGTCTAAAGCATAGCGCACTTTCAAATGCTCAGCGATAGGGGAAACCGAGTTTTGCTAACGCAAAAGCAGCAATAGACTCACGCCTGCAAGGGCGATCGCCGAACCCACCCAAGACTGTACTGTCACCCTCTGCCCCGCCAACCGAGCTAACCCCAAAATAAACAGCGGACTGGTTGCCAACATCGTTTGGGCAATTCCCGCAGGCGCATACTTAAACCCAATTTGCTGAAGCCAGATTCCGAGATAGGTGCCTAAAAACGCCGCCCCAATCAACGGTAAACCAACCCCTTTTTGTCCTAGTTCCTTCCATTGCTTGAGTGCCCTAGGTCGGAACATTACCACAATCATTAAACTCAGCGTGCCCGCCCCCAGGCGAATCAGTGCAGACCACAGGGGCGTAACCGATGTATTAGCTAACGCACCCCGCGATAGCAACGCGCTCACGGCAAAAATGAGAACGGCGATCGCCCCCAGCATGAGTCCTTGAAGAGTCTGCTCTCCAGTCTTCGTCCCCCCATTATTTCGCTCCTGAACCACCCAAGCAATCCCCGCCAGGGTTAAGAGCATCCCCAACCACGCCCAAGCGGATAGCGATTCATGGAGAAACAGGAGTGCTAAAACTGCCGTAATGGAAGGCGTAAGTACCCCCAACAGAAGCGTTAGGCGAACCCCCAAACGTCGCAGGGTTTCAAAATAAAGAGTGTCACCAATGCCAATGCCAATCACCCCGCTCAGGCTTAGCGCTATCAGCGAGGTCATGGGAATGGTGGGAATTGGCGCTGCATTGATTAAGAGCGTGATCGTCAACAAGAATACTGCAATGATGCCCTTGCTCAAGTTAAGCAACAGCGGCGAAAGCGTTTTCCCAAGTTTGGAATACACCGCTGACGCTAACGCCCACAGAAAAGCCGCACTGAGTGCGGCTAACTCTCCTAGGGCTAGATCTGCCGAAACGTTAGACAAACTGCTGACGATTATCCCAACCAACGGGCGGCATCTTTGGCGTGATAGGTCAAAATCATATCGGCTCCAGCGCGCTTAAAGCTGGTGAGGGTTTCGAGCACAATGCGTTCTTCATCCACCCAGCCGTTGAGGGCTGCGGCCTTAACCATTGCATATTCTCCAGAGACGTTGTAGGCGGCAACGGGGAGGTTACACGCCTGTTTGACCTGCCAAATAATGTCCATATAAGACAGCGCAGGCTTCACCATCAGCATATCAGCGCCTTCGGCAATATCTAGCTCTATCTCTTTGATGGCTTCACGGGAATTGGATGGATCCATCTGGTAGGTGCGGCGATCGCCAAACTGAGGCGTAGAATCGGCTGCGTCACGGAAGGGGCCATAGTAAGCCGAGGCGTACTTGGCGGCGTAGGACATGATGGGGATATCTTCAAACCCCGCCTCGTCTAGGCCAGAGCGAATGGCTTGGACAAAGCCATCCATCATACCGGAGGGCGCAATAATGTCAGCACCTGCTTGGGCTTGGGACACCGCCGTTTTTTTGAGCAGTTCTAGGGTTGGGTCGTTGAGGACGCGTCCAGTTAAGTCGCCTACTTCAAGGTAGCCACAGTGTCCGTGGGAGGTGTACTCACACAGGCAGGTATCCACCATTACTACCAAATCTGGAATGGCGGCTTTAACGGCGGCGGTTGCTTTTTGGACGATGCCGCAGTCGTGCCATGCGCCTGTTGCGTCAATGTCTTTGTCTTCTGGGATGCCAAACAAAATGATGGAGGGGATGCCTAGGTCGTAGACCTGTTTGGCTTCATCCACAATCTTGTCGATGGAAAGCTGATACACCCCAGGCATGGACTTGACTTCGGTGGCAATGCCTTCGCCAGTGACTGCAAACAGAGGGTAAATCAGGTCGTTGGGGGTTAGGACTGTCTCTTGCACCATCCGACGCAGTTGGGGGTTGCTTCGTAGGCGACGGGGGCGATGGTTAGGAAACATAAGGGAGTACTAAGAATTCAACGATCAGACTCAGTATTTAATTTTAACCTCTTTTATAAAGCTTAAAGCGGGACACTTTAACGCGGGGTACTGCTCAGCTAGTCCGTGCTGGATAGTCTGAACATGATATTTGGCAAGGTTTACAAGCATTTTAAGCAAGAAACCCTAAAAGCTTTGTGTATCAAGGCCTGACGGCTTTATCACGCGTTAAGTAAACAGTGCCTAGCGCGGGGCTTCCCGTCTAGGAGCTAAACGTACCGTGTCAGCAGCAGCGCTAACTTTTCTGATGACCATATTCAACGGCTTAATCTCCGCCTGAAGAGAACAGCAATTACGGAGAAACGAGTTTTTCACTACCTTTTGCTATTTTCCAGTTTTAATTGGTTATTTTTACAAGTAAACGTCTTGTCGGTATTTTTAACTGCTCCTTCATTAACGATTGGAAGTGCATTAAAATTGACAGGTACTGGTTTTGGATCAGAACTCTTGAGAAAAAATAAAGGATTTTCAATGTAATTAAAATCACTATGGCTGACAATTTGCCTCTTTTTGGAATGATCTGTTTCCCATTCTATTTTAGGATTTTCAATACTTGCATATATATATATAGTCTTCTGATGTGTAAAATCCAGGAGATAATTTCTCATTTTTTTTAAGCGAAAACCAGCCCTTGGTTTCCTCCAGATCATCAAGCGCTTGATAGCTTACCGCAAAGTTTACGGTTTTCTCACAATCATTTCTTAGAATTAAATTTTCATGAACTACAATTGTGTTGTCTTTTTTGGCTTGATTTAATAGACTAATAACTGCTGCTTTATGCTTTGTCATTCTATCTATATATGCAAGCTTTTCAGCAGATTCGGTTGACAGTCTTGCTTTCTCTTTTTCTGCTGTAGTTGTTGTCATCAATTTGATCATTTCAGTTTGCTGAGTCTGGCTATTATTATACCAAGTGACTCCTGCACCTACAAGACCCACGAATAATGTTACTGCTGCTGTTAACATTGCCAATATATACTTGTCTTTATGTTCTTTTTCTATTGATTCAGAGTCTTTTGTATTTGAACCGCTAAGGTTGACTTTAACTTCTTGACGCCCTAAAACGATGATACTATTCTCTTTCAATGGCAAACTTTTGCTAATAGAAAGAGTTTTTCCATCTACTTTTGTTATATTATGAGATGACAAATTCTTGATGAAAAACTTTTTTTGCTTTTTATGGAAATAGATTTCAGCATGTTGCCGGGATACGCTTGAATCATCCAAGCAAGGATTACATGTTAGACTTTCACGCCCAATTCTGATTTTTTCAATGGTAGGATCATCTTTAATGGCTTCATTTTGAGAGATTTGTTTGCTCTTTAGATTGCCATTGGAATCTTCCCATTCAAAAGTAATTTGCCACTGTTTATCGTCACAAATAACAGTTGATTCATTTGTATAAAGCTGAATATTTAGGACTTCAATCTGTTGAAGCCCTAAATCAATCACATCTCCATTTTTTAAGGGTAATTCGTTTCCTTTAGGAAGTCTTATTCCGTTTACTTTTGCAATAAAACTAGATTGTAAATTCTTGGCAAAAAACTTTTGTTGCTGTTCATTGAAATAAATTTCAGCATGTTTATCTAATGCACTTTCACCTTCCAGGTATAGATTGCCTGAAAGTTTTTCACTCCCGATTTTAATGACTCCACCATTACGGTTGACCCTATCAGTTTCTTGGCGAGAGATTTTTCTTTCCGATGGGTTGATCATCCTCAACCCATCGGAAAGAAATTGTCCACTGTGTCAAAGGTAATGTACCCGAAGTTGTATTTTGGGATATATTTTTCATTGTTTGACTCACCTAAACTTCGTTCAGAATTTATAATAATTTTGACAATATTAATGATTTTTTTGAGTCGACTTAATTCATTCATTAAAAGGGTATCAACTTAAGGCAGGACAAATTATATAGCAAGGATTTGGGCTTCCAGTCTACGAAGCCGATGTTACAGCTATTTTAGCTAGGCAATCGGCGTTCTCAACTGTCCAACCTTTACGCTCTATCCCCATCAAAAGGTCAATAAATCGTCGATCTTACGCTTTAATTCGATAGCTTAACTATGACTACGTTTCAATTCGATAGCTTAACTATGACATTGGTCTATAAAATTGTATATATAGGAAAAGTCTGATTTTGTCTGTCAATGATCTTGCTTGTCTTGTGGCTCAGATCTTTACGATAAGCGGAAATCTAGCCCTGTAAGGCCCATATTAAGTAGGTTGGCCTAAATAAAATGAACTAAGACAGGGAAAACTGAAATCGACTCAAGTCTTTATGGAGCAAGAATCTTAGACTACTTTGGATAGTTCAGCTTTTCAGCCCTCACCTACTTATAATATTTGGCTCTATGGGATTCTGTATGCAAATGTTCACTACAAACATTTTGGGGTCGTATGGCAAGGCTGAAAGCCTTGAAAACTCGTTAAGCCCAGCGAAACCAGCATAGAGAATCCTGAAGAGCCTAATATTTTGAGTCAATTAAGTAGATCTCAGCTTAATTTAGATGCCTGAGGTATCGCACTATGCCGCCAATGCAGTTCTTGTATCGCTTTCAATCCGAAATGTAAATGATAAAGTAAGGATGACATAGCCTATCTCCCCCAGAAGTTTGGAGGGTTTATGACCGTCGCTAATCCGCCTACTCCAGACGTTGCCACTCCACCCGTCGAGAATCAGCCATTGCTACTCAACGTTAGTCATGCAACATTGACCGTCACACCGGAGCAATTCGATCGCCTCTGCATCGATAATCCTGACCTACGCCTTGAGATGACCGCTGATGGAGAATTGATTGTTATGGCTCCAGCAGGTGGCGAAAGCAGCGAGAAAAATTTCGACTTAGCCGTTGATGTTGGGCTTTGGAATCGACAAACTGGCTTAGGTCGAGCCTTCGATTCATCCTGTGGCTATGACTTTATCGCGCTTGACGGTGGCAAGCGATCTCCCGATGTATCTTGGATTGAGAAATCTCGGCTAGAGGGCATCGAAATTGTTGGGTTTATTCCAATCGTCCCTGATTTTGTGATTGAGCTGCGCTCTCCTACGGACAGTTTGAAGACATTACAGAAGAAAATGCAGGAATATCAAAAGTTAGGGGTGCGCCTAGGTTTACTCATCAACCCTAAAAACAAACAGGTTGAAATCTATCGTCCAGGGCAAAATACAGCGGTGTTAAAGTCGCCCACTGCGATCGACTGTGGCGAGGTAATGCCAGGATTTGTATTGAGTATGAGCAGAATTTGGTAAGCATTTAATATGGTGGTCTATCCTCTCCAAGACAAATACATCAGTCTCCTCACAGACTTTGGCTTCAAGCGTGTCTTCGGCACCGAGCCAAACAAAGCCATCCTGCTTGATTTCCTCAACACGCTTCTGCCTGCCCATCACCAAATTCAAGACCTCACCTTCAAAAATAATGAGAACCTGGGGAATACCCCCATTGATCGCAAAGCCATTTTCGACATTTATTGTCAAGCTGAAAATGGCGATCGCTTCATCGTCGAAATCCAAAAAGCCAAACAAAACTTTTTCAAAGATCGCAGCGTCTACTATTCTACCTTCCCCATCCAAGAGCAATCCCTCAAGGGCGAGTGGGACTTTGAACTTGCCGCCGTCTATACCGTTGGCGTTTTAGATTTTATCTTCGACGACCATAAAAATGAAGACACCATTCTGCATATTGTTGAACTCAAAAACCAACCTTGTGAAGTCTTTTACGAAAAACTTAAATTCATCTACATCGAATTGCCCAAGTTCACAAAATCTCTCGATCAGCTAGAGACCCATTTTGATAAATGGCTATTTTTGCTCAAGCACCTGGCAGAACTGACCGATCGCCCCCAACCCCTCCAAGAAAGAGTCTTCAACGAACTCTTTGACACAGCAGAAATCGCCAATTTTTCACGGGTGGAGCAAGACTCCTATCAAAATAGCCTCAAATACTATCGGGATATGAATAATGTCGTGAACACAGCGAGACAGGAAGGCAAAGAAGAAGGTAGGCAGGAAGGCAGAGAAGAAGGTAGGCAGGAAGGCCGACGGGTAGAGCGATCGTACCTCCTAGATCGCCAACGTTCCCTTATCCTACGCCTTCTCCCTCGGACGCTGGGTGAACTGCCCGATGATGTCAAACGCCAGATTGATCGGCTATCTCTGGAAAAATTAGAGACATTAAATGAAGTATTTTTGGATTTTACGGGGTTAGATGATTTAGTCAACTGGCTTAGGAATGCCCAGGATTAGCGATCGCCAGATAGTTTTAAGCAGCTCCATACCACCGTTATTCCATTTCGGCAGTAGGCGACCGTTACGCCAGTCCCGCCATCGCTGCGCTCTGCAAACTCAAACCGCTCCACCCTAGGATGGCTCGTCAAAAACGTCTGCACCCCTTGGCGTAACTTATGTGCCCGTGACTATATTGGCAAAGACCCTATGATGTTGATTGAGAAGCCGAGGCAGTCTGGACGAAGTTTTTGGCGATGTTTAGGTGGGGAATGAAATGGAGACTACGGCAGAATACCAATGTAGCTACTGTGGCGAATACAGCACTACTTTTGTTGATCTAAGTGCAGGTTTTGAACAATCTTATGTTGAGGATTGTCAGGTTTGTTGCCGTCCCAATACCCTCAATGTGAGTGTGGATAGGGACAGCTTGGACGTTGAAATCGCAACAGAACCGAGGGAGTAAAAGTGTTGGATGATAAGGGATTGAGCTTTTCAAGCCTGCTCAATTCTCACGCAACCACCGCACCAAATCCCCAGATTGGTACTGGTTCTGCTGCATGGGAAGCAGAAAGCCTTTTCTGCAAAGGATGCAAAGATTTGTGCTGAAGCTAAGATGATAGGATTCTCAGGCTCAAATGGCTCAAGACCCCAATTCTTCATTTGAGCTATTCATTCATAAATTCCCAGCCGAAACGCCGAAACCCTTGCGACAAAAGGATTATTTATCTCACCTGGCGGAACCAGTGCCACCATTCCATATTGGCGAAGTTTTGCCACCCATTATTTGTCAATACCCCATCTTGAATACTTTGCTGTTAACTTTTCTAGCAATAAGATCAACCTATTAGGGTTAGCGACAACAAACTTTGGGAATTAGAGTACAAAGTGTAGCGTTTACCCACTATTTGAATTGTTTCTTGATTCTATTGTTCTCAATTCAACCCATGAATGAGTTTGATATTTACTATGTTTACTGAATTAACGGTCAATGATTTGATGCTGCTCGAAGAGTTGCATATTGAACGACTACGTAGCTTCTTTACTGAAAGTTTATTTCAATGCCTTATATATATTGATCAACAGCATCGATTGGTTATTCATTGTCCAGAACCTTTATTGGTTGATGCTTTGGCAACTGATCTCGAAGAACTATGCGATTATACATGGTTGATTTTGGGGCTTAAAATGATCGTAGTTTTCTTTATTCAAGAAGAGGTTTGTTGCATTAATTATAGTAGTCCTGATAGGGACATGCCTATACTTAGCTAGTAAATTTAAGGAGTTAAGAATGAACGTAATTTTATAGATATGGTTATTGCTGTTCTTAAATCGTCAGAATACACTTTTATGATTTAAGTTTATGACTCGAGCCGATGAAGATAGGATGATTGCTTAAAACGGTTGGCATCTCATCAACAAATAGCCGTACTGCATCTAGCCTATGGAGATCTAAGGTCTAAATGGAACCCATTAATGCATCGAATTCAGCACAAGGACTAGCCGAACGAGATGGTCACGATCTTGCTGTTTTAGAGCCAATAAGCTTACCCACTCCTGAACAGGAATCGTCTAAGACTCCTCAGCCTCGTTCAAAAAATATTAAACAGCTTGTGCTAATTGCATTATTGGGAGCAGGTGCGATCGCCGCAATTATTTTTGGCTACCGCTGGTGGCGGTTTGCGTCAACCCATCAAGAAACTGAAGATGCCTATATTACGGCTGATATCCACCCGATAAACGCTCGTATTGCGGGTACCGTCATTGAGGTTAAAGTCAAGGACAACCAAGTGGTCTCCAAAGGGGCTACTTTAGCGAGGCTAGATCTTCGCGATTTCAACGTAGCGCTGAAACAGGCGCAGGCATCCCTGGCTTCGGCTCAAGAACAGGCTAGTGTGGCTCAAGCCAACATTGGGGTATCTCAGGCAAATGTTGAGGTGTCTCAGGCAACGACGGATGTTACAACGACTAATGCTCAAGGGCAAACTACCCAGGCCCAAGGCAATATTGACGCGGCAGTTGCTAGCATCTCTACAGCTCAAGCGGCTGTCCTAGAAGCCCAAGCAGGCGTTCCGGCAACAGAAGCACAGCGTCAGCAGGTTGAAGCAAATCTGATTAAAGCTCAACTGGACTATAAACGCTACATCAGTCTCTCTCAAAGTGGAGCAATTCCTCGACAACAGTTGGATGCCGCTAAAGCTACTTACGATGCTTTTGTTGCTCAACGGACCGCCGTCGATGCACAAATTAGACAGGCTAAGGCTCGTGTTATTCAAGCCCAGCAGAATTTAAGTAATACCCAATCAAAACTGGCCGCTACCAGAGGAACGTTGCAGCAGGCAAACGCAGGTAATCAGCAGGCCGAAGTTAATCGACGGCAAACTCAGACCAGCCAGCGTCAAAGTGAAGTCAGTCAACGTCAGTATAAAGCAGCTTTAGCGGCGATCGCCCAAGCCCAGGCTCAGGTGGACAATGCTCAACTTCAACTGTCCTATGCAAACATCGTTGCCCCCACCGCTGGACAGGTGGGCAATAAAACCATTCAGGTTGGACAACGAGTACAGCCGGGACAAACGTTGATGTCTGTGGTTTCTCAACGGCCTTGGATTGTTGCGAATTTCAAAGAAACGCAGTTGGGCAAAATGAAGCCAGGTCAGGCAGTTGAAATTAAAATCGATGCCTTTTCCAATCGTACTTTTCATGGAAAAGTTGATAGCCGTTCCCCAGCCTCCGGCGCAAGATTTTCGCTCCTGCCGCCAGATAATGCCACGGGCAACTTTACCAAAATTGTGCAGCGGCTCCCCGTCAAAGTTGTGTTCGACCGCGACAGCATCAAAGGGTATGAATCACAAATCTCTCCAGGTATGTCGGCAGTTGTGACCGTAGAGATTCCCTAACGCTAGGATTGACCACTTGCAGGAAACTCCCATCGGTAGATAGCAGGTGACATAGGACGCGGTATGACCAGTACTCATCTCAATAGACAGCAGAAAACAAGCGCACCTCTGGGGATGCCGCCGCAAAACCGTACCGATGAAGTCTCACTCAAAGACTGGATCGGGGTAGCTTCCACGCTGCTGGGCGCATTCATGGCAGTTCTCGATATCCAAATCACGAATGCTTCACTTAACGACATCACAGGGGCATTAAGTGCCACCCTTGATGAAGGATCCTGGATCTCAACGGGTTATTTGGTTGCTGAGATTGTCGTCATTCCCCTGACGGGGTGGCTCTCTCAGGTGTTTTCCGTGCGCCGCTATTTACTCGTCAACGCCGCGCTATTTCTCTTCTTTTCCATCGCCTGCGCCTTTGCCTCAAACCTGCCGATGATGATATTTTTTCGTGCCGGACAGGGGTTCACGGGGGGCGTTCTGATTCCGATGGCGTTCACGGTCATTTTGACCACGTTACCGCCGCCGAAACAGCCTATTGGGTTAGCTTTATTTGCCCTGACGGCAACCTTCGCCCCTTGCGTTGGCCCCACCGTTGGCGGTTGGCTCACGGATAACTTTAGCTGGCAATATATTTTCTATCTCAATATTTTTCCAGGAGCGCTTCTGATTGCTGGCGTGATGTATGCGATCGCCCCCAAACCCATGCAGCTCCATCTGTTTAAGCAGGGCGACTGGTGGGGAATTGCGTCAATGGCCATTGGTTTGGCATCCTTTGAGTTTTTTCTAGAAGAAGGCAATCGTAAGGACTGGCTGGGTTCTGAAGAAATTGTCCGAGCCGGAATTGTGGCGGCGATCGCCCTTCCTCTGTTCGTTTGGCTCCAATTTACCCGTAAAAAGTCGCTCCTGAATTTGCGCTTGCTCGGACGGCGAAATTTTGGTTTATCAAGCGTGGTTAACCTGGTGACTGGCCTAGGACTCTACGGCTCAGTGTTTTTATTGCCCCTCTTTCTGGCGCAAATTCAAGGCTACAACGCGATGAAAATTGGCGAGACCATTATGTGGTCGGGGATTCCGCAGCTCTTCATCATTCCGTTGGTGCCAATCCTGATGAAGCGGTTCGACCTGCGTTTGCTCATCGCAATTGGACTCAGCCTTTTTGGACTGAGCTGTTTTATGAATTCAAACATGACCTATCAGACGGGCATTGAGCAATTGGTTTATTCTCAGGTCGTTCGTGCCTGCGGCCAACCGCTGATTTTGACCCCGCTTTCTAGCGTGGCAACCGCAGGAATAGAACCCAAACAGGTCGGCTCTGCTTCGGCGCTGTTTAATATGGGTCGCAACTTAGGCGGCTCCATCGGCATCGCGATTCTGGGGACGTTGCTATCAATACGAGAAAAATTTCATTCAAACCGTCTCGGTGAGGCTATCTCGCTGTCGAATCCACAGACCCGCGATCGCATTGATCAACTTACCCAGCTTTTTCAGAGTGCGACCAGTGACCCAGTCATTGCGCAAAATCAGGCCATTGCCACAGTTGACCGTCTGGTTCGTCGCGAGGCCAATGTGATGGCCTACAACGACTGCTTTTTCTTTATGGGGTGCGCGCTGTTTACCAGTGCGCTGCTGGTGCTGTTCTTTAAGCGCGTCAAGCCTTCGGGCGGAGCAGTGGGTCACTGAGGCTGAAGCGGCGATCGCACTCTGGGCAATCAAAGAATGCGGGGGCACGCTCCATGAGTGGAATCTGGAAGCTGCAAGTTTTACATTTTATGGTGAACCGAGTCATATCATCGCGGGTGATTATCAAAACAGCCACCTGCGTCAGTATCCCTAGGATAATTAGAGTGATGGGAATAACCATAGCCGTGCCCAAACAATGCTTCTACTTTTATTAAAGTAGATTGTTGAATGACTAGAGTAATCTCAGATACAAAATGTATTAACCTGGCTTCATTTTCTCCTCGGGTCAAGAGACCTAGGGCGCTTAAACAGCAAATGTGAAGTAATGCAAATGGACGCGATTGCGGGTGAAGGCATTCTTGAAATCACCTCCATGCAGGATGGTCACTATATCTACATAGACATTCCTGATTCTGCCTACGGGGGGCGATCGCCTAAGAAACAATGCCAGATCGTAGTGCCCGGACTGCGGCCTCAGTGCGATCATTGGCACAAAGCTTTTCTAAAATGTTACGCACATGGGTTTTAACCGTACCCACTGTAATGTAAAGCTTTCCAGCGATTTCACTATTGGTACAGCCAGAGACGATGCACTCAAGCACTTCGCGTTCGCGCTGGGTGAGAGGATAGTTGTTGAGTAACTCCTCATATTCTGGCTCAACGGCACCAATAGAAACGGTTTTCTGATGCCCCGACGAGTTTATGCTGGATGTTTCTTGCTTCAGTTGATGCAGCACAATGTTGGCGATCGCCGGATCAATCCAGGCGCTCCCCTGATGGGTCACTTCAACGGCTTCCTTCAGGCGCTCAATCTCAATATTTTTCATGCAGTAAGAATCTGCTCCGGCAGCAAAGGCGGCCAAGACCACCTCATCGTTGCCCTGCATCGTCAAAATTACAATTTTTGTGGTGCTGTCAGGATTCTCTTTTTGGAATGCCCGAAACCGCCGCGTTAGCTCAATGCCATCCATTCCTGGCAGGCCCACATCCACAAGGGCTACGTCCGGCTGTTTGGTTTCAAGCAGTTGCAGCCCTTGCAGCCCACTAGCAGCTTCGCCAATGACCTGAATGCCAGCCTGCTGCTGTAGCGCTGTACGGATGCCAATCCGCACCACATCATGATCTTCAATTAAAACAACAGAGATAGGATTCATTATAATCAAGGTGTTTAGGGCGTTTTTAAATTGAGGTAGATTACTGCTTAATCATGGGGGTAAATCTTAGAAACTGCATCCATCCAAAGCAGCAATAATGGTAAGGCCACAATATCTAGAATCTAACTTTTGGCTGAAGGAAAGATACATCTTTTGGAAGGTTGATGATTTTAGCGGTTCTGCTATATCTTTGTTTTGCTTTTAATAATGAGCATGAAGTATCTAAGGTAAGTACTTGTGCAAAATTAATTTCACAGGACTTTTGTTCCACGCCTTACACTACCCCAACCCTCCCCTTGCCCTTGGCGTAGCCGCTCTGAAAGAGCTAGGGGAGGGAGCAAGAGTTCCATATTCTTCCCCCCTTAGCAAGGGGGACTGAGGGGGGTAGTGCAAGATGTAGCTATTTTGTCCAACTCCTTAACTTTATAGGCATTTCAGCAGGGGAATACTCCCCTATAGACACTTCTTATAGTGAGACGAATAACGCTTTATGTCTAGCGACGCGAACTGCCGTCAACTGATTGAAACGATTCCGCATATTGTTTGGACTGCTTCTGACACGGGAGCAATTACGTTTTTTAACGGGCGATGGACAGAAGCGACGGGGTTAAGTCAGACCCAAGGTTTGGGCTTTGGGTTTCTACAGGCGATTCATTCTGAAGACTGCGATCGCATTCAAGCCTCTTGGCAGCAGGCCGTTGAGTCTGGGCACCCCTACGAAGCAAAATTTCGGATGCGAAAGGCAGATGGCGCATACTACCGAGTAATGGCCCACGCACAGATAGAGCGCCCCAAAAACTCATCACAGCCTGTGGAGTGGGTGGGAACCTTCACAAATATTGAAAGCTTAGTGTACTGCAAAGACGATTTGGTTCATAAGCAGCAGTTTTTAGAGGCGCTCTTAGAAAACCTGTCTGACGGCATTGTAGCCTGCGATCAAAACGGAACCCTGACCCTGTTTAATGCGGCCAGTCAGACCTTTCATGGGCTGCCCGCTGAGCCACTGCCCGCTGAGCGCTGGGCTGATTACTATGACCTTTATGATGCTGACCTATCTCCCCTGCGACAAGAAGATATTCCGCTGTTTCGGGCTTTGCAGGGAGAAACCGTGCGTGGCGCTAAGATGCGAATTGTGCCCCAAAATGGCAAAGCACGCATGCTGATTTCGAGTGGTGCGCCCATTCTGCACCCTGACGGGCACCAGCTTGGCGCGATGGTTGCCATGCGAGACATTACAGAGCAAGCGCAGGCAGAGGAAGCACTGAAGGCCAGTGAACGTCGGTTCCGCGCCATCTTTAATCAGACGTTTCAGTTTATTGGGCTTTTAGAGCCAGACGGGACGATGCTGGAGGCCAATCAAACGGCCCTAGACTTTGGCGGGTTTACGGCGCAAGCGGTCATTGGGCGACCGTTTTGGGAGGCGCAGTGGTGGAGCTTATCCAACGAGATCCGCGTGAGGCTTCAGGAGGCGATCGCCCTAGCCGCAGCCGGAGAGTTTGTGCGCTACGACGTAGAGGTTTCAGGAGCCAACGATGCAATTATCTCAATCGACTTTTCCCTAAAGCCCATTGCTGATGAAGGGGGAAATATCGTGCTGCTGATTGCAGAAGGGCGCGATATTTCCCAGAGCAAAAAGGCTGAAGCTGAGGTGTATCGGCTCAATGCTTTGCTAGAGCAGCGGGTTGCCCAACGCACGGCGGAACTGGAGGCCAAAATTTTCCAAAACGAAGCGCTGTTGGTGAGCGAGCAAAGCGCGAGAGTGGAAACAGAAGCGGCGATCGCCCAAACGGCAGCCTATACTGAGCGCCTAACCTTAGCCCTAGATGCAGCCCAAATGGGAACCTGGGATTGGGATATGACCAACGATCAAACGGTTTGGGATCTCCGCCATGAGATCATCTTTGGTTATGAGCCAGGAACGCCAAGTCGAGACTACTTTGATTGGGAGCGCCGCGTTCATCCTGAAGATTTGGAGTGGATTCACCAAGCCACCCGTAAAGCGATGGATAGCCATGAGGCATTGGCCATTCAGTACCGCATTCTTTGGCCCAACGAGACCCTGCACTGGGTTGACGCCAAGGGACGGTTTGTCTACGATGCGGCAGGCAGTCCCATCCGAATGATTGGGGTAGTCAGAGATATTACGGCCCGCAAACAGACAGAAGAAGCGCTACAGACCAGTGAAGATAGGTTTCGCCACGCCATTATGGATTCCCCGATTCCCATCATTCTTCATGCCGAAGATGGAGAAGTTGTCTTAATTAACGCAGCCTGGACGGATTTTTCAGGATACCAGCTCCAAGAAATTCCGACTCTTGCCGATTGGGCTGAGCGAGCCTATGGAGAACGAAAAGAACTCGTCAAAGCGACGATTGACAATCTCTATAGCCTAGATGCAAAGGTTAGAGAAGGCGAATTTACAATCAGAACCCGCAGTGGCGAAATGCGGACTTGGGACTTTTCCTCTGCGCCTTTGGGGCAACTGCCGGACGGTAGACGCCTTGTAATTAGCACTGCCCTTGATATTACAGATCGCAAATGGGCAGAGCAGGCATTGCGTTACGGAGAAGCTCGATATCGATCCTTAATTGAAGCCACTTCTCAAATCACTTGGACGACTAACCCAGAAGGTGAACTGTTTACACAGCAACTTGGCTGGGAGAATTTTACGGGACAAAATTTTGAAGCGTATAAAGGGTGGGGATGGCTCACCGCCATCCACCCAGAAGATCAGCCCGCGACAGCACAAGCCTGGACGACAGCAGTGGAAAGTCACACTATTTTCAGCTTTGAGCATCGCATCCGCCGCTATGACGGCGAGTATCGGCATATGCAGGTGCGTGGCATACCTGTGTTTGAAGAAGACGGCAGCGTGCGAGAGTGGGTGGGTGCTCACTCAGATATTACAGAGCAAAAGCAGTATGAAGAAGCGCTGCGTGACAGCCAAGAGCAGTTTAAGGCAACTTTCGAACAGGCGGCAGTTGGCATTGCGCACGTAGATCTAGATGGTCGCTGGATCAGGGTTAACCAGAAGCTCTGCGAGATTGTGGGATATTCAGCAGCAGAGCTACAGGAGCGAACTTTTCAAGATCTTACGCATCCTGACGACCTAAACGCTGATTTAGTCTACGTGAGGCAGCTCTTAGCTGGGAAGATTGAAACCTACTCGATAGAAAAACGCTATTTCCATAAGTCGGGGAAGATTGTGTGGGTTGAGCTGACGGCTGCTCTAGTGCGCGAGCCAGTCGAGGAGCATCAAGGCTCAGATGCGCGGCTAGGAACACCTCAGTACTTTATCTCGGTCATTGAGGAAATTAATGACCGCAAACAGGATCAAGCTATGCTTCAGGCTCGCTCCCGCGAACTGTCCAACTTTAATGGGCTGTTGGCGCAGGCTGCGGTGCTGTTAGACGAACGCAACCAAGAGCTAGACCGCTTTGTTCATATTGTGTCCCACGACTTAAAAGCCCCCCTGCGCGCCATCTCTAACCTATCCCAGTGGATTGAAGACGATCTAGAAGGACAGCTCCCCCCTGAAAATCAACAGCAAATGGCGCTTCTGCGAAACCGAGTGTCCCGTATGGAAGCGATGATCAATGGACTGCTGGACTATGCCAGGGCGGGGCGAACGGATGCGTTGATTGAGCCAGTCCCCGTAGCGGAACTGCTGGCTGAGGTGGTTGATTCCCTAGCCCCTCCCAAAACCTTCAGTATTGAGATTGGGGCTGAAATGCCGACGCTCCAAACCAAGCGTCTGCTGCTGTCCCAGGTGTTTGCCAACCTCATTAGCAACGGCATTAAGCACCACGATCGCCCGGACGGATTGATTCGGATTTCTAGTCAAGATCAGGGTAGTTTTTATGAATTTGCAGTGGCGGATGACGGGGCTGGGATTGCGCCAGAGCAACATGACAAAATTTTTATGATTTTTCAGGCAGTGAATCCTCAAAATAATTCAGATAGCTCTGGTATTGGTCTGAGCATTGTCAAAAAGATTGTGGAAACAGAGGAGGGCACAATTCGTCTAGAGTCTGAGATCGGGAAGGGCACAACGTTTTACTTTACGTGGCCGAAGGAGCCTTGATCTCATGGGAGATTATCACGGGAGCATCCCACTTTGGCGAAAACATCGATTTTGAGGCTCGACCAGAATTTTAATATTCCGTATGATGCTCATGAGTTAGGGTTTTCAGAATTTAGCAAAAATGGCCTCGCCAAGTATATTTGCCAAAGTGGGATGCTCCCGATTATCACCCTCTTCCCTAGCCCACTTTCATTAAGTCGAAATCTGAATAGCTGATGAGTATAAGCTTGAGCACCTTGCACTACCCCACCCCTTGGTAAGGGGAGGGAGCAAGAGTTTCATATTAGTTCCATATTCTTCCCCCCTTAGCAAGGGGGGATTGAGGGGAGTAATGCAGGATGTTTCAAGGGAATCCAACTTGTGTCTCAGATGTATGCGGTAGCTCAGATTTAGCCCTTCTCCCTTGACCAAATCCCCAATCCCGAAATGACAAAGCGCTTTTCACTGCAAACCCTCATCAATCCTTGGAAGAACCTTTCCATTCGTCGTCAGGGGTTTATTGTGGTTGCCGTGCCTGTGCTTTGTCTGATTGGATCTTTAATGGCGTTTAGCTGGTTGAGGGCTAGCATTGATCGATCGCAGCAGTGGGTCGATCACACCAACCAAGTTTTACTTGAAAGTAATCATCTTGTGACAGAGCTGCTGAACTCTGAAACGGGGGTGCGTGGCTATGCCCTCACCCGTCGTCCTGAGTTTTTAGAACCCTATGATCGGGCACGAGTTTCTCTGCCTAATCGTCTTAACCACCTAAAGCAGCTTGTCAGAAACGACGCCCAGCAAGCGCGACGAATGCAGGAGATTCAAAACATGACGCAGGCACGGGTGGCTATCCTGATTAACCTGATCGATCAGGTTAATCAGACAGGCTCTAATGCATTGCGCAAAGACGCCATAAAACCACTCGTGGTAAGGGGCCAAGATAAAATGGATCGGCTTCGCCTTGGCTTGGCCCAGTTTGAGCAAGAAGAACAGCGACTGCTGGGTCTTCGCCAAGCGCAACTGTCAGAACAGCGTAACACCTTTGAATTTGCGCTTTGGGTTGCGGCGGGACTCAGCGCAATTGGGTCAGCGTTGGCCTTGGGTCTATTTCGCCGACTTGAGCAGAATTTATCTGAGCGCGAGCAGCGGCTGCTAGAGAGCAAAAACCTACTTGAAGTGATTGTTTCTAACGTCGTAGATGGGGTGGTCATCCTCGATCAAGCAGGCCACATTGAGACCATCAATACCGCAGCAACCTCAATGTTTGGCTATACGCTCCCCCAAGCCATTGGGCAAAATCTATCCTTATTGCTGAACAACCCCGTGGCGGCAGGCGGCATTAGTCGTGAAGACAGTGTAGACCCAGAATACTGGGTTAAGCATTTGCTGAGTCGTGAGCAGCAGTGGCAGGCCATTGGGCGGCGCAGCAGTGGCGATTCGTTTCCGGTCGAGATTTCCATTAGCCAAATTCCCGTTGACCAGCGGATGATTGTGATTATTCGAGATGTGACGGAGCAGCAGGAGGCCGCCGCGAAACTTCAGTCGCGCGCAGATGAGTTGGCTCAGCTCAACGTCACCTTGGCTTCTACTAATGCTGAACTGCGATCGCGCAACCAAGAGCTAGACCAGTTTGCCTATGTGGCTTCCCATGACCTCAAGGCGCCACTGAGGGCGATCGCCAGCCTTTCAGAATGGATTGAAGAAGATCTCGCCGAGCAGATCCCTGAGGAAAATAGGCAGCAGATCTATCTTCTGCGGAGCCGCGTGTACCGGATGGAAGCGCTCATTAATGGGATTCTGGAATACTCTCGCATTGGCAAAAGGCAGGTTCCCATCGAAACCGTAGACGTTCGAGTGCTGCTGGAGGAAATTATTGATACCCTAGCGCCACCCCCTACCTTCATTATTGAAATTGGGCTAGAGATGCCCATTATTAAAACACGGCGACTGCTGCTACAGCGGGTTTTGACAAACCTGTTAGACAACGCCCACAAGCACCATCCCCGCAGAGACGGCAATGTTACCGTCTCTGTCACCGACCAAGGGCGTTGGTACGAGTTTTCCATTCAAGACGATGGCAATGGTATTAACCCGCTCTACCACGACAAAATTTTTACGATCTTCCAGACCCTGCAATCCCGCGATACTCAGGAAAACACAGGCGTTGGCTTAGCGATTATCAAAAAAATTCTCGAAACTGAAGGGGGCAGTATCCGAGTGGAGTCAAAAGAGGGTGAAGGGGCAACCTTCCGCTTTACTTGGCTCAAGTCACCACTTTATCTTGTCAACATTTCCAAACCTACTGCTTTAGACTGAAGCGCGATGCAGCAACACTTTTGTAATATTTATGTTAAGAGTCTTTTAGAAATCTGATTTTTAAAAGACATTAGTAGGGGAAGAAATGAATCTAATGTCTTTACAAATGCTTCTAGATCAAGATCAGACTTTAAATAAACCTACAATGCAAGACCGATTCATGAATATTCTGCTGGTTGAGGACGATGAAGTAGACATTATGAATGTCCGACGTGCCTTTAAAAAAGGGGGGATCAAAAGCCCTCTATTTGTTGCTAGCAACGGCTTAGAGGCGCTAGATATGCTCACGGGCCAAAGCGGAAACCCGCCAGTGGTACCCCCAGGGCGGCGTCTTATTTTGCTAGATCTTAATATGCCCAAGATGGGTGGTATTGAGTTTTTAAGGGTGCTGCGCGCTAATGCCGAGCTGAAAGCCATCCCTGTGGTGGTGCTAACAACATCTGGAGAAGACCGCGATCGCCTCCAGGCTTATGACTTCAACGTTGCGGGCTATCTGCTTAAGCCCGTCACCTTTGAACCATTTGTGCAGACGATGGCAACCCTCAATACCTACTGGTCTCTATGTGAAATGCCGTAACGTCCCATGGATAATAGCGCCAATCTCAAAATTTTGATTGTGGATGATGACGAAGTAGACCGGATAGCCGTGCGTCGTGCAATCAAAACTGCTGGGATTCAGGTCGAGGTGCACGAAGCTGATACCTGTGCAGGCGCAATCTTAGCCCTCAAAACGCAACCCTTTGACTGCATTTTTTTAGACTATCGCCTCCCCGACCAAGATGGATTGGCGCTGGTACAGACGATTCGAGCAGAGGGGATTTTATCGCCCCTCATTGTGCTAACAGGGCAAGGGGATGAACAAATTGCGGTAGACCTGATGAAGGCCGGAGCCAGCGACTACCTAGCGAAGTCTAAAATTTCTCCAGGTCGCCTTGCCCAAATGCTCCGGAATGCGCTACGAGTGCATCAAGCTGAACAAGAGGCTGCCCTGGTCAAT